>JAFAAP010000089.1 GCA_023426505.1 Pseudomonadota bacterium
TTGTGCCTCGAGTGCTTCAACGAAGCCTAAACACGTCCCTTTTCCCCTAGGACTTAGCGTTTCCAGCCCCCTTGGCCGGAAACCACCAAATCACGACCGGGGTGCCCCCGTCGCTGAAGCCACATTACCTAGCGATGAGGTCTGATCAAGCGCGCTGGAGGGGTTTGGTCCTTGTAGACGACGGATCTTGGACTCACTGTGGCCAAATTCCAACACTTTGGGTCGGCGAGGGACCTACACCTTAAGATGTTGTTAATAGACTGGAGAGCTTTGCGCCCCGTCACTTCATTTAGACATGAGGGAATCGCACTTCGCTCCGGGATGATGAAGTCTGTCTGGCGCGGATCGGTGCACCGACTTCTAGGAAGTTGCGTCAGAGGCCTCAGGTGTCTATCAGCATTTCACTGAGGCTGGGATTTACCCGTCCAGTTTTGCTTCGGCTCGCTTTGCAATCTTGGCTATCGTGGCACGACTACAGCCCGTAGCAGCCTGTATCTGCGACCATGACGAGCGAGCCTTGAGCATCGCCGCGATACCGGCATTGCGAGCGGTGTCCTCTTTCCGGCCTTTGTAGAGGCCTTGGGCCTTGGCTTTAGCCTGCCCCTGTTCCTGGCGACGGCGACGATCCTCGTAGTCCTTGCGGGCCACAGCGGCCAGCATGTCCAGCAGCATGCCGTTGACGGCATCAAACATCCGGGCCGTGAAGTCATCGGTGTTGGTGGTCGCCATCATCCACGACGTGGGGAGGTCCAGCGCCACAACGCGAACGTGACGTGCGGCCAGTTCCGCCTTCAGCTTCGCCCAATCTGAGGCGGTGAGACGCGATAGACGGTCCACCTGTTCGATCAAGAGCACGTCACCGGGCCGTGCGTCGGACAGCAGCCGGAAGAGTTCGGGCCGTGCCAGCTTCGCACCACTCTCGTTCTCGACATAGAAAGCCGCAATGTGCAGGCCGTGTTCAGCGGCGAAGGCCTCCAGTTGCTGCCGAGCCCGGCTTGCATCCTGGTCATTGGTAGAAGCCCGAAGATATGCCCGGACGAACATCTGAAACACCATAGGTTCAGTTAAGATGGTTCACATGCTACCGGTTTACTATGAACGGTCAAGAAGTATTTCTTGAACCAGTCCATCGATGGTGTGGAAAAGGGATACCCAAGTTGAACCAGAACACCAGGCTTGCCGATGCTCTTGACGCATGGGGAGTGCAGAGCATTGGAACAGGCCATAACCGAGAGGTCACAGCGGTGTTTTGCAACGGGTTGCAAACAATTGGCATCGGCTTCTGTTCGCGTGTCACAGAACTCCGGTAGGACCGGCCGTCTCCGTTCCACTGCAATCCTAGACCTGCCAAGCTTGGCCGTTCCAGCTATTATCGGCCACTCTTCTAGAACACGCATGCTGGAGCAGTGGAACGTTCTGAATGGGCAGGGTCCAATGGAACGATGGCTCAGTAAGGAGAGACTGCTATTGAGATTGAAGCCGACCTATAGATGGCGCGATTAAAAGGCCGCCCCTGACCCAACACGGCTCTTTGATCTTGCCGAAGCATCTGGCTCAGGCTCGTCACTTTATCCTGCACTGCGTCACTTCATCGGCGAGCACAAAGCAGAACTCATCACCGCACCTCGCCAGCTGTGGACGTCAGAGGACTGAAGGAGAGGAAAGAGGCCTATGAGCCACTTGAGCTCAGCCCGACCTAGACGGCTTAGCCACACATGATCGTACCATGCACAGGTCAAGACCTGCCTGCCCCACTCGGCCTTCCGCCAGACGGACCGTCATAGCCAGTGCGGAATAATCCCTAGGGCATTCCCGACTGGCCCTCAGCCTGGCTGCCCGGTAATCCAGGGCAATCACAGGCCGGAGAGCAGCCTGAAGTTTAGGGAAGGGCTGCCCACCGAGGCAGCGACAGCGGGGGTGTGCACGGATGAACTGCCACCCCGGCTTCCGGCCCACACGGACACAGTCGCCCTCTTCGACCTGCCGCGTCCGACGCAGGTTGGCAGCTTTCCAGCGGCTCTATCCTAACGCCGTGGACCCTCATGAGGTCTGTCACAGCCATGCCGCTCTACTACCTCCACATCCGGACCAGAGGTAAGCTTGAGGTCGATCCAGACGGCATCGAGGTCCCAGACCTTGACGCCGCCCGTGCAGAAGCCCGGAGAGTGGCGCGGGAACTCGTGGTGGAAGTGCCGGACCTTAGGTGCGATACAGTCATCGAGATCACCGACGAAGCCGGACAGGTGGTGGAGTCCGTCGGAAGCTCGGGCGCAGCGCAGCCAAAGCCTTGAGGAGTGAGAGAGCCGGACGGTCCTCCTGCATCCGCCGTGCCTTAGCGGGCAGCAGGATCACCCGTCCGCAGGGCCGGTCTGCAGGCCGGCCGCCATGGCAATCTGCACCAGTTCGGGCAGACTGTGCGCCCCGAGCCGCTCCATGATCCGGGCCCGGTGTGCCTCGACCGTGCGCGGGCTGATGCCGAGGTCTCGTGCAATCGTCTTGTTCGTGCCGCCGGCAAGGAGCCCGTCCAGCACCTCCCGCTCGCGCGTGGACAGAGCCGCAATGCGCGCCTTGGCCATCTCCGCGGCCTGATCCCGTTCGGTTAGATCCCGGATCGACGCGAGGGCGGTCGCCACCGCCTCCAGGAGTTGCTCCGGCCGATAGGGGACCGTGAGGAAGTCGGATGCTCCTGCCTTCATCGCCTGCACCCCGATGGCCACCTCGCCATGGGCGGCGCCAATCACGATCACCGGCAGACCGAGCCGCCGTGCCTTGAGCTCCCGCGGGATCGTCAGCTCCCCGGCCGCAGGTGTCCGGGTGTCGAGCACCACGCAGCCGGGCACCAGCACCGATGCCACCTCCAGGAAACTGCGGGCGCTGTCGAACACCTTGACCTGATAACCGGCGCCCTGAAGCAGCACCGCCAGGTCGCGCAGTGAGGCGTCGTGGCCATCCACCACATAGATCATCGAGCCGTCATGCTGGGTGATGTCCTGGGCGATGCCTGCCACCCGCACCACCTGCCCGAGCTCGTCCCGGATCGGAAACGCGGTGTTCTGGACCCAGCGCACCGCTCCGTCCGGCCGCAGGATCCGGTACTCCCAGATCACTGCCTCGCCCTTCTCCCGGATCTTGTGGAGCGTGGTGAGCGCCGCCTCCCGGTCAGCAGGATGAAGCGTGGCGGTCCACTGGTCGAAGTTGCGCGGCGCCGCCTCGGGCCTCTCGCCCCAGACCTGCTGAAACGAGGGGCTCAGGAACTCCAGCTCCATCGTCCCGACGTCAACGGTCCAGAACACCGCCGTGGAGTGCTCGGCAAAGCGCCGGAAGCGCTCCTCGCTCTGGCGCAGCGCCTCCTCGGCCCGCTTGTGGTCGTCAATGTCGGTGAAGGTGCCGATCCAGCGCACCACCTGGCCTTGCTCATCGCGCACTGGCACCGCGCGGCTCAGATGCCAGCGATATGTCCCATCGGCGCGCCGGAGGCGGTACTCGAACTCAATGGCGGTGCCAGTCCGGATCGCCTCTGCCCGAGCTGGCAGAATGCGAGGACGGTCCTCGGGATGGACCGCCCTTTGCCAGCCTTCAGAGTAGCCTTGCTCGTCGGGTAAGCCCGTGTAAGCAAACCAACGCGAGTTGAAGAAGTCGATCCGACCCTCGGCATCGGCCGACCACACGATCTGGGGCACTGCCTCGGAGAGCTGACGGTAGCGCTCCTCACTCTGCCGCAGGGTGGTCTCGGCCCGGGCCCGCAGTACCGCTGTCCAAGTGCGCTCGGCGACCTCCTCGGCCAGCCGCACCTCGTCCTCGCGCCAGTGACGCGGCTCGGCCTGATGGATGTACAGTGACGCGAGCCAGCGGCCGTTGCGGACGAGCGGCACGATGATGGTGGCTGGCTTGCCGGTGCGGACGAACTCCGCCGCGACGGTTTCCTCTGTGGTGCGGGGATCGGCTGATACATCGTTCACACAAACCGTGTGGCCCGCCCGCAGCTCTTCGATGATGGGCCGGCCAAAGGCCAGGAGGCGGTACTGACCGGCAAAGGTAGCGGTTGCGTCGGCGCTCCAGTCGCGTTCGACCGTCAGGAACTCGCCCGTGTCGTCGATCTCGCCGTAGCCGACCCGGGTGGCGCCAAGCTGCCGGCCGAGCATCGCCGCGGCGGTGGCCATGACCTCGTGCGGGTCCGCTAGATCCCGCAGGCGCCGCTTGAGCTCGAGCAGAAAGCGAAGGCGGCGCTCGGTCAGAACCCGAACGGTGGTCTCCTGCACGATGACCAACAGCCCCTGGATGGCACCGGCTTCATCGCGGATTGGGCTGTAGGAGAGCGTCCACCAGGTCTCCTCGGGATAGCCGTAGCGCTCCAGGGTGAGCGGCAGGTCCTCGAAGTAGCTCGCCTCGCCCTGAAGAGCACGCGCGGCCACTGGACCCATGATGTCCCAGACCTCAGGCCAGATCTGGTGCGCGGGCTGTCCCAGAGCCTCCGGCTTGGATCCGAGGAGCGGACGAAAGGCATCGTTGTAGAAGCTGATGAGCTCCGGCCCCCATGCAAGATAGATCGGGAACTGGGATTGGAGCATGAGGCCGAGAGCCAGGCGCAACGTCTGAGGCCATGTCTCGACGGGGCCGAGCGGTGAGGCCGACCAGTCACACTCCTGGATGCGAGCCCCCGTTGAGCCCGCGCCGATCAGGAAGGTGGAAGCGTGCACCGGAGCCTCCCGTTGTCTGCTGCCGGAGCAATCGCCAGGGCAGGATAGGTCTATTCTGCAGGGGCAGATCGACCTTCATGTGTTGCCTGAAGCTGGTAGAGCGCCTTTCGGTATTTATCGGCCCGGAGTAGCGCGTCCCCGGCTCGGCGCTCATGGAACAGGCGCTGAAACTCCGTGTAGGCCCGCTTTGCCAATGCGATGTGGTGCTCTGCCGCCTGCTCAGAGGTAAAGATCAGAGCCTGTAGGTCTTGGCGCGTGTGTACAACCATCGTGCTTGGCTCCGTGGAGCTGGGTCGTCTGGCCCAGAGAACGGTCTTTCACAACACTTGGGAGTGATTGTACCAGCTTTGGTCGCAGAGGGCAGGGCTGGACTGCGCTGGCTGCCCAGGCTTGGCTATTCCTCCGCCGAACCTGATGCCGATGGCCAAACCGGCTGTGGTGCAAAGGTCCAATGTTGGCATATCCCGGGAATGAGCCGAATGCCTGTTCAAGCAGGGAACAGCGGACGTTCCTGAAAGGCAGCAGATTTCCTAGGTTGACCTAGGCGGTCCATCTTATTCGAATATGCTCCCCGTAGCGATTGACGCTGACTTCGCGAAGATTGGCCGGATGTAAAATTACCGTGCACACTCAGATCGGCGAATGAGGAACGAGTATGCAAGTACAAAACGAGCTGCAATCCCCCACACCTGCTCCGGTGCTGCTACCAACCTATAACGATGTGGTTGCGGCGGCTGAGCGCATCGCGGGGATCGCTCACCGCACTCCGGTCCTCACCTCTCGCACCGCCGATGCCCGGACCGGCGCGACGCTCTTCTTTAAGGCCGAGAACCTGCAACGAGCCGGAGCCTTTAAGTTCCGCGGCGCCTATAATGCGATTGCGCGGCTTTCCGCCGAAGCCAAGCGGCGCGGAGTGGTGGCATTCTCGTCGGGCAATCATGCCCAGGCCATCGCCTATGCAGGTCAGTTGCAGGGTGTGCCAACCGTCATCGTCATGCCACAGGATGCCCCAGCGATGAAGGTGGCGGCGACCGAAGGCTATGGCGGAGAGGTCGTCCCGTATGATCGCTACACCGATGACCGCGAGGCAATCGGGAGGCAATTGTCGGCCGAGCGGGGCCTGACTCTTATTCCTCCTTACGACCACGAGGACGTGATTGCCGGTCAGGGTACGGCCGCGAAGGAACTGATTGAGGAGGTCGGCCCCCTGGATGCCCTCATTGTGCCTCTTGGTGGTGGCGGATTACTTGCCGGATCGGCACTGGCGGCCAAGGCGCTCTCCCCAGACTGCCGGATCTTTGGTGTCGAGCCCGAGGCCGGCAATGACGGTCAGCAATCCTTCAGAACAGGTTCAATCGTGCGGATCCCGGTTCCAGCCACCATTGCCGATGGGGCGCAGACGACCTATCTCGGCCAGAGGACCTTCCCGATCATCCGCGCTTGGGCTGAGGATATCGTGACCGTGTCGGATGCCATGCTGGTGGAGGCCATGCGCTTCTTTGTCGAACGGATGAAGATCGTGGTGGAGCCTACCGGCTGTCTGGCCGCCGCGGCCGCCCTGAACGGGATGGTTCGTTGTCCCGGGCAACGGGTCGGCATCATCATCAGCGGTGGCAACGTGGACCCGAGGGTCTTGGCAGGCTTCTTGGCAAACTGAATGGCTGGTTTAACGCCATCACAACACAGCCATGGTCGAGAAGCTGATGCCCGTCTTAGACACTTGCGTGGAATCAGCTCTCCTCTTTGCCGCACCGCATTTTGTGACGCTGAGCCGGATCCCCACCGGGCGCGTGGTCGAGGTCGGGACTCAGGTGACGGTCTGAATTGGCTCTTGGCCTGTGATTGCTAAGAGCACCCCAAATGTCTCGAAATGGCACTCCTGAGACCTAAGCTCGAAGGCAGCAATCCTCATCGAACCGGACGTTCCAAACGCGCAGGGAATCACAGTTCCTGACCCACTCCAGACCTCCCGCATTCCGCAGCCATGTCAATTAACCGGCGTGTTCACCTGCCGCGGATCAGAACCGTGCGCTGAGGCCGAGCACGGGTCCGTGCTGGAGCATGTCGAACTCATAGCGCTGCCGGCCCTCGCCCTGGACATAGTCGACATACAGGGCCCGGTAGCCGACTACGCCCGAGAAGGTGATGCCCTGATAGGTGCCGAACTCGAACCCGTAGGCGCCAATGGCCTGCCAGGAGACGTCGCTGCCGACCCCGAAGCCGCCGATGTCACCGCGCAGCCAGAGTTCGTGTCCCGGCGCCACGGTGCAGCGCAACCGTGCGCCGAGCATGGGGTCGAGCCAGTCGACGGACCCGGAGCGGGCAAAGGCCCGGGCTCCTGCGACCTCGAGGTCGGCGATCCCTATGGTCCGATCGACCTCGAACGAGAGGTCCGCCTCCTGGTACCAGTAACGGGCGCCGCCGAGGACGTCGAAGGCGAGCGCACCGAAGCGGGCGACCTCGTATGCCGCCCCGACCTCCGCGATGGCCATTTGGATGTCCAGGCCGAGGGCCCGACCGACGGTTGTCGTGACGCCCGGCGCGGGCGTGCGCGTCCTGACGTCATTGCGTTCGAAGCCGATGCTGCTCCAGACTACGTTGCCCATCAGGGCCAATGGGCCGTTGCGAGCCTCGACATCGCCCATCAGGCCCACAAGCGTGTCGCTCTTCTCGACGATGTCCGCGAAGCTCGCATCGACCTTTACGGAGCGTCCGCGCACTGTCTGGGTCCCATTCAATGCCGTGAGCCAGCCATAGGGTGTGAAGCGGTAGCTCCAGGAGGGCAGGGACGGCAGAGCCTCCACGACGAGCATGCGAGTGGCGGGCACGTCGGTCGCAACTGCCGCACCACCCGTTCCGGCAAGAAGTCCGAACGACAGTACGACATGGCCGAAAAAGCGTCGCAACCGCATGTCCGGCGGCCTGCTTCGATCAGATCGTTTCATCGGGACCTCCCCGCAATTCCACCGAGACATCTGAGCAGGTTGCGATCCGGGCGACGGCAGCCTTTGCAGCCACGACCTCCTGGGCGGGGTCCCGTGCAGCGCGTCGCTTGCCTGCCGATGCCGAGGTCTCGCGACCCCGGCACCTCCTGTTGGCGCTTAGGGCTACCTCACGGTAACCCTGTAGCTGAGCACGGATGTGCCAGGCTTCTCATCGATGCTCTGCCCCTTTGCGGTGATCGCGAAGGCATCGGGACCGCTGTAGCCCGGGGCGGGCGTGTAGGTCCACGTGTCCTTGTCGACCATGGTTAGGGTGCCATGCTGCGGCCGCTGGCTCACCTCCGAGCTGGCGAGCGTGCCTTGCGGGCTGATGTCGGACATGCATCCCTGCCCGGCCTGGACCTCGAAGGCGCCCTCCATGTTGGCTCCCATGATGGCCCGATTGCCGGCGATGTTGCACATGCTCTGTGGAGCCTGGGCAAGGGCTGGGCTGGCACACAATAACGCCAACGGGAGCACTGCGATCGAAAACGACGTCTTCATGATGGTCTCCTCTCGATGATCCTCAACACCCGGTCGAGGCTGCCCCCTGCACACGTTTTCTTGGCGGCCTTCGAGCGGCCGGCACCAAGCCCGGGCGGACGCGCCGGTCTCGGGCAGCCGCATCGAATTGGTGTCAGAAATCGTCCGACCCGTCCTTGCAGCGATAGCCGATGAAGCACTGCGGGTTGTTGGAGCTCGGAACCCAGGCCGGCTCGGGGAACTGGTCCACAGTGCATTCGGCGCCGCTCCTGACAAAGCGGGCGTAGGTGGAAGGCCCGGTGTCGAGGACGACCGCACCCTCCTTCAGCACGAGCTGGCGGTTGGCCCCGCAGGTCCGCTGCGACGTCGCCGGTCCAACCTGGGCCACGGCGGCCGACGCCGTTAACGCGAGCACGGACAATGTGAGCAGATATCTCATCGGTTCCTCCTCTGGGTTTGAACGACAGGCGTCGTCGCTTGGCTATGCCCGGTCACCGACCTTCCTGACCGGCGGGATCGTCCAGGTGCCGTCGATGATCGAGGGGTTGGTCTCGTTCGGCCAGTACATCCGCAGCATCAGGATGAACTTGCCGGCCGGTGCTGGCAGCCAGTTCGACTCCTTGTCGGCTCCGGGTGAGTCCTTCTGGATGTAGAGGTCGACCGAGCCGTCCGGATTGGCCTTCAGGTCCTGCCGGGCGCTGATCGAGTAGCGGTTGATCGGGTTGGGCACGAAGAAATAGCCGCCGTCGTACATCGTCAGCGACCAGAAGCCCTCCACCGGCGGCAACTGGCCCTTGGCGAAGCGCATCACGTACTTGTTGGCCCCGTCATAGGTCCGGCTGTCGCCGTCCTTCTGCGAGGTCGGATAGACCGCGTCCTGCGGGCGGTTGGCCCCGAGACCGATCGCCGTGACGAGGGCCCGCATCAGGTAGTCGGTGCCGTAGATGCCGGTCTTCGTCGTGAAGCCCCAGCCGTCGATGTCATGGACGTCTTTGTTGATCTTGAACTGGATCATGATCCGGTCGTTGGCGATCTCCGGAATACGCTTGGCGAAGTCGGCACGCAGCTTGCTCGCATCGAAGTCCTGACCGGGAACGAGCCCGATCCTGGCGAACTTCGCAAGCGCAGGGGCATCGGCCGCCGACGGCGGGTTCGTCTTCATCAACTCCGCCAACAGAGTGAAGTAGGCCACCGCGTCCATGCGGTTCACCTGGTCGCGCACGGCGGTCTTCATGTCGACCGAGGGATCGACCTTGCCGGCAGGCGGCGTGTACGGCTTGCCGTAGGCGCTGAGCGGCACCAGCTTGACTTGGTCCTGGAGTGCATGCACCTCGGCGTAATCCTCCGGCGTGCCAGTACAGTAGATGCGGCCCAGCAACCAGACGATATTGGTCGGCGACTTGTACTCCTTGATGCCCGCCGGCAGCGTACCGGTCCAGCCCGGTCCGGTGATGGCATAGGTCTGGGTGCCGGTGCCCGTCGTGCGCTTGCCGGGAACCTGGAACACCGTCGTCCAGCCGTCTAGCATCGGCATGAGGAAGTAGCGGTCCTTCATGTCCGGCAGGCTCAGCACCCAGGGCTCCTTGCCAACGTCGAAGAACGCCGTTGTGTAGAGCGTGTCGGCGTTGGGCGCGGTTACGTCGCGGAAGGTGGCATCCGGGTAGTGCCGCAGCTTGATGACCTGGCCCATCGGCGCCCGGGTGCCCTCGGGAGCGGCCACGTTGGTGATGACCCGGCGTGTCATCTCCATGGTGACCAGCGGGTAGCCGTAGATGTAGGCGTCGGTTGCCAGCCAGAAGTCCTCCAGACCTTCATCGAGGCCCAGCAGCTCGCCCAGATGGGCCTCGCTGACGTTGCTCATCGTCGTTCCGGCGAGCAGGCTCAAGGCACCGATGGCCGCCTGGCGGCGGGTCAGCTTCATCGTCATGACAGATCTCCGTTGCGTTCGGATTCCAAGGACTGCGCGGCACTCGGCTGACCCGTGATGGTGGACATTCCTGACCTGCGGGTACTCGCCCGATGGCGCCCTGCGCGGTGTCCATCGGGCCGCCATGTGCAGAAGCTAGCAACGGCGGAGCGTCCGCGCCTGTAGCATCCTGTAGGTTACGTGGTGGTGGCGCCCGTCAGTGCGGGGATGCCGATGCCTCGAGGGCCGTTTCCGCGGCCGTCCGGGCCGGCACCGGGAAGCCGGCTTTGCGAGCACCTTCGGCATAATGGGCCGCGTCCTCCGGCCGGTAGTTCCGCTTGGCCAGCTCGTCGTCCCAGTGCTCGAAGATCGTCGGGCGCATGCGCAGAAACTGGTCGCGGGCCTCGGCGGCTTCGGATGCCTTGCCGAGCTGGGCGTAGATGACGGCAGCGACGAAGTGGTAGAGCGGGAACTTCTCCAGCGCCGCCTGCCGGATCAGGGTCTCGGCGCGGGCGTAGTCGTGCTGCATGTAGGCGTAGACCGCCAGAACCCCGCTGTAGTAGCCGGAATGGCCCGGGTTGCGGGTAAGCGCCTGCTCGATCAACTCGGCGCCGCGCTGCCACGCGCCCGCCTGGCTGAGACAGGTCCCGAACGCGCCGAGCAGCTCGGTGTCGTTCGGGTTCAGCTCCACTGCCCGCTCGCCCACCTCCAGCGCCTCCGTTGGCTTCTGGTCGAAGAACAGCGCCATCATCAGGGCCTGGAGCGCCCGCACGTTCTCCGGATCGAGGCGGATTGCCCGGCGGGCGGCGTCGAGCGAGCGCTGGATCGGGGTGCTGGACCCCGCCCTCGGATTGAACCCGAAGCGGTCCTCGTCGAGATACAGAACGGACAGCATCGCCCACGCGGTCGCATAATCCGGATGGAGCGCTACGGCCCGTTCCAGGCAGGCACGGTTTGCTGCATGGTTCTCCTCCGACAGCGCGGCCCGGTAATCGTAGAACCGCAGCGTGCACGCATAGGCCTCGAGGTCGTCGGGTGGATGAGCCCCGGCCCGAGTCTGGTCGGCCCGCTGAATGATGCCGTAGGGCTGCGCCACTGCGGTGGCCATCCTGCGCGCAACGTCGTCCTGGATCGTGAAAAGGTCCCGGACCTGCAAGTCCTCGTCGTAGGTCTGCGACCACAGGACGGCGCTGGTCTGTGCATCGAGGAGCCGGCCCGTGATGCGCAGGCGCTGCGCCGCGGCCCGGACGCTACCCTCGAGCACGTAGCGCACGCCGAGGTCACGGCGGATACGGGCCGTATCGGTTCCCGGCAGGATGCTGCGCGACGTCTCCCGCCCGAGGACTGTGATCTCCTTGAAGCGGGCGAACTGGCTCAGGACCTCCTCGGTCAGGCCATCCGCGTAGGTCTTCGCCGATGGCTCACCCATGGACTCGAACGGCAGCACGACGAGGGTCGGCCCGCCGGGAGAAAATGCAGCCGGTGCCTGGGACCTGTGGGGGGCGCCGTCGCGCCACGGGGTCCACAGGGCAAGCCCGCCGAGGAGGGCCGGGAAGGCAACCGCGACAGAAGCTGCGACGAGCCATGGCGTCAGGCGCCGTGGCAAATCGGCCGGAGGTACAGGCGACATGGAGGCCGGGCCAGAACCGGCGTCCGCAACCGGCGCCGTGCGCCAGGCGAAGTGCGGGACATAGCCCCCCTTGGGGATGGTGATGACCACCGGGTCCAGTATGCCGCCCGAGAGATAGTAGCGCTCCAGTGCCCGGCGCAGCCGTCCGGCCTCGATGCGCACGACCGGGTCTCCCTGGGCATCGAAGTCTGCGTTGCGCTCGAACACCTCAGTGCCGATGGCATAGGCCTTGATGCGCTCGGCGCGCCCGGCGAGCGTCTCCTCGACGACATAGCGCAGGAACCGGCGGGCCCGGGCAGGCGCGTCGAGGTCGGGGCTGGCGAGGAGGATCTCGAGCTGGGCGCGCACGTCCTCCGCCGCAGGCGGCAACTGCGCCTGCGGCGAGGCACCGACAGTGCCGTCGCCTCCACCGAGCATGGATCGGTCCATTGTCCGCGGGCGTACGAGACGCCTCTTTCCGTAACCTACAGTAACATACTCCCCGCGCGTGCGGTACGGGGCGATGCTGGCAATCGTGGGGCGGCGCACCCGCACCGCCCGAGCCGGCAACGGGATTACACCATGCATCACGCTGTCCAGACCGCCATCGCCCGCTTCCCGGACCGAGGGCATGCCATCGAGGCATTATCCCGGATGGATGACAGCTTCATGTCCCTCTGCGAGGACTTCGCCGAGGCGCAGGCGGCCCTGGTACATTGGGAGCGCTCGGGATCTCCGGTGCGGACGGCACGCTGCGCCGAGTACCGCGAGCTGGTTCGGGATCTCGCGGCAGAGATCGAGGTCGAGCTGGAACGCAACAAGGACAGCAGATTGCTATGAATGTCGATGAGGGCCGAGGCATCATCAAACGGCAGCTATTGGCACGGGGCTGTCGTTAGCCGAAATTCCGCGTTGGCGTCGTGAGCTGACCTTCATAGACACGAGCTCAATGGCTCAGGTTGACCCGTTCCGGATCTTCGGCGCCTGTCCTCTCTCGAGTCCTTTCTCGCAGGCGTCTGGAAACAGGTATGTGAGATCAGAACCGGGCGCTGATGCCGAGGATCGGCCCATGCTGGATCATGTCGAACTCGTAGCGGCGTCGGCCCTCGCCCTGCGCATAGTCGACGGAGAGGGCCCGGTAGCCGACTACGCCCGAGAACGTGACGCCCTGGTAGGTGCCGAAGTCGAAGCCGTAGCCGCCGATGGCCTGCCACGAGAAGTCGCTTCCGGCCCCGAAGCCCCCGATGTCGCCGCGCAGGAAGAACTCATGGCCCGGCGCCACCGCATAGCGCACGCGGGCGCCGATCACGGGATCGAGCCAGTCGACGAACCCGGAGCGGGCGAAGGCCCGAGCGCCGGCCACGCTCAGGTCACCGATGTCGACCGCACCTGTGACATCGAACGAGAGGTCCGCCTCCTGGTACCAGTAGCGGGCGCCTCCAAGGATATCCAAGGCCAGCGGTCCCGATCGCGCGACCTCGTAGGCGGCGCCGACCTCGATGATGGCCATCTCGATGTCGAGGTTGAGGGACGTGCCGAGCGTCCCCTTCACACCCGGCGCCAGCGTGCGGGTCCGGACGTTGCCGCCCTCGGCCCCGATCCTGCTCCAGACCAGATCGCCGTACAGCGCAAACGGGCCGTTGCGGGCCTCGACGTTGCCCATCAGGGCTACAAGGGAGTCGCTCTTCTCGACGATGTCGATGAAGCTCGCATCGACCTTCACGGAGCGCCCGCGCACCGTCTGCGTGCCCTTCAGCGCGGTCAGCCAGCCGTAGGGCGTGACGCGATATGTCCATCCCGAGGGCATCGCGAGGGGCGCCTCGGCAACGGGAGCCGGGGGTGATGGCGTCAGGTCGGCTGCAAGCACCGGCCCCCGGTCCCTGCAAGGACACAGATGGGGATGAGGAGGTTGCGACACAGGTGGCGCAGGGACATGCCGGGCGGCATGGTTCGACCAATTCGTCTCACATGAATCTCCCTGTGGAGCCCGGTCAGGGCATCTGAGCACACGGACCGGAGAATGGCCAGACGCTCCGGTGCCGAGCGGTCCCCCTTCTGTGGCACACGGGATCCGCAACGCACGAGCGTCACCCCATCACCCTAACCCGGCGGATCAGGTCCCCCTTGACCGACCGGAGCTGCCGAACGGTCTCTTGAGACGCCAGGCCGACGCTGTCCCGCCCTTACGTCCCCATCTGCAACCGCACCCCTTGGGTCGGCCGCGGATGGGGTCGGCACGGCGTCGAGGTCAGGGCCTGCCAGGGACTTGCGCATCGCGAACCGCAGGATCACCCCCAGTGACGCGGCGAGCGGGATCGCGACCAGCAGGCCCACGAAGCCGAACAGGTACCCGAAGGCGAACAGCGCAAACATCAGCCAGACCGGGTTGAGCTTGACGCGGCTGCCGATGATCCGCGGCGACAGGACGTAATCGGCGATCGTTTCGCCGAGCAGGAAAATGCCGGCCACGACCGCCAGGGGCGTCCAGTCGGGCCAGAACTGGGCGATCGCGACGCACGCGGCGACGACAAAGCCGACGCCGAACCCCAGATAGGGGACAAAGCTGATCAGGCCGGCCGTGAGGCCGATCAGGATGGCATGATTGAGCCCGGTCACCTTCAGGGCGATCACATAGAACACGGCCAGGATCAGGCAGATGACGATCTGCCCGCGCACGAAGCCGGCCACCGTGTCATGGATCTCCCGCCCGAGGGCCCGGACGTCCTCGCGCTGCCCCGCGGGCAACCAGCCGTCGATCGTCGCGGTCATCCGGTCCCAGTCCGACAGGAGGTAGATGCTGACGATCGGCACCACCACGAGCAGCGAGAGGAGGGAGAGCAAGGCCTTCCCGCCCGACCATGCGGAGCGGATGATGTCATTGAGCCAGGCAGAACCCATCGTGGCTGCCGTGTGCGTGACCGATTCCTCGATCCGGAGTTCCTGGCCCATGACCTTGTGCAGCCAGGGCCGACCGGTGTCGGCGACGAGGGATTGGACCCGCGTGACATAGCGCGGGAATTCCTCGATGAAGAATCTCAGCTCCCCCACGAGGGCCGGGAGCATCACCAGCACTAGGCCGACGAAGCCGACGGCCAGCAGCAGGATGAGGATCAGGGCGGCCAGCCCGCGATTGATCCCGACCCGCTCCAGCCTGTCGACGGCCGGGACGAGCAGGTAGGCGAGTGCCATGCCGATCGCGAACGGCAGGAGGATTTCACGCAGCAGCACCAGCATCAGCAGCGCGATGGTGGCGATCGTGAGCCAAAAGACAGTGGGGCGGGCAGCCGTCATTGCTCCCTCCTGGGCGCGGACCGTCCCGTACTGCCCCTACGGCCTGACCGGGAAGATGGTCTTCCAGTCGCGTTTCATGTCGACGACGGTCCATTGGTCTGCCGTCGCGGCATCGAGCGCCTTGTCGAGCTTGCCCACATGCGACTGGCGGTCGTAGGCATATTCACGCTCCGCATCGGTGTGATGCACCACAATACCAAGCCGGAGCTTGCCCGCCTCGGTGGTCCATTGCAGCATCTCGAGATCGCCGTCCGAGTTCCCGAAGGCCGCAATGGGCCGTCGGCCGATCTCCTGGTTGATGCCGACGGGTTTGCCCGGTCCGTCGTCCACGAAGTCGACCCGGGGCAAGCGGAACAGCGTCGGTTGGCCATCACGGCGCTCGTATTTCGTTACGATGCGGGAGCCGATGACCTGCTCGGGCGGGATGCCGTAGCGCTCCTCGGCAAAGGCTCGGATGAACTCGGCTCCCCCGCCGGACGCGATGTAGGTCTTGAACCCGTTGGCCCGCAGATAGGTCAGGACCTCCAGCATGGGCTGGTACACGAGCTCGTCGTAGCGGCGGCCGAAGCGCGGGTGCTTGGCGGTCGCGAGCCATTCCTTGACGCCTTGCCGGAATTCCTCCGGCGTCATGCTGGCGTGCGTTGCGGCGACGATCTCGACCGCTCCTTTCTCGCCAGTGGCGGCGAGCGCTGCCATGTCGCCCTCGAGCACGGCCTTGAAGGGCTGCGTGTCCTTCCATTCCGGATGCTGCGGCGCCAGCGCCTTCACCCGGTCGAGCGCGTAGGCGAACTGCACGTAGATCGGCTGCTCAATCCACAGCGTGCCGTCGTTGTCGAACGTCGCGATCCGCTCCGGTGGCGGAACGAAGTCCGGGGAGCCCTCCCGGGTCACATCGGTCACGAACGCGACGATCGCCTGTTTCGCCGGGCCATCGTTCCAAGACGGCAGCGGATCGGTCTGGGCGCCTGCAACCGAGACCCAGGTTGCGAGCAGGGCGATGGTGACAAGCCAGCACAGGCGAACGCGCATGTGTGCCTCCCATTGGAGCAGTTGTTCGATCGGCTGACGCAAACGCAATCTCAAAAGTCGTCGGAGCCGTCCTTGCAGCGGTAGCCGATGAAGCATTGCGGATTGTTCGAACTCGGCACCCATGCCGGCTCGGGGAACTGGTCGACCATGCATTCCGAGCCGTTCTTGACGAAGCGGGCGTAGGTGGAGGGACCGGTTTCGAGGACAACCGCGCCGTCCCGCATGACAAGTTGGCGGTTGGCAGAGCAGGTTCGCTGCGACGTCGGTGGTCCGACCTGTGCGGCCGCTGCGGTTGCGAGCAAGGTGAGGGCAAGGGCTGACAATAGGATTCTCATCACCGTTTCCTCCTTAGTTTTCGAACTGAATGCTCCTTCAGCAATCCGTGCAGATGCCCTTCTCGACCTCTCGGTCGATGCGTCGGTCCTGCCGCTCCATCTGCTCGAGGGCAACGGCGTCGTTGTTCGAGAACTCGTTCCGTGGCTGCGTCACCGCCTCGCGCTCGAGGACTCGCTCCGACGGGATCACGATCTCGCCGTTGCGCAGCGCTGGCCCGGGATTCCGATCCTGGGCCAGTGCCGGCGCGGTGGCCGTCAGCATACCGAACGCGGCCAGAAGCATGATGCGTTGCATGGTCAGTCCTCCTGCTTGCGAATGGCCCGCCCGCTGCATGCGACCGGCACGGTAGCGTCGAGCCGAACCAATCTCCTAACCTCAAAAGCGTACGCCTCGGAACGTGTTGAGGATTCATGGCACGCGGGCAACCACGGCTGTTTGTCCGCGGGCATAAGGATCCCTTACGAACCTACTTCGCTATGGCCGCCCGCGCTGCCTCGATTTGCCCCTTCACGGCTTCAAGGTTGAAGCTCGCGCCCTTTTGCATCGGCGGGAACTCGACCGCCGTCATGGCCAGCTTCTCCACTTGCTGCTGAACGAACACGAAGCGCCAGAATTCGTACTTGAACCAGTCGAAATATTGTTGCGCACCCTCTCTGGTCCCGGAATTGGGCCAGCCGGTGCGCTCGAATGGATCGAGGCGCAGGTTGGTCAGGAACGGCACGTCGACAAGGGTCTTGCCGCCCAGCCAGCCGCCCGGCTGGTCGATGAAGCGATACTTGTAGTCGCCGAAACGCACGGCGCCCAACGTGCTTTCGCCGAAGTAGAAGATCTCCTGGCGATTGGACGGACCCTTACCGGTGATCAGGTTGGTTTGATCATAACCATCCAGATGCACCTTGTAGGTCCGGTCACCGATCTTCTTGCCCTGCTTCAGCTCGGCGGTGATATTCGGGTTTCCGGCGGCCGTCAGGAGCGTCGGGAACCAGTCGAGCCCGGAGATGAGACCGTTCTCGACCTTGCCGGCCGGCACCTTGCCGGGCCAGCGGATCATGGCCGGTGCGCGGAAGCCGCCTTCCATCACCGTGCCCTTGCTCTGGGCGAAGGGGGTCTGTCCGCCATCAGGCCAAGTAAAAACCTCGGTGCCGTTGTCAGTGGTGAACACGACGATGGTGTTGTCGTCCACACCGGCGTCCCGAAGCTTGTTCATCACGAGGCCGATGTCATCGTCGAGCTGCGCCATACCGGCCTCATGGATGGACCAGCCGTTCTGGGAGTTGCGCATCGCCTCGTATTTCGGCGACAGGTGCGTGACGATGTGCATCCGAGTCGGGTTGAGCCATAGGAAGAACGGTTTGTTGTCGGCCCTCGCCTTGTCGATGAACTTGAGAGCATTGTCGCGGATTTCGTCGTCCACGGTTTCCATGCGTTTCGGGCACAACTCACCCGCGTCCTCGATCCTTTGCTTGCCGACCTTGCCCCAGCGCGGATCCGCGGTGGGATCATCGACATTCGTTGCATATGAGTGGAGCATGTTGCGCGGGCCGACCTGCGCCCTCAGATCCTGCGGATAGTTCGGATGGCAGGGGTCCTCCATCGCATCGAGGTGATAGAGATAGCCATAGAACTCGTCGAACCCGTGCACCGTGGGCAGGAACTCGTTCTTGTCGCCCAGGTGGTTCTTGCCGAACTGCCCCGTGGCGTAGCCCAGGTCTTTCAGTGCGGTGGCAATCGTCACCGCCTCCGCTGGTAGTCCAATGGGCGCGCCGGCTTGGCCGACCGTGGTCATGCCGGTGCGGATCGGTAGCTCTCCGGTAATGAAGTTGGCGCGACCAGCGGTGCAGCTCGCCTCGGCATAGTAGTCGGTGAACAGCATGCCCTCTGCGGCGATCTTGTCGAGATTGGGCGTCCGCCCTGCCATCATACCGCGGTGGTACGCACCGATATTCCAGATGCCGATGTCATCGCCCATGATCACGACGATGTTCGGCCGTGCCGGCGCCTGAGCGGCAGCCGGCGTCAATGCGGCGGCAGAGATGAGCGCGGTGGCGCCCAACAGAGCCGTTCGCGACGCGTTGCACGCGCCGGCAAGCGCCCCCTCGAGCCGGGATCGACAGCCTGTGGAAGCGGTTTTGGACTCTCCCGCGAGAATTGTACGAAGCATGATACTTCTCCCTCTTTCCTGTTTCAGGTCTTCCGAGTTTCCCGGCTGACGCAGCGAAAGCCGACATGACTCGTCGAGGTGTCGACCGGCTGCGGGTGACGCGCTGCCGGACGGTAGCGGCGGCAGTAGTTGGGCGCGCACAGGTGCGAGCCGCCCTTCAGGACTCGGCGCGGGATCCGCGTTTCCGGCTGGCACGGGTCGAAGCTCTGGTCCTCGCGGCCGCCGCGCGGGTTCTCGGGGATGCAGCAGGCCTTCACGGCGTCGGCCGGGTGCTTCGGCACGTAGAAGTCGCTGGTCCATTCCCAGACGTTGCCGATCATGTCGTAGAGGCCGTAGCCGTTGGGCGGGAACGCCGTCACGGGCGAGGTGCGCTCGAAGCCGTCCTGCGCCAGGTTCTGGAACGGAAAGGCGCCCTGCCAGGTGTTCGCCATCTGGCGCCCGTCCGGTGTGAATGCATCGCCCCAGGCGAACTCCGCCTGATCCAATCCGCCGCGGGCAGCGAACTCCCACTCGGCCTCGGTCGGCAGATCCTTGCCGGCCCAATGGGCATAGGCGAGGGCGTCCGCGTACGTCACGTGCACGACGGGATGATTGTCGAGGCCGTGGATGGTGCTCTTCGGACCATGGGGGTGGCGCCAGTCGGCACCCTTGAGCAGCGTCCACCACTGGCTCCAGTTCCGGAGATCGACCGGATGATCCGGTGGCACGAAGACGAGCGAGCCCGCATACAGCATGTGCGGCAGGGCGCCAGGGTAGTCCTTCGGCTTGGGACGCTTCTCGGCGAAGGTGACATGTCCGGTGGCGCGGACGAAGTCGCGGAACTGGCGGTTGGTGACCGGCGTCCGGTCGATCAGGAACCCGTCGACGGTGACGCGGTGGACCGGCGCCTCCTCGGGGTAGTGTCGATTCGAACCCATGCGGAACGTACCGCCGGGGATGCGGATCATGTCGGCGTCGGGATGGTCTGTCTGCCCATGGCTCTGACGATGGCGGAGTGTGGCCTGCGGCATGGGCGTTGCTCCCGTCCTGGCATGCCCGCAGTATCGTCCAACGCTCGGTCATCGGGCTATCAGGGTCTCTCCTGAAAATGCTGGAGGCAGACCCTGATTTGTGCCTCTTGTCGACCATGGTGGCTGGAGCCAGCCCGAATGGGGCGGTCGGTTACCCATCCATGGTTCAGGGTAGATGTGGGGTCGACGCGAATCGGCTCAGGGTTTAACGTATGTTGCCGGACCGAGGGCCTCCGTCGCGACTCTGGTCCCGTTGCGTTGCCCTTGCGGCCGGAGGTCGCCGTCATGAGCAATGGCACCGTCCCGGTGATTGCGCGATCCGTGCCGGGCCTGACGCCACGTCTGCGGGGGCGCATCACCCTGATCTTCATGACCACCATCGTTGCCGCGTGCCTCGTCGCCGCGGCCCTGTTGCTCTCCCGCGCGACGAACGAACGGCACGCGATCGAGCACCGTGCTCAGGAGGCTGCCAAGACACTCTCCTTCGGGTTCGATCAGGAGGTCGCCGCAGTCAATTACCTCCTCAAGGGACTGTCCAAGTCCCCGGCGCTCCTCTCGGGCGATACCAGGGCCTTCTATGACCAGCTCAAGGCCACTCCCGTTCCGGAAGGCTCCTGGCTGGTCCTGAACGACCTCGAACGGCAGGTCGCCAACACCTTGCGCCCGTTCGGATCACCGTTGCCGCGGCACGTCGACTTCCCGAACCACCAGGAGCAGCTCGACCGGATCCGGGATCGCAGGTGGTCGGTCTCCGGCCGGATGCTGGCACCCCTGAAGGGGCGCATCATCGTGGCGCTCAGCCTCCGGCTCGACGATCCGGACGGCCGGATGAATGGGCATCTGTCGATCACCCTGACGGAGGCGCGCCTGGGGGCGATCCTCGATGACCAGACACTTCCGGCCGGCTGGATGAAGGGCCTCTACGACCGCAAATTCCAGCCGATCGTGGCCGACAGGGACGGCCACAAAGGCTCCGACCTCCCGGTTCCCGCCGCCCTGGCCAGCCGCCTCGCCGATGCGGATCCGAACAGCACGATCACGGGAACCGTCGAGGCCATCGATGACCGTGGGATCCCGGTCGTCGTCACCTTCCGGCGTTCGGGTACAACGAACTGGACCAGTGTGGTCACGGTGCCGCTGGCCGAGCTCAATGCACCCGTCACGGCTGCCCTGTGGCGGATGGCCGGACCGGCGGCTCTTCTCCTGGCCGCTGGAGGGGTTGCCGCGTGGTTCACAGCCCGTCAGGTCGAGCAGCCGCTCCGGACGCTGTCCGATCAGGTCACCGGCGCGAAGAAGCAGGTCAACGAGTTGTCAGGCCAGTTGCTCGCGCTCCAGGAGGAGGAGCGGCAACGCATCGCCCGCGAGCTGCACGACTCGACGGCGCAGCACCTCGTGGCCGCGAGCCTCGGGCTGTCAGGCCTCGGGGCGCAGGTCCTTCCGCCGGGCCGCACGGCCCTGGCGGAGGTCGAGGGCCTGCTCACCGAGGCGCTCCGGGAACTGCGCATCTTCACTTATCTGCTGCATCCACCGAACCTGGCGAAGGACGGCCTCCAGGCCACGCTGCGGGATTTTGCCGAAGGCTTCGCCGGGCGGACGGGCCTCGTCGCGCGGATCCGGATTCCCGAAGAGGTCGATGACCTGCCGCCGGCCCTCCAGCGCGCGATCCTGCGGGTGGTGCAGGAGGCCCTCACCAATGTGCACCGGCACGCCGATGCCTCGCATGTGTCGGTCAAGGCCCGGATCATGGCCGGACGGCTGGTGGTCCGCATCCGCGACAACGGGCATGGGATGACGGGACGTGACCGGCCAGACGGACCGATCCGGCTCGGCGTCGGCGTCGCGGGCATGCGGGCCCGCCTGGAGCACTTCGGCGGCGACCTGCGCATCCGGACGGGCCGGAGCGGCACCGCCATCGTCGCAATGGTCCCGGTGCCCGATGCCGACCGGGCGCCGGGCCCTGCCGGGCGCCCGCGGATGCCATGGCCGTCGGGCCGGGCCAAGGCGGACGGTGAGGCCCACTCATGAAGATTCAGGGTCTGCCTCCTACGGTTTCAGGGTTTTGCGCAGGTGGGTCCGACAGCCGGGCGGTGTATTCTGCCAGGGGACCCGGCCTCACCGGAACGGTAGCCGGCACCGGGTCGCCGGAAGGAAGGCTCGCGATGACCCGCATCCTGATCGCCGACGATCACGACGTGGTCCGCTCTGGTGTCCGGACGATCCTGGAGGGACATGAAGGCTGGGAGGTGGTCGGCGAGGCGCGGGACGGCAAGGAGGCCGTCGACCTGGCCCTGGCTACCCGGCCCGATGTCGTGGTCCTCGACTATGCGCTGCCGCTGGTGAACGGCGTGGAGGCCACCCGCCAGATCCGGAGCCGCGTGCCCGGCAGCGAAGTCTTGATCTTCACCATGCATGACACCGACAGTCTGGTGCGGGACGTGCTGGAAGCGGGTGCGCGTGGCTTCCTGCTCAAGTCCGATGCCAAAGCGCTTTTGGTCTCGGCGGTGGAGGCACTGGCCGCCCACAAGCCGTTCTTCACGGGCAAGGTCTCCGAGGCCCTGCTCGAGACCTACCTGTCGAAGGGATCCGCGGACGAGGCGGCGCTGACCGCCCGCGAGAAGGCCGTCGTGCAACTGATCGCCGAAGGCAAGACCAACAAGCAGATCGCCGACATCCTCAGCATCAGCACCAAGACCGTCGAGACCCATCGCGCCCTGGCCCTGCGCAAGCTCAACCTCGACACGACCGCGGCCCTGATCCGCTACGCGATCCGTAACGGTTTGGTAGAGGCATAAGCCCCAAAGGAGGCTTTCTCGCCGACATCCTCAGCCGCTCAGAAGATTCAACGACGTTGGGCTGCGGACGGGTCTGGGGTTAACAACGGATATCGGTTTGCGGTTATGACCGGAAAGGTCCGGACCTGGCAGATTGCGTTGACAAAGTCGGCATCGAGACGGGCTGGGACAGCGCTGAAGCTTGCTTTATTGAGGTCAGGTCTGAGGTGAGGTGTGCCCTTCGGACCTTCTCAGGTTCCTTGGGTCATCTGAGGCTCTGATGGGGTGATCAGCTTGGCGAGCTTTCTCAGGTTCTGGGCGGTGGCTGCCAGCAGGAACTCATCCTTTGCGCCGCACGGACCGCGCAGCCGCAGACGTCCCATCTTCAGGATCCGCTTGAGATGGGCAAACAGCATCTCGATCCGCTTGCGACCCTGACGCGACCGTTCATAGGCCGGCGTGCCGGCCAGTGCTCGGGCAACCTCTCTTGCGTGCTCGTAGATGCTGCGCGGGATCTTGCGCGACGGCGTGTTGGGGCAGCACTGTTCCTTCAGCGGACAGGGACCACAGTCAAAGGTGCTGCCCAGGTAAATGCGGGTGGTGCCCTCGTTCACGATGCGGCCGCTGGTGGTCAGGGTGTTGCCCTCGGGACAGGTGTAGGTGTCCGCCTCAGCATCATAGCTGAAGTCTGATCGCGAGAAGGTGCCGTCCTGGCGCTCGGACTTGTCGATGACGGGCACATGTGGCTCGATCTTCTGCTCCTCCACGAGCCAGTGCAGCATCTCGGCCGACCCATAGGCACTATCCGCCGCCAGCCGCTCGGGCTTGAGACCGAAGCGCTCAGCCGTGCGCTCCAGCATGGTGCGGGCGGCTCCCACTTCGGCCTGGCGCACCGCCCGGGAGGCTTCCACGTCCACGATCGCCGCTGCCTTGAGGTCGATGAGGTAGTTGTCCGCATAGGCAAAGAACGCCGGACCACGCATTGCCCCGGTCCACTGAGCCGCCGGATCCGAGGGTGAGACGAACTTCGGCTCGACCTCGGTCGCAGCACCCCAGGCGGCCTCATCTAGCGTAGCGAGATACTCCCGCACAGCCCGCGGCCCTGCCTCGGTGTGGTCTTGGGCCCTCCAGTCAGCCCCTGCAAGAGAGCGCTGCTTGTTGGCATCGGCCTGGATCAGGCTGGCGTCCAGGGCAAAACCCTCGCTACCCACCAGCCCCTCGTCGAGGCAGCGTTGCACCACTGCCTCGAACAGGTGGCGGAACAGGTCAGACTCGCGAAAGCGCCCGTGCCGGTTCTTGGAGAAGGTGGAGTGGTCGGGCACCTTGCCCTCCAGGCCGAGACGGCAGAACCAGCGATACGCCAGGTTGAGATGCACCTCCTCACACAGGCGCCGCTCGGAGCGGATGCCGAGGCAGTAGCCGATCAGCAGCATGCGGATCATCAACTCAGGATCGATGGAGGGCCGTCCCATGGAGCTGTAGAAGCTCGCCAAATGCTGGCGCAGCTTGGAGCCGTCGACGAAGCGGTCGATGCGTCTCAGCAGGTGATCGGGCGGGATATGATCCTCGAGCCGGAACTCGTAGAACAGGCTCTCCTGCATCACGAGACGCTCGCCCATCATGCCCCGGTCCTCCTGCTGAAAATGCCCGATTAGGGAATCACGATCCGCCGCTAATCACGAGGACTTTTTCAACGAAATCGGCACAAGGCGGAAGTAGGCCGGATGTCTGCTTCAGATGGGATCACCGGACATTCATGAAGGGCCGGCGAAAGTCAGAATCCGCTCCGTCAGAGGCGCTCCACATCTAGCTCAATCTCTTTGATGTATCCCTTCACCCAATCTTCACGTGCGGTCCTCGGCGGACCGACTGCAATACGGATCAACATCGAGGTTCAAGCGTAGCCGGATCAGATGCGGGACATGGGGGCGCTGCCGGCATATAATTGCCCCTCAACAGCCGAGCACCCCGCGCGGGCAAAGCGCGGAGACTGGATGGTCTCAGATGAGCGACACCCCGGTGCACAGACGGCTGGTGGCCATCCTCGCGGCTGATATTGTGACCTACAGCCACCTTATGGACTTGGACGAGGCCGGCATGCTTGCTGCCTGGGAACGGCACCGCCGTGAGCTGATCGACGTTAAAATCGCCGAGCATTCAGGGCGCATAGTGAAGCTCGTCGGCGATGGATTCCTGGCGGAATTTCCGAGTATCGTGAATGCTGTGACCTGCGCCAGCATGATCCAACGAGGGATGCAGGAGCGCAATGCCGGCATCCCACAGGACCGTCGGATGGAGCTCCGCATCGGCATCAACCTTGGCGAAGTGACGGTCGAGGCGCACGACATCTACGGGGACAGCGTCAGTATCGCCGCCCACCTCCAGACTGTCGCGAAGCCCGGCGAGATCGTCGTCTCGACCTCCGTCCGGGAGAACGTCGGCTCGCGGCTCGACCTGCGCTTCCAGGACATGGGTGACCAGTCCCCCAAGGACATCCCCAAGCCGGTGCACGCCTATCGCGTGTGGCTCGGGGCGGCGCCAACATCCCGGACCCTCAGTTCCCAGGCCGAGCCCTGGGACCAATACGAGATCGAGAAGCCGTCGGTCGCGGTTCTCCCGTTCAGCAATATGAGCAGGGATCCGGAGCAGGAGTACTTCAGCGAGGGGGTTACCGAGGACCTGATCACTGAGCTGTCGAAGATCTCGGGCCTCTACGTGATCGCCTACCACACGGCTTTCGGCTACAAGGACAAACCCGCAAACGTACGGCAGGCGAGCCAGGAACTCGGGGTCACATTCATCCTGGAAGGAAGCGTCCGCAAGGCTGGCTCGCGCGTCCGCGTCACCGCGCAGCTCGTGGACGGCAGGAACGGTGGTCACCTCTGGGCCGAGCGGTATGATCGGGATCTCACCGATATCTTCGCCATCCAGGACGAGATCGCGCATTCGATCGTTGACCAGTTGAAGGTGAAGCTGCTGCCGGAGGAGAAATCGGCTCTCGGCCAAGTCCCGACCCGTGATGTTGAAGCCTATGCGTACTACCTGCGAGGCCGGCAGTTCCTGCACCGGCATTCCAGGCCCTATTACGTTCTGGCGAAGCGCATGTTCGCCAAGGCGGTCGAACTCGATCCCAACTATGCGCGCGCCTATGCGGGCATCGCGGACTGCGACTCGTTCCTCTTTCTCCACTACAACACCGGTGTGTCGGTTCAGGGCATCCTTGCCGCCAGCGCCAAGGCTCTGGATCTGGAAAACGGGCTCGCCGAGGCGCATGCGTCGCGGGGGCTGGCTCTCTCGCTATCGGAGCGCCATCCGGAGGCGATGGCGGAGTTCGACCAGGCGATTGCTCTCGACCCGAACCTTTTCGAGGCTCATTATTTCTATGCCAGGGCCTGCTTTACCCAAGGGAACCTGGAACAGGCCGCACGGTACTTCCAGCGTGCCGCCGACCTCAAGCCTGACGACTACCAAGCCTTGCTCGTGCTGGTCGGCGTGCTCCGGGCGCTCGGGCGAGAGCCGGACATGAGAAAGGCGGCCCGGGAGGGTGTGGCGCGTGCCGAACGCGACCTGGCCGTCCATCCGGAAAACTCGAGGTCTGCCTACCTGGGTGCCATTGGGCTCTCGGCGCTCGGCGAGATCGACCGTGCCAAGGAATGGGCGGAGCGTGCGCTGGTCATCGACCCCGACGACGGCCTGACGAAGTACAACGTGGCCTGCTTCTGCTCACTGGTGGGTGAGCACGACCGGGCGATTGACCTGCTCATCGAGCTTCTGCCGCATTCCACCCGGGAAAGGAAGCGGTGGGTGCAGTATGACTCCGATCTTGATCCGATCCGCAAACATCCGCGGTTTCAGGAGGTGGACAAACTGCTTGGGTAAGAGATGATCCCAGCCCCGAGTGCGGCTGCCGAGCGTTGGATACGGAGGAATCCCGGGCTGCGTCTCGGTCGCGGCTGTCTCAAGGCTCCCTCATCATGGACACCAATACCCCTGCACCATCCGAGATGCACCTAGTGTGCTGGGTAGCGTCACGCTACCTAGGGGCATACTGCGATGCAACAAGGCCTCATTGGGAATTTGGATTCACCAGTCCCGGTCAGGAGGGGGGCGAGTGTGTTAATCAATCGCGGCAACCGGAGGAAAGCCCATGGACCAGAGCGAGATCGTGGCCGTTCGAGCCCTGCTCAGCTCCAAGCCGCGGCCGGTTGGATGGACGGAACGACGCCAGCGTCTCGACGAGGTGGGCTCGGTCTGGCCGGTCGCCGACGACATCATGCTAAAACCGGTGGATGTGGACGGTGTATCCGGCGAATGGTCGATCGCTCCTGGAAGCGACTTCTCGCGCATTCTCATGTTCTTTCATGGCGGCGGCTACTGCTCGGGATCCATCCTTAGCCATCGCCGCTTGGTAACCGAGGCCGGCCGGGCGGCCGGGGTGCGTACCCTCGCCGTGGCCTATCGCCTCGCGCCGGAGCACCCATTTCCCGCAGCGCTGGAGGATGCCCTGACGACATGGCACTTTCTCCGGAAGCAGGGCGTTGCGGCAAAGCACATCGTGGTTGGCGGCGACAGTGCAGGCGGAGGGTTGACCCTGGCCCTGATCGGTCAGCTTCAGGAGGCAAGGGAGGAGCTTCCCGCCTGCATGTGGTTGCTATCGCCCTGGACGGATCTAACCATGTCGGGCTCTACGCTCGCGACCAAGGACAGCGTCGATCCCCTGATTCATGGTGGCTACCTCCACGAATTGGCCGATGCCTACCTGCCGGGCAGCCTGGACCGAAAAGCCCCCCGCGTCTCGCCGCTGTATGCCGATCTCAAGGGACTGCCGCCCGCCCTGATCCAGGTCGGGTCAGCGGAAACCCTACTTGCGGACGCCACGCGCTTTGCGGCCGCCGCGGGTGCAGCCGATGTGGCAGTCACGCTCGAAGTGTGGCCGCACATGATTCATGCTTGGCCGTTGTGGAACGCGCATCTGGAGCCCGGGCGTCAGGCCCTTACCAGCGCTGGGACCTTCATGAAGCAGCATCTTTGACAACACAGCTCATTTTCGGTTTGATCCACCCTGGCCTTTCCAACGAGCTTCGGATCCTCGGCTTCAATGATCTGTCGTTCATGATCCCAACGTACTGGGGATAAGCTTTGTAAGAATACGCAGGAGAGGGCGATGCTGGCCGTCAGACGGCTCGTGCTCGTCGCCTTGGTCTCTGTCGCCGGGTTTGGAAGCTCGTTTCCGGCATCGGCCAGTGCTGCGGGCTTTACCTGCCCCGATACCTTTGCCACGGCCATACCAGGAGCGGCTCCTTTGCTCCCTGATCTCTACTCAGGAGCCGATGATATCACTGCTGGCAATCGCCTTGGGGAGCTGTTGGCCGACCTGCGCAAGAGCGGCATGAAGCCTGCTCTCGTCGACCGTCTGATCGGTGCCTATTGTCCGCTTGTCGCATCCGACAACATCCTCTCGGGTCCCGACGAGGTCGATGTTCTCGTCCAAACGGCCTTAACACCGAGTCTGTTGAGGCCAATCGACCAAGCAGCGGCCCGAGCTGGGATCTCGCGCAACGAATGGATCGAGCGCGCGATCAAGCAACAGCTGACGGCCCTATGATCTTTAGATCTGGTGGCAGGTACATGCGCTATGGCGCTCCCAATCCCGTGTTAGGCTGCTGGGCCTTTGCGGGCTTCGGTCAACGGGAGAACAGGCGGTTTGCACCAGCAGCAGCCTGTGCCCCGAGCCGAAGCGTCTGGGACCTCCGGCGAGGGGAGCCTTGAAGAGGAGATCCACATGGCTCACGGCTTCAGGCATTTTCGGCGCATGCTCCTGCTGGCGCTGATAGGGCTTGCCGCAGCTGGCCTGCCAGCCTGTGCGTCCGAACCGTCGGGCATCATCGCTGTCGTCTCCGATATCCATTTCAACCCGCTCGCTGCGCCTGATCTCGCGCCTCGGCTTGCGGCGGCTGAGCCGAAGGAGTGGCCGAGCGTCTTTGCTTCTGCAGGCGGGCAGGGCTTCCCCGCCCGCGGCGAGGATACAAGCCAGGCCCTGCTCGCCTCGGCCCTCGGTGCGCTCTCCGGAACGGCGGGCGATGCCGATCTTGTTGTTGTGACAGGCGATCTCCTGGCGCACCGCTTCCAGGAAGCCGCGGCACATGCGCTTGGCACCTCGCCGACCTCCAGTGTTGTGACAGGGCTCGCCTCTAAGACGGCACTCTACGTCGCCGATACCCTTCGCGCTGCACTCCCGGGCCGACCCGTCCTACTCGCGTTGGGCAACAACGATTCTGAATGTGGCGACTACCAGCTTGAGCCGGGCGGGGCCTTTCTTGCCTCTTTGCGCGACATGGTCCGCGAGCTGGCAGGACCGGATCGCCTCGCGCAGGACTTTGACCAGACCTACATGGCTGGCGGCTACTACGCGATGCGCCATCCAACCCTCCCCGGAGTAACGATCCTCACCGTTAATGACGTATTGTGGTCAACCGACTATCGCGACGCCTGCGGCACGAGCGGGGATCAAGCCGCAGCGGCGATGATGGGCTGGCTTGAGCAGCAGCTAAGCGAGGCGCGTGCGGCTGGGCGGCGGGTCTGGCTCGTTCACCACATCCCGGTCGGCATTGATGCTTACGCGACGCTCCATGCCTCAGCGGAGCTGAGCTGTCCGGCCCGAGTCATCCCTTTCCTGAAAGACCCGTTTGCGTCCCGCTTCATAGAACTGCTGCGGGCCTATGCTGCCATTATCCAGGCAGGCTTTTCCGGCCACACACATCAGGACAGCTACCGTCTCATAATGGATGCCATCGTCGGGGTTGAGAAGGTCACACCCTCGATCAGCCCAATATTCGGCAACAACCCTGGCTTCCACGTGTTCAACTACGATCGCCAGACTGGCAACGTGACAGACTTTTCCACGTGGTATCTCGCCAATCTCGAGCAGACCACTGCGCCGTCGCAAGGAGAGTGGCGGCGTGAGTATGTCTTCACCGAAACCTATGTTGAACAGACCTACTCGGCTGCGGCTGTCAAACGGATCGCAAACGCCATGCTGGGAACCGGAGCGGAAGAAGCGGGGATCAGCAACGCCTTTCGTCGGCTCTATCTGGTCAGTCACGGCGAGATCCCTGTTGGAGCCCTGACAGCCCATGCCTGCGCCATCAGCAATCCGACCCTTTCGTCTTACACAGCCTGTTACTGCTATAGGTGATCGTTAACTGTGGCGTGCGTCTGCACTCGGCCGTGAAGTATGAGGTCTCGGGGGCAGTCGATTGGTAGGCTGAGATCTGCGAGGGCTGGACCAAAACTGCCAATGTCCGTTCGTTCTGACACGCACTTCTTCCCACGAAGCACTGCACAAGCCGCCCCACACTTCCTCGTGCTCCCCAAGCAGATATCCGGCATTCGGTAGCAAAAACCACCAGAGTTGAATGAACCCGCCCGGCAACCTACGGCTCTATTGTTGGAGCGGGACAACCTGAGCGTTGGGTCTTGCATCGGCGACGCAGCGGATATTCTCATCGGCGCCAAATACTCATAAAGACAAGACACTATCCCGCCCGATAGCCATAAATAGAAATTCACCTTTCCGGGCCTGGATCTAACCTAGTCCTCCTCAACAACCCGGCCCCGTCCGGGACTCAAGGGGATGCCTCGATGCCCACCGTCAACGTGAAATGGACCGGGATTCCGGGCTCCGATCCTACGAGCACGCCTCAAGCAACCGATGATTCCTACGTCACCAGCGGCTTCCTGAATTTCGACCTCGCGAGCATCGACAGCTACTTCGAGATCCTGATCGCCAACCTGCTCGCCAACGACAAGGGCGGCGAGGCCAAGACCTTCTACTCGGTCGACAGCGTCGCCTCGGACCAGAACGCAATCATCTATGACCAGGCCGCGCAGGTCCTCAGGTTCGATGCGACGAAGTACGCCGGGATGGGCCTAGGCGCGACGGCGGAGGTTTCCTTCAATTATACGATCCGGCTCTCCAACGGCACGCTCAGCACCGCGAAGGTCACCCTCCAGATCACGGGCGAGAACGATGGCCCGGCCGTCTCGGGCAAGGTCACGGGCGCGCTCCTCGAGGACGACGCGACAACGTTCAACCTGCTTGCCAACGCGTCCGACGTGGATGCCGGGGCCGTGCTGCACGTCGAGAACCTGCGCTGGAACGGGGGCGACGCGCTGCCCGCCGGGTTCACGGTGACGGGTGGGACGCTCAACGTCGACGCGAGCTCTTACGGCCATCTGGGGTCGGGCATCAGCCGGACGTTCACCATCACCTACGACGTGGTTGACGAGCACGGCGCGAAGGTGGCCCAGACGGCCGAGATCACCGTCACGGGGACGAACGATGCCGCCGCCATCTCGGGAACGGCATCGGGCTCGGTGACGGAAAACGGCTCCCCGACGGTCAGCGGCACCCTCGCGGTCGACGATGCCGACGCCGGGGAGAACGTCTTCGATGCCGTGGCGGCGGGCGCGCTTGCCGGGAACTACGGCGCCTTCACCTTCGACAACGGCACCTGGGGCTATGCGCTCGACGGCAGGGCGGAATCCCTGGCGGCAGGCGAGACCAGGACCGAGACGCTTACCGTCTCTTCCAAGGACGGCACGGCACATAAGACCATCACGGTCACCATGAACGGGGCCAACGACCGTCCCGAGGTGCTGATCGGCGCTCCTGGGGACTCTTCCTATGGGCAGGCCTCCGAGGATGATGCCGCCCTGGCGCTCGCGGGCAAGCTCACCGTCTCAGACGTGGACGTGTCGGATGTGGTTTCCGTCTCCGTTGGCGGCGTCGAGGTCAGGGACGGGGACCGCGCACCGTCGGGCGTCGACCTCCAGAGCCTCTTCACGGTCCCCGGCGGGGCGCTGATCGACAACGCCTCCACCTCGGCCCGCTTCGACTGGACGTTCAATGCCCCGGCCGGAACCTTCGACTACCTCGCCGCGGGCGAGGAACTCGTCCTCTATTACTCCATCATCCCGGACGACGGTCATGCCCCGACGGGCAACGGGACGGGAGTGGTCACCATCAAGATCGTTGGCACGAACGACAGCCCGGTTGCCATCGATGCCTCGGCATCAGTGGACGAGGACCAGTCCATCGTGATCGACCTGTCAGACAAGGTCAGCGACGTCGACGGGGACACGCTCACCATCACGGCGGCCCTTGCCGACCCGTCGCTCGGGTCGGTCAGCGTGAACGGGCTGAAGGTCGTCTTCACGCCCGCGGAGAACTACAACGGCCCGGCGACGATCAACTACACGGTCTCTGACGGCGAGGGCGGCTCCGCCTCGGGCCATGTCGCGGTGACCGTGAACCCGGTCAATGATGCGCCCGTGCTCGGCGACGACATCGTGCAGGCGAGGGAGGATATCCCGTTCACGGTCAACGTGCTGGCGAATGACACGGACGCGGACGGCCCCCTGACGGCCGACATGGTCACGGAGTTCACGCAGGGCGCCAACGGCACCGTCGCGTACAACGGCGACGGCACCTTCACGTACACGGGGAACCCGAATTTCTTCGGCGCCGACAGCTTCACTTACACGGTGAATGACGGCGCTGGCGGCGTGCGGACCGCGACGGTCGCCGTCAACGTCCTCCCCGAAAACGACGCGCCGACTGCCGATACCCTTGAGGTCAGCGGTGCCGAGGACGACGCGAGAATCCCGATCACCTTCTCCGGGTCCGACATCGACGGGAGCATCACCGTTGGACTCATCACGTCCCTGCCGGTGAACGGGAAGCTTTACCATGAATCGAGGCTGGTCGAGACAGCTCCCTCCTTTGCCAACCTCGGACCGGGGCATGTCTGGTTCGTACCGGACCCCGACTGGAACGGGGAGACAGCCTTCGAGTACAAGGTCATCGACAATGAGGGGAGGATAAGCTCTCCAGCCACGGTGGCGATCAAGGTAGCCGCCGTGAACGATGCCCCAGTGCTCGGCGACGACACCGCGACCACCGCGGAGGACACCCCGGTCGTCATCGACGTCCTTGCCAACGACTCGGACGCGGACTCATCGCTCACCGTGGACATGATCACGGAGTGGACGCAGGGCTCGCACGGCAGGGTCGCCCTGAAAACGGACGGGACGTTCACCTACACCCCGAACGCCAACTACAACGGTTCCGACAGCTTCACCTACACCGTGGACGACGGGGCCGGAGGCGTGAGGACGGCCACGGTCAACGTCGAGGTCACCCCCGTTAACGACCAGCCCGTGCTTGGACTGGACTTCATCCGGATGACCGAGGACGGGGGAACCTTCACCTTCGACGTGCTTGCGAACGATGCCGACCCGGACGGCACCACGCTGACGGGGGCGAACATCGTCTCCTTCACCCTTCCATTCAACGGTGCGCTCACGAAGAACCCCGATGGCACCTTCAGCTTCACGCCGAACGCCGACTGGTTCGGCAACGAAACCATCACCTATACGGTCGATGACGGCGCGGGCGGGGTCGCGACGCAGACGGTCATCCTCGCGGTCGCGTCGGTGAACGATGCCCCGACCATCCAGGCCTTCCAACCCTCCCTGATCCTCAGGGAAGACAACCCCTCGGCCACGACCTCGCGCGTCAACATGCTGGTGACCGACATTGACGGCCCGCAGCCCCAGTACGACCTGACCGGGTGGACCCAGGTCGGGGAGAACTCCTGGGAAAGGGAGGGGACATACGGGACCGTCCGGCTGGACACGGTCTTCAACACGCTTCAGTACACGCTCAACAACCTGGACCCCGACACCAATGCACTGAACACCGGGCAGACGGTGAAGGACGATTTCACGATCAGGGTGGTGGACAACGAGGGACTGACGGCCTCGACGACCGTCAGCTTCACGGTGCAGGGAAACACCGACGCCCCGGCGGTCAACGTGATGGATTTCACGGGACTTACGGGCCCGTTGTTCTTCACCGGCACGTATGTCGAGGAGGGGCTTACCCTTACCGGGTTGGCTGGGCATTTCGATGTCGTCGGCACCCCCGCCGACCCGAGCGTCTACGGCCACATTGGCGGAGCGGATGTAATGCGGCTCCGGAAGGCCGACGGCAGCACCTTCTCCCTGCTCGGAATGGATGTGGAGGCAATCGGGGGAGCTACCGTCTTCCGGGATAACTTCGGGCGGTCATTCACCTACCTTCCGGGGTCGTCGGCCACCGACGTGAAATTCGGTGAATTCTTCAAGAACGTAACCTTCGTGGACATCGACGTCAGGAGCGCGAACTTCTTCCAGTTCGACAACATCCTCTGGGCCTGACCCACTCGGGACCGGAACGGAAAGGGCGCCAGCGATCCTGGTGCCCTTTCCCGTGCATCAGCCGCCGCTGCTCTGAAGGACGGGTCGGTCCCAGAATGAGTAGGTGGGTCCTTCGGCACGGCATTCGGCAGCAAACGCCACCATTCTGGCAACGGGTTGGCCTGAGAGATGTCTTTGGTGGCCAGGGCGTCACCTTCCCATCGGGGTCTTCAGGAAGCTGTCGTGAACTCGGTTCGGCTAAGGGACCATTCAAGAGCCTCCTCGAGGCGGTCATCACCCCAGAAGACTTCCCCTGCCACCACGAAGTGCGGGGAACCGAAGAGTCCGAGGCGACGCGCCTCCTCGACACTCCCCTCCATCATCCGAGTCGTCTCATCCGACAACGCCTTGGCCAGCACGGCATCGGGGTCGCACCCCATTCCTTTCAGGAAGGCCGCCATGTTGTCGTCCAGTCCCGGCGGCCTGTGGTTGATGAACCAAGCGCGGTAGTACGCTCTCATGTACTCTGGACACCATCCCTCATCCGCCGCCACCAGCGCTACACGCAGCGCCCTCAAGTCTGGGTCAACCGGATGCTGCGGCTCGGACGTATAGGGAATGCCGAGTCGTTCGGCCCGACGCTCGATGTCGCGCCACATATAACGGCGCTTCGCCGTGCCCGGCGGGAAGGGCGTGACGCCGGTTTCCCTCAGGATCACACGCAGGTTATATGGCCTCCATCGTACCGACACGCCTGCCTCTAGGGCCTTGGCTTCGATCCGGTTCACCGTGAGATAGGTGTGGGTAGAACCGGTAAAGAAGTAGAAGTCGAGGGGCTGCACCATGACGAGTCTCTGTTCAAAAAGCCTGGGTCGAGCGTCGGACTTGGCTGGCCGTGACGCCTTGCCGACTGGCCGGGCCGTACCGCGCGACAGTATCGAGTGCTTGAGCGCATTGGCATCAGGCAATGAAGAGGTATCTCCCTCACCCACAGTCATGTGAAACGGAGCCTGCAAAGGGGCTAGGGCACCTTCCGCACGGATCGGCCGCATGGATCAGCTTTGGTGGCTTTTGCTGCCGAATGCCGCAGATATCGCTATTGCAGGGCAGGACAGGCAGTCGTGCCCGCGCGCGCGCTGATCCAGTCAGGACGGAGAGCATAAGGAAATCTAATAAAATTACGTTTCCAGCAACCTTAGCTTTCTGAAACACAGCTGCTGTCGGGCCTGGTCGCCGCCTTCCGGAGGATCCCTCTCACTGTCAGCCTCACAGATCCTGATGCCCGCCAGGCGCGCCCGTTGCACGTAGCTTTCGCCGCCCTCAAGATCGACCGCCGGCCACGAAAGCCGTCCAGCCATTCACGGAGGAGCTCATCTCATGTCGAGCATCATGCACATCGCTTGCATGGCCGCTCTCTCAGGCCTCATCGCCCTTGCCGCAGGCGGCGCCCGCGCCCAGGAACCGCCGAACCTGGTCGGTACCTGGAAGGGATCCACCCAAGCGGTCTATATCGGATCGAATCCCTACCGTGTAGCGGAGAAGACCGGCCCGAACTTCTCGACCAACCTGATCGAGTTCACCTATTCGATCACCGAGCAGAAGGGGAACGTCTTCGCCGGAACATCCGGGGCGGGCAAGTTCTCAGAGACCCTGATCGGCGCAATCAGTCCCGACAACCGCTCCGGCGTCATGTCGGATGATGATGGCCAGTACACGTTCACGATCCGCGACAGCAACACCCTTGATCTCTGCTACCAGCACAGCTTCCCGACGAGCCGCGTCGCTGCGTGCTGGACGATCAAACGCAGCGCAGGCTAGGGCCGGGCCGCTCGGGGGAGCGTTGTCCCACGAACTCACCGGCCGCTCCGGCTATCGCGCCTGGGACATCGTGTGAGAGGCGAGATTGCAGTGATCACGACCACGGCGCACCCGAAAAGGTTAGGGTGCCCCAGACGTCTGATCGCCTTCCTTGCGGCAGGATACAGGACCATTGTGATGGCGGTCGGCAGTTCTTGAGGAGCGAGATCGTGGCAGAGACGGGAGGGTACCACGTTGTCCTCGGGGCCACCGGCGGCGCCGGGCGGGCCCTCGTGGCCGAACTGGCCGGCCAGGGCCGGCGCGTGCGGGCGGTAAGCCGCAGAGCCACTGACGCATGGCCCAAAGGCGTCGAAGCCGTCACAGCCGACATCATGCGGCCCGACGAGGTTCGGAACGGCTGCCGGGATGCGGCGGTCGTCTATTACCCGGCGAATGTGCCGTACTCGCAGTGGCAGCAGGTCCTGCCTGCGATGGCCGAGAGCGTGATCGCAGGAGCTTCCGCTGCCGATGCGGTTCTCGTGGTAGTTGACAATCTCTACATGTACGGCCCGCCAAGGGGTCCGATGACCGAGGACAGCCCGCGCCGGGCAAGTGGTCTCAAGGGGCAACTGCGGGCTCGCCTCGAAGAGACCTTTCTGGCCGCTCACAGGAGCGGCCGGGTTGGAGTCGCGATCGGCCGCGGCTCGGACTTCTTTGGCCCCCATGCCAACTCAGCCGCTAATCTGCTGGTAATCGAGCCGGCTCTGCAGGGAAAGACTGCCTCCTGGCTCGGGTCGCTGGATGCGCCGCACACCCTCAGCTACCTGCCGGACTTCGCCCGCGGTCTGGTGACCCTCGGAACGAATGCCCGCGCCTGGGGCGAGGTCTGGCACATTCCGAGCGGCCCGCCGGTGACGGGCCGGACCTTCATCACCGAGGTGTTCGAGGCGCTGGGCCAGCCGCCCCGGATGCGGCGGCTCGGGCGGGGTATGGTGACGCTGGCCGGCCTATTCAATCGCCAGATCCGCGAGGCTCGTGAGGTGCTCTATCAGTTCGAGCAGCCGTTCGTGATGGACGCGGCCAAGTTCGAGCGAGTGTTCGGGGGCTCAGTCACGCCGCTGCGGGAGGGCGTTCGACAGACTATCGCCGCTCTGCAATCCACCCCCTGAGCGTGTGCCGCCCGCAATCCCATCATCAGCCGCTGTTCCTTAAGCTCAGCTCATGTACCAGCCATTCACGTTGATGGTCTGGCGGGTCACGTAGCTGTTGCGGGCCAGCATGACCGCGACCTCGGCGACCTCATCGGCGGCCTCAAACCGGCCCACTGGGCGAGAGCCCAATTTTTTAATGGGCGGATAATGGAAATTGGGCGGTAGCTGGGGCATACAAATGTCGCGGCGATAAACCAGAAGACGGCTAAGACTGATGCGCTTGGCATAAGCTGAGCGGATCACCACTGTGACCCGCTCAGCACGCTTAGATAAGGGGACTTCATGCATATCGAATTGCGAGTGGAGGGTAAGACCGTGCTCAATGGGGAGGTCGACCTCCGCTTCCTCGTCAATCTCCTGAATGACATCGAGAAGGATATCGAGCAGGAGGGCACCTGGGCCAGCACTCCCATCGATGTTGATCAGGCCAAAGCGGTTATCAATCTGCTGGACAAGAAAACCGTCGAGCTTCTCAGGTGGATTGTTATCGGTGGTGGCAGCATCACCTGGCCAAAGGTGCAAGAGATCTGCGGCATCAAGGGTAAGGATTTCGCCTACTTTAGATCGCGCTATCAAGAGCAGATTAGGATCGCTGTCCGTACCGTGACTCAAGGACAGGGCGGTGTTCTGATCTGGTGGGAGGAGGATGCTCCGGGGTGGGACACTGACGATTGGAGAGGTGCCAAACTCGAGATCGACGGCCCGGCACTCAAATCGTTGAAGGCGGTCCTGATCGGATAGCCATAAGGAGGCGCATCAAATCATGGGGCGCGCACTGCACGCCCTATGTTCTAGGGCTTTACCACGTGTTTCGAGAGCGGCGGACCGACATCGTGGTCACCGCCGCAGATTGGTGGCTCCGCTCCTGTTGGGCCCACAGCGGCAGCGGCTCAGCCCGGCCCCCAAGACTAGGGCGTTGGTCCTCATCAATCGTCTTGGTATCCCCAGCCGCGGCTTGCGACAGCGATGCGTTGAGCAACTCGTCAAACTCCGCCCGCATGCTCACCATAGTCTCAGCACTGCGTTCGGCGGTGCCCTCTGGTGACGCTACGGCCAACTCCACTTGACGCGGCTTACCATATCCACGGTCGAGGATCGCATTGGCTGCAGACACTCGGGCCGCTTCGCTCTGGCCATGCTGAGCAACTTCGATAAGGACATTGAGGGCTATCTCGGTGTACGAGCGGGCCAATTCCTCAAGAGTTAGCTTCTGATCGGCCGTTGCCTTGCTCCTCCGACCTTGCGGGCGCCCTGCACCGGGACGTTTGCCACCGCGTCGCGACATTGATTTTCTTTTGATTAAGTGCCGCACCAGCCGGTCTGCTCGGGCTGGTGCGCCAAGTTTCATAATCCGAGGGTGTTCGAGCTATACCGCGCAATCCCCCGACATGCGTCAAGGGGAGGAGTTGGCTGCCCTATCTTATCCAACCGCGGTTTGTCCACCGTTCGATCCTTTTGTGATCGATCCCACCACGAAGGACGATAACATCGATAACAGCGGTAACAATCGATCTCATCCGTAGTCCCCGGTTTTCGCGGCCAAGTAGGAAATGTTATCGGTGTTATCGATGTTATCGGGGGTGCGATTACCCGAACCGATAACGTCCGGGTGCGCGTATTGTGAGCGCGCCGTCTTCACCACCTCTCCTGCCTTGGTCATCTTGTGCAGAAGCTGCCGGACATTGGTTGACTTCATGCCTGTTGCAGCCGCGATATCGGATGGGGACATGGGCTCACCGGCGTCCTTGAGCGCGTGGAGGATCATACCTCGTTCGTCGGTGCGTCGGACCTCCTCGGCCCTGCCGAGCACGAACCACCGGCAATCGCCCTTGTTGAACTCGACTGCGCTCTCGATTTCCTCGATGTCGCGGCCTCGCCCGTAGATGGTAGCCCCGTTGCTCTCCCTGTCGAGAACGATAGTCGTGTCCGCCGCGCCGGAGAGTCCTAGGGTGCCGCTCACCTTCTCGAAGGGGTCCACATCGCTGCCACCTTTACGGGTGTGATGGACCACTACGATTGCGACTCGGTATTCGGAAGCCAGCGCCTGTAAGCCTTTGATGGCGTGGTAATCGGCCTCGTACATGTTGTTCTTGTCGCCACGGGCCGGTTTGAACATGGCCAGCACATCCACAATGATGAGGCGCGGATATCGACGCTCCTGATCCAATCCCGGATCGCATCGATCCCGCCCTCATTCGCCCGCGGACATTCGGTGGCATAGTGGAAGTTCTCAGGCCAATCAGCGAGCGGGCCTAGTACCTTGTCCATGCGTTTTTGCAGTCGGCGCTCGTTGTCTTCGAGCGCCAAATACAAAACGTCACCTTGTTCGCAAAGGACACCGCCAAGGCAGGACTCGCCCATAGCCACCGCCAAGCCCATCTCGAGCACCAGCCAACTCTTACCGAGCTTTGGGCGGCCTGCCAGCAATGTGCAGCCCTCCGCAATATAGCCAGGCACCACATACTTGATTGGCTCGAATTTCTTCTGCCGTAACCGATAGGCTGAAGAGAACCGCACCTTGGCCAGAGGATCAGCCTGCCTTGGCGCCCAATCGTCCAAGTCTATAGGGCTGAGGTCTTTATCAGCGACGGGGTCGTCTTTAAGCGGCGCGTTCATCGGCCCCTCTATGTTTTTCGGTTTTCAGGTCTTTGAGGGTGCCAAGGGCAGCGCGGGTGTAGGCCACCATGCGTCGGATGGCATATTCAAGCCCAGCATCGTCTCCGATTTCGGCGTAGGTCGCCCCAAGCTCAGCTTGGATCCGAGCCATGGACAGGCTTTCCGCGATGAACTCCCGATAGGCGGCCGGCGTACCGTGGCTGATGTGATTAGCCATAAGCCACCTCCCATCCCTGGAAGTGGCGCCGGTCATCGCTCCAGATCGGGATCAGGGTTGCCGGCCGGGGTGGTTTCGTCCTAAATTCTGTCTTGAAAGATCTACTTAGCTTCTTGACCAGATTGCCGCCGTTCCGGGGTCCAGCCGGTGCGGCGGTTTTCTTTTGGGCTAGTGCCAGTCGGTTTGACAAAACCCGACTAAGTCTTTGATTGTTCGTTGGCCGGTTTACAGCCTCGGCTGTGCTAAAGCTTTGTTTTCCCTTGCAGACACTAGGCTTCCTAAACCGAAGGTCGGAAGTTCGAGTCTTCCCGGGATCGCCAGCTTCGCCGCCTCTCAAACATATGATCTGCGAAGATGGCGCCGGTGCTGGCCGGTTGCGCTCCTGGCCCCCTCGGGCGAGAGTGCCTCGCCATCTGTCATTGCAGGACGCCCCATGCCCGACCTCTCCGCCTTTCCGATCACGACCCGCTGGCCGGCGCAGCACCCGGACCGGCTCCAGCTCTACTCCCTGCCGACCCCGAACGGGGTCAAGGTGTCGATCATGCTGGAGGAGACGGGGCTGCCCTATGAGCCGCACCTGGTCGACATCGGTAAGAACGAGAGCTGGACGCCCGAATTCCTGTCGCTGAACCCGAACGGCAAGATCCCGGCGATCCTCGATCCGAACGGGCCGGGCGGCGCGCCGCTCGCGCTGTTCGAATCAAGCGCGATCCTGGTCTACCTGGCGGAGAAGACCGGAAAGCTGCTGCCGTCGGATCCGGCGCGGCGCTACGAGACCCTCCAGTGGCTGATCTTCCAGACGGCCGCCATGGGGCCCATGTTCGGACAGGTGGGATACTTCCACAAATTCGCCGGTCGCGAGATCGAGGACAAGCGTCCGCTCGAACGATACCGCGCCGAATCGCAGCGCCTCCTCGGCGTGCTCGAAGGACGTCTTGCCGGTCGTGAATGGATCATGGGCGACGAACACACGATCGCGGACATCGCCATGCTCGGCTGGGTGCGCAACCTGATCGGCTTCTACGAAGCGCGCGAGCTTGTCGACTTCGACAGCCTCGCCCATGTGCCGGCATGGCTCGAACGCGGCCTTGCCCGCCCGGCGGTGCAGCGCGGGCTCAAGATCCCGAGCCGCACGTGACGGGGATGAGCGGCAACGCCCGGCGCGATGCGCGCCGGGCGCTGTTGCGTTGACCCATGGAGAGGTGCTAGAGATTTCGCATCGACAGGGGTGCTCCGTATTGCCGGGGCTGAGATGACGGCGCGAAGCCGTCGGACCCTCAAGCTGATCTGGGTAATGCCAGCGGAGCGAGGACACGATGTTTTCCGGCGCACAGATTTCCCTTTATCCCATGTCCGACGATTTCGTCGGCATCATCCTCGGGGCCATCGGCGCGCTCGAGCCCTACCGCCCGAATTTCCGGATCGAGACAGACGACGTCTCGACGCTGATCGTCGGACCTCCCGATCAGCTTTTCCCGGCCATGCGCGATCTCTTCGTGACGGCTGCCGGTCGCGGCGTTCACTGCGTCCTGGCCGCCACCGTCTCGCGCGGCTGTCCCGGAGAACCGGACGATCCGATCTGCACGCCCATCGATGGCTCCCAGCACGACAGGCCGCTCGATGAGCGCATTGCCGCGGCCGTCGCAGCCGTCGAGGCTGCGCCTCGCACCGGCCGGATCGTCGCCGCCCAGTTCTCACTCTATCCGCTCGGCAGCGGCCACCACATGGACGAGATCTACGGCTGCATCGATTTCCTGAAGAAATCTGATGTCTTCGACCGGTCGAAGAATTTCTGCACCAAGCTGCGCGGCGATGCCGGTCCCGTCTTCGCGACGTTGAGCGAAGCCTTCCTGCGCTTCGGCTCGCCGCAGGGCCATGTCGCCCTCGATCTCAAGGTTTCGGCGAACAGCCCGACCGCTCTCTGACTTTCCCCGAACTCAAATCCTCATCATGGAGGCATACATGTCCGACACCCGTGGCTGGACATTGAGGGAGACTCTCATCGTCACCGTTCTCGGCGCAGTCTTCGGCGTCCTCTATCTCGGTTGGGTGCAGGTCTGGCTGATCGCCCAGGCGGTCTTCGGATCGCTGACGATGGACGTGGTGATGGGCTTCTGGTTCGTCGCCTCCATCGTGGCCGCCGCCATCGTCCGCAAACCCGGCGTCGCGTTCGCGGCGGAGGTCCTGACCGCAGGCGTCCAGATCCTGCTCGGCAGCCCGGCGGGCCTTCTGCTCCTCGTGACCGGCGCGGTCCAGGGAGCCGGCGCGGAGCTCGTCTTCGCCGCGACACGGTGGCGGAACTATTCCCTCCCGGTGCTGATGGCGGCGGGCGTCGGCGCGGCGGTGTTCTCGTTCGTCTATACGTGGATCCGCTTCGACTACGGTTCGCTCCAGCCCGGTATCCTCGTCGCCATGTTCGCCCTCCGCTGCGTGAGCGGCGCCCTGCTCGGCGGATGGCTCGGCCATCTGATCGTCGAGGCGCTCTACAGGACCGGCGCACTTGCGGGACTCGCCATCGATCATGAGAAGCGCTCCGCACTTGCCTGAAGCGACGCAGGCGGCGGAATGGCGTGAGGTTTCGGTTCGCTATCCCTTCGCCAGGAGCCCTGCGGTCGGGCCTGCCAACCTGTCGGTCGGTCCCGGGGAGCGCGTCCTCCTCCTCGGGCCTTCCGGCTCGGGAAAGTCCACGCTGCTCCTCACCCTGACAGGCCTCATCCCGGAGAACATACCGGCCGCCGTCGAAGGCGACGTCAGTCTCTTCGGGGAAGATGTCGCAAAGCGGAGGCCTTGGGGCTGGGCGCCGGAGGTGGCGCAGTACTTCCAGGATGCGGACCAGACGCTCTGCGGCATGCGGGTCGAGGACGAGGTCGGCTTCGCGCTCGAGAACCAGGCCATGCCGGAAGACTGCATCGCAGAGCGCATCACCGAGGCGATGCAGCGCGTCGGCATCCCTGAGTGCTGGCGCAGCCGCCCGTCGTCCAGCCTGTCCGGCGGCGAGAAGCAACTCGTCGCTCTCGCGGCCACACTGGTGCAGAATGCGCCTCTGTTCATCGCGGACGAGCCCACGGCCCATCTGGCGCCGCAGGCCGCAGACCGTCTGCACGCGCTGCTGACGGAACACGACCGCAGCCGCAGCGTCCTCATCGTCGATCATCGTCTCGACGGCCTCATCCGGGCCATCGACCGCATGATCGTACTGGACCGGAACGGCACGGTCATCGCCGATGGCGATCCGCGCAGGATCTTCCGCGAAGATCGCCAGCACCTTGCGGCCCTCGGCATCTGGCGCCCTGCCGCGAGCCTGCTCGATGCGCGCCTGACGGAAGTCGGCATGGCGCCGCCGGTCGCGCCGCTCTCCGTGGAGGAAGCCCTGGCGCATGTGGATCCCGACACGACAAGCAGGCACGAGGTCCGAAAAGCCCGGCCGGCCGTCGAGGGCTTCGTGGCGGCATGTACCGCGCCTGCCGTGCGGGCCGTTCACGACGCGTCCGTCGTGGCACAGCTCACGAAGGCCGATTGCGCGCCCTTCCTCGGGCCCACGGTCCTGCACGGGATCGATCTGGCGATCCGCGAGGGCGAGGTTCTCGGCATTCTCGGTGCGAACGGCGCCGGCAAGTCGACGCTCGGCCTCTGCCTGTCGGGTCTGCTGCCGCTGAAATCGGGACAGAGGACGGGCGCGCCAGGCGGCTATGCGTTCCAGCGGCCGGAAAACCAGTTCACCGCCGGAACGGTGCGCGATGAGATCCTTTCCGCCCTTCCGAAGGCCAGCGCGGACCGGACGCCGGCGTGGCTCACCGACATTCTGGAATCGTGGGGTCTCGCCGGGTTCGAGAACAGGCACCCGTTCGAGCTGTCCCAGGGCCAGAAGCGAAGGCTGGCGCTCGCATCGCTGACCGCATCGGACCGCTGGCCGCTCCTCGTCCTGGATGAGCCGACCGCCGGGCTCGACGCGCAGGGCGTCTCCGGCCTCGTGGAGGCGATCGCGGCGCTGAGCCGGAAGGGACGTGCCGTCGCGGTGATCACGCACGACATGGACCTGGTCCTGCGCCTCTGCCCACGTGCGATCATCGTCGGCGAAGGCGCGATCCTGGCTGATGCACCGACCGGAGAGCTGATGAGCGATGCCGCGCTTCTCGCGCGCGCCGGCCTCGCCGAGCCCTCCTGCGCTCCGGCCATGCGTTGGCTTCGACGGGCGGCGGCATGCTGAAGGCCCTCAATCCGCTCAGCAAGCTCGTCGTTTGCGCCGTCTGGCTCGCGGCATCGATTCTGGTCTTCGATGCGCGTTTCCAGATCGTCCTGATCGTCGCGGTCGCCGCCGTGCTCGTTGCCCTCAACCGCACGTCGCCTCTTCTCCTGCTGGCTCTGATGGTGCCGTTCTGCCTGTTCGGGATGGGCTTCCTGACCACCAGCCTGCTGTTCCGGCAGGAGAGCGAGTTCGCCTCCCGCATGGCCGGGGAGGCCCTCTTCAACGCGTCGGCGCTGTCGGCGGGGCTCACCCTGTTCCTGCGAGCCGTCGCGTGCGGGATGATTTCGGCCTTCTTCGCGCTCACCACAGACCCGGGGGCGTTCATCCGCGCCCTCATGGTCCATGCCCGGTTGCCGCCGCGGATCGGCTACTCGCTGTTCGCGGCGTTGCAGCTCGTACCGGATCTCGCGTCCGAGGCGCAGCAGATGCGGTTTGCCCGCGCCATGAAATCGGGACGTCGGCTCCGCCGAGTGCCTGGACCGGGCGAGTTGATCGGCCTCGTGGTTCCACTGCTTGCCTTCGCGGTCCGTGGTGCGGGCCGCACGGCTATCGCGCTGGAGGCGCGCGGCCTCTCGCCCCGCGGGCCGCGCACGGTGATGAATGCACCGGGCTTCGCGGGAGCGGACGTCATATTCCTGGTGGCGGCGCTCGGCGTGCTCGGCCTGTGCGCCGCCGCGGTTCTTGCGTTCCGTTGAAGCGCCGGCCGATCAGCGCACCACGCCCGGCGAGGCGGAGGCGCGCTGCTCCGTGGGCGGGATGCGGATCGGCTCTGCAACCACGACCTTGCCGACGGAGGGAGCGAGCGAATTGCCGCCGACGAACACCTCAATGTCGCCGGCTTCGACCACGTAGGTGCCGTCGTCGAGATGGAAGCCGAGCTCCTCGACCGGAACCTTCAGCCTGACCTGCCGCGATTCACCGGCGCCGAGGGCGATCTTCTCGAAGGCCTTCAGCTGGCGTAGCGGCCGGCTGCGGCTCGCCACCGGATCGCGCATGTAGAGCTGAACCACTTCCTTGCCCGGGCGCGTGCCCGTGTTGGTGACCGTCACCGATACGTCGAGTGCGTCGCCAGGCGACAGCCGCGCATTGGCGATGGCCGGGTCTTTGTACGCGAATGTCGTGTAGCTGAGGCCCCAGCCGAACGGGTAAAGCGGCGTGATCGCCTCGTCGATGTATTGCAGCGTGAAGCGGTTGTTGGGGAGCGTCGGCCGGCCCGTGGGCAGGCGGTTGTAGTAGATCGGCACCTGGCCGGTGGCGCGGGGCCAGGTCACGGGCAGCTTCGCGCTCGGATTGGCATCGCCGAACAGCACGTCGGCCACCGCCGTGCCGCCCTCGGTGCCGGGGTACCAGGCCATCACGATGGACGGGATTTTCTCCGCGAGCGCGCCCAGCACGAGCGGGCGGCCGCCGATGACCACGAGGGCGACAGGCTTGCCGGTGGCGACAAGCGCCTCCAGCACCTCCGCCTGCTTGCCGTTCAGCGCGAGGTTGGTGCGGGAGGCGGCCTCGCCAGAGAGCTCCTGAGGTTCGCCGAAGACCGCGACCACGAGATCGGACTTGCGGGCTGCCTCCAGGGCTGCCGGGAGATTGTCCGTGTTGCGGCAGAACTGGTCGCAGGCGGGGGCATGCTCGACCCGGATTCCGGCGGCTTCCGCCCGCTGGCGCAGTCCCTGCAGGATCGTCACGCTGTCCGAGTCATGGCCGCGCGCCGCATGGGGGCCGAGCTGGTCGCGCGGGGAATCGGCCAGGGGCCCGACCACCGCGATGGAGCGAACGCCCGGCGCGACCGGCAGCACGTTGTCCCGGTTCTGGAGCAGCACCAGGGTGTCCTGAGCGACTTCGCGGGCCGCCTTGCGCGATTCAGGCGACGGGAACACGGAATCGACGTGGGTCGGGTCGATGTCGGGCTGGTCGAAGAGGCCGAGGCGCATCTTCGTCCTGAGAACGCGTCGGGCCGCCTCGGTCACCACCTGCTCGGGAACCCGGCCGGCGCGCACCTCGTCGGGAAGGTGCCTGATGTAGAGCTGGCCCATCATGTCCATGTCGACGCCGGCGAGGATCGCCTTGCGGGCCGCTTCCGCGCCGTCGGCCGCCACGCCGTGGCCGATCAGCTCATGAATGCCGGCCCAGTCGGAGGTGACAAAGCCGTCGAAGCCCCACTGGTTGCGAAGCACCTCGGTCTGGAGCCAGGGGCTCGCGGTGGAGGGCGTGCCGTTGAGAGCGTTGAAGGCGGCCATGAAGCTCACCGAACCTGCCTTCACGGCCGCCCGGAAGGGCGGCAGATAGGTGTCGTACATCTCGGCCGGCGGGATGTAGGTGGTGTCGTAGTCGCGCCCGCCCTGCGGGGCGCCGTAACCGGCGAAATGCTTGGTGGCCGTGGCCAGGCCGCCCTTGCGGAAGCCCTCCACCCTGGCGGCCGTCAGCACCGAGCCGAGATAGGGATCCTCGCCGAAGCCCTCGACCATGCGGCCCCAGCGGCTGTCTCGCGAGAGGTCGGCCATGGGCGCGAAGGTCCATTGCACGCCCACGTAGGAGGCCTCCTTGGCGGCCCATTCCGAGGCGAGGCGCGACAGGTCCGGATCGAAGGCGGCGGCCTCCCCGAGCGGGATCGGGAACTGGGTCCTGAAGCCGTGCAGCACGTCGAGTCCGAAGATCGGCGGGATCTTCAGGCGGGACTGGCGCGCCAGGGCCTGGGCGCGGGCCACGTCCTGGGCGCTGTTGAAGTTGAGCAGGGCTCCGGCCTTGCCCTCGGCGATGTCCTCCCAGCGCAGCGGGGGGCCATGGGAGATCAGGTTCAGCTGCCCGAGCTTCTCCTCCAAGGTCATGCGGGACAGGAGGTCCTCGACCCGGCTCTCCACGTCGGCCTGCGCACCCGCCGCCGTCAGGCCGCCGAAGAACAATCCGCATGCCAGGGACAGGGGTCCCACACCCGAAAGACAAGAAAGCCGCACCATCGTCTCCTCAACCGGCACGAAAACTTTATCGCGGCCGGATCTCGTTTCGGCCTTGATCGTGCTACACAGAACAGGGGTGGGAAGTGGCGTCTCGAGGGCGTCAGGTCAACCAATTGTTCGAAGAGCACGATGCAGCGCCTGCCGTTTCCATTGAAATTCTCCCTCGCGGCTTCGGCCGGCATCCTGTTCCTGGCGGGCCTCGCCCTGGCGGGTGCGGCGTTCAGCCGGCGGGCGGACCTGATCCTGGGTTCGGCCATCCTGTTCGGCTGCGTCGCCGTCGGGTGCTTCCTGTTCGGGGCGTGGCAGACCGCCCATCATCTGCGCGACCAGCAGCCGAAGCGGGAGCGCCGCTATCTCCGATTCGTGAAACCGGCCGGCCAGCAGGCTCCGGACGGGACCGAATTTCCCGGACCGGCTCCCGCCCGCGAGGCCGATCCTGAGGCGGACGAGCAGGACCTGCGCCGGACCCAGAAGCTCGAGGCCTTCGAGCGCCTGCGCGACGGCATCGTGCACGACCTCAACAACAAGCTCATGGTGATCAGCGCCAACGTGGATTCCGTGGCGCGCCAGATGAAGGACCAGCCGGCCCTGCAGCGCAAGCTCCTGTCGGCCCTGGTGGCGTCCGATCAGGCAGCCGAGTTGATCGCCCGCTCTGCCGCCTTCGCCCGCGACCATGCGCGGGTCGAGCCGGTCGAGCCGGTCGACCTCGCGGAGCGGCTCGGCTCCATCGCGGGCCTGATGAGCCGCTCGCTCCTGCGCGACACGGTGGAATTGCGCCTCTCGCTGGAAGAGGGCCTGTGGCCCGTGGAGACGGGACAGAACGAACTCGAGACCGCTATCGTCAGCCTCAGCGCCTACGCGCGGGACAGCCTGGAGCAGGGTGGGATCATCACGCTCGAGGCGCACAACGTGCAGGTGCCGAAGGGGTCCTTGACGGACATCAATCTCGGAGGGGACTTCGTCAAGCTCGTGATCGCCAGCGCGGCCCCCGACGGGACGGCCCATCGCCCTGGCATCAACACCGAGCAGGCCTTCAGCCTCTCGGACATGGACCTGTCCTCATGGCAGCGGCTGAGTCGGAGCCTGCAGTTCCTGAAGCCTCTGGGCGGCGCGGCCGAGGTGCGCAACACCGAGACCGGAACCGCCATCACCCTCTACCTGCCGCGGGCGCAGAACCTCGCTGCCGTCCTGCCGGGCACGCTGCCCGAAGCGGATGACGAGAGCGAGGCGGTGCGCCGGGACACGGAGGTCCTCGTGGTCGACGACGAGGTCGAAGTGGCGCTTGCCCTCCAGGCCATGCTGGAGGAGACCGGCTACGTGACCCGCGTGGCGACCAATGCCAAGCAGGCCATGAAGAGCCTCCAGGCCCGCAGGCCGGCCCTCGTCCTGACCGACGTCTCCATGCCGGGCACCATGAACGGTCTCATGCTGGCCCGCGAGATCCGTCAGATCTTCCCGGACCTGCCCGTGCTGCTGATCACCGGCAATCCGGCCGTGATCGAGGCTGAGGGGGAATACCCGCTCCTTCAGAAGCCGATCGTCAGCCGCGACCTCCATGCGGCGATCCAGCGCCACCTGAAGCCTGCGGGGCACGAGAGCAACGTCGTGCCGCTTTTCCCGCGCCTGTCCCGTCAGACGTCGTAACCACGTCAGATGAGCGCCGCCTCGAGGGGAGCGTGAGCCCGGCGTGATGCCTCGGCCAGGGCCGCGAACAGGCGTTGCTGCGGCTTCTTCCAGACCAGCAGCTCCGGATGCCACTGTACGCCGAGCAGGAACGGCGCCGTTTCGCTTTCGACCGCCTGCACGATGCCGATTTCGTCCTGGGCGGCGATCCGCAGGCCTTCTCCAAGCTTGTCGACGGATTGGTGGTGGAGAGCATTCACCTGGCAGGGGTTGCAGCGCAGGATCCTGTCCAGCGCCGTGTCCGGCATGATCAACACGCTCTTGCGCGGCAGGACGGTGCGCATCTTCGGCGCCTGGACATAGACCTCATAGATGTCCGTGTGCAGCGTGCCGCCGAGCGCCACGTTGATCATCTGCGAGCCGCGGCAGATGCCCAGAACCGGCAGTCCCATGGGGAGCGCTGCGCGCAGCAGGCCGAGCTCCAGCTTGTCCCGGTCCGGGTCGATGCGCACGTCCGGCAGGACCTGACCGCCATAGATCTCCGCTCCGATATCATCACCGCCGCCGATGACGAGCCCCTGCAGGGGCTCCTTCGGTAGGGGATCGCCCGGGATGAGCCGCACGCTGCGCGCGCCCGCCCGCATCAGGGCCAGCCGGTGCATGAGATAGCTCCGCCATCCGCCGCGCCGGGAGGTGGTGACGCCGATCAGGGGCCTGGTCATGACTGCACGACCTGCTCGATCACGTTGGCCCAGCTCTTGTCCTCGCCCTCGAAGGCAAGATAGGCGGCCCCGACCGCGTCGAGGCGCTCCCGGTCGGCGGCGAGCCTTTCGACGGCGACCCAGCGGTTCCATTCGGGCGCGATGCTCCAGCCGGGATCGCTCACGCGGGCATCGGGCAGTCGATAATGAAAGGTCGGGCGCCCGTTGATCTTCTCGTGCGGCAGGGCCGCCCGCACCCGCGCGGCATCGAGGTGATGCAGCAGGGGCAGGAGATCGAGATCCCGGTTCCGGGTCGGATTGGCCGCCAGGTAATCCTCGATGAAGGTGGCGATGTCCGGCCAGTAATCCGGCGACGCGACCTCGCGGACGTAGCCGGGGGGAAACGGATCGGCGAAGCCGAGGAGGTCCCGGGTCGCATCGGGGGCGACCTCCCGGCGGAGCCAGGGGTTGAGCAGCACGAAGCTCTTCATGAAGGCCGTGACGGTCTCGGCATCCTGTCGCGGGATCTCGGGGTTGAAATGGAGGCCGAAGGCATAGAACGGCCCGTCCTGCGTTCCCTTCGCGCCCAGCTCCCGCAGGACCGTCAGCACCCGGTCGAGCTCGTGCAGCCGGTCGATCGGGACCGGCGCCGAGACGAGCTCGCACGGCACCAGATGCCGGGCCGCGAAGCCGAACCAGGCGGCGATGCGCGGCAGAACGCGGCCGTGGCCCTTGTCGCCCTTGCCGGGGTGCAGGATGCGGCTGTCGAGCTCGACGCTCATGTGGCCGAGCGTCGAGTCCTGCAACACGAACGAGTGGGGGTCGTCCTCGGTGATCTGGCCCCCCAGCTTCTCCTGGAGAGCGAGAATCGTCTGCTCCGCGGTCGGCCCCACGAACTCCACCTCGATGCCGACCGTGCGCGTGCGGCCCTGCTCGTTGTGCAGGACGGGCGGCATGGCGAACTCGATTGAGGTGGGAAGCGCAACTTGCGCCATCAGGATCTCCGAAACGCACGTGTTCTGATGAACAAACGCGCCCCAGCCAAGTTCCGCCAAGTCCCGCATGGGCGCAATGCTGTGCGACTTGAGCGGGCAGGTGTGGCCTTCGGGGCGCGCTTCGGGATAAAAGCCCGGCACCATGATCGCGAACACCTCCTCGACCGAACGCGCCGCCTGGGCCGCCGAACTGCGGGCCACCCTGGCCCTCGGCTGGCCCCTGATTCTCACCAACGTGGCGCAGAACGCCCTGATGACGTCCGACGTCATCCTCATGGGTTGGCTCGGCTCGGACGCGCTCGCCGCCGGCGCCCTGGGAACGAATCTCTACTTCGCCTTCCTGATCTTCGGCATCGGCCTCGTGAGCGCCACCTCGCCGCTGATCGCCGAGGAGCTGGGGCGCCGGCGCCATTCCGTGCGCGAGGTGCGGCGCACGGTCCGGCAGGGGTTCTGGGCGGCCATCACGGTGGCGATCCCGATCTGGATCGTGTCCTGGAACGGCGGCGCGCTCCTGCTCGCCATGGGGCAGGAGCCGAACCTGGCGCGGGACGCGGGCGAGTACATGCGCGCCCTGCAATGGAGCCTGCTGCCCTTCCTGTTCTATCTCGTCCTGCGCTCGTATCTCTCGGCCCTGGAGCGGCCCGGCTGGGCGCTGGTGATCGGCGTGCTCGCGGTGCCGGTCAATCTCGGGGCGGCCTATTGCCTGATGTTCGGCACCTTCGGCCTGCCGCGCCTCGGGCTCGTGGGCGCCGGCTACGGCACGGTGATCTCCAGCACGTTCATGTTCCTGAGCCTCGCCGTCGTGATCAGCCTCGACCGGCAGCTCAAGCGCTACCACCTGTTCGGGCGCTTCTGGCGGGCCGACTGGCCGCGCTACCGCACCCTGTGGCGCATCGGCGTCCCGATCGGCCTGACGCTCGCCTTCGAGGTGACGATCTTCAATGCGGCGGCCCTCTTCATGGGGCGCATCGGAGCGAGCGAACTCGCAGCGCACGCCATCGCCCTGCAGATCGCCTCCTTCTGCTTCATGGTCCCGTTCGGCTTCAGCCAAGCGGTGACCGTGCGGGTCGGCCGTGCCTTCGGGGCGCAGGATCCGGAGGGCGTCTCCCGCGCCGGATGGACGGCCTTCGCCCTCGGCGTCGGCTTCATGGGGTTCACGGCGCTGCTGATGCTGTTCGCCCCGCACCTGCTGCTCGGCGCCTTCCTCGACCTGAGCGACCCGAAGAACGCGCCGGTCGTCCAGTTCGCCCTGTCGTTCCTGGTGATGGCGGCGATCTTCCAGCTCGCCGACGGGGCCCAGGCGGTGGGGGCCGGCATGTTGCGCGGCCTTCAGGACACGCGCGTGCCGATGATCTACGCCGCCTTCGGCTATTGGGGCGTCGGCCTCCCGCTCGGCGTCGCGCTCGCCTTCGGCACGAGCCTGCGCGGCGTCGGCATCTGGATCGGCCTCGCCACGGGTCTGGGCGTCGTGGCGGTCCTGATGCTCTGGCGCTGGCTGCGCCGCGAGCGTCTCGGCCTCGTGGCGCTGCCGGCCGAAGCCTGAGGACTTCAGCGGGAGCGCTCAGCCTTCGCCAGGAACCGCAGGAGCTTGGACGCCTGGTCCAGGCGCTCCTCCGGCGAGCCTGAAGCCTTGGACCAGACGAGGCGGTCCTTCCGCCATGCGAGCGCGCCGTCCGAGCGGGCGACGGCGCGCTCGGCGGAGCTTCGGCCGGCCTCGCCCGTGAAGCTCAAGGCGATGGCCTGCGGGCCGGCATCGATGCGGGCGACCGCTTGAGCCCGGCATTGCTCGCGAAGCCGCGCGAGAGCCACGAGGCGATCGACGGGCGGTGGGGGCGAGCCGAACCGGTTGCGGATCTCCTCCTCGATGGCGTCGACTTCCTCCTCGTCCTCCAGGCGCGCGAGACGCGCATAGAGATTGATCCGCACCTCGGGCTCCGGGACGTAGTCGGTCGGAATATGTCCCGGTGCATCGATGTTGATCTCGGGCGGGGTCTGCTCCGCCTGCGCCTCGCCGCGGGCCGCGGCCAGTGCGCGCGTCAGGAGGTGCTGATAGAGCGAGACGCCGATCAGCTTCATGTGCCCGGCCTGCTCCTCGCCGAAGAGGTCGCCGGCGCCGCGCTGGTCGAGGTCGCGGGCGCTGATTGCGAAGCCCGCGCCCAGGCGGTCGAGACTCTCCAGGGTTTCGAGGCGCTTGCGTGTCGCACGCGCCAGCTTGTGAGCAGGATCCGTGAGCAGATAGGCGATGCCCCGGATCCGCCCGCGCCCGACGCGGCCGCGCAGCTGATGGAGTTGCGCCAGGCCGAAGCGGTCGGGTCGCCAGATCAGCATGGTGTTCGCGTCCGGGACGTCCAGGCCGCTCTCGATAATGTTGGTTGCGAGCAGCACGTCGCCCTCTCCATCCGCGAAGCCTACCATGGCCCGGTCGATGGCGTCGGCAGGCATCCCGCCGTGGATCACCACCGTCTCGAGCTCCGGCACGAGATCCTTCAGGCGCCCGGCCATGGGTTCGATGTCTTCGATGCGCGGACACACGAAGAAGCTCTGCCCGCCGCGAGCCTTCTCGCGCATGAGGGCTTCGCGCACGGTGGCGTCGTCGAATGGGATCGTAAAGGTGCGGATGGGCTGCCGCTGCGAGGGTGGCGTCGCGATCACGCTGAGGTCCTGGAGGCCTACGAGCGCCGCCTGCAGCGTGCGAGGAATCGGCGTGGCCGTCAGGGTGAGGACATGCGCATCCTGCGCGAGGGATCTGAGCTTCGCCTTGTGGGCGGCTCCGAAGCGCTGCTCTTCATCGATCACCACGAGGCCGAGATCGGCGAAGCGGACACCTTTCCCGGCAAGCGCGTGCGTGCCGATGACGATGCGGATCGAGCCGTCGGCGAGGCCAGCCCTCACGGCCTTGGCCTCCGCCGGCGAGACCAGACGGGAGAGATGGCCGACCTTGATCCCCAGCCCCTCGAAGCGGCGCTCGAAGGTCTGCACGTGCTGGCGCACCAGCACCGTCGTGGGTGCGACGACCGCGACCTGCTTGCCGGCGAGCGCCGCGGCCGCTGCGGCCCGAAGTGCGACCTCGGTCTTGCCGAAGCCCACGTCGCCGCAGACGAGGCGGTTCATGGGCCGCCCCGAGGCGAGATCGGCCAGGACCGCCGCGATGGCGGAGGCCTGATCCGGCGTCTCCGTAAAGGGAAAGCGAGCGGCGAAACGTTCATAGGCGGCGCGCGGCGGCACGAGCTTCGGGGCCTCGGCGACCTCGCGGGCCCTCACGGTTTCGACGAGACGGACTGCGCTTTCGGCGATCTCCGCCTCGACCTTGGCGCGGCGCTTCTCCCAGGCCTCCCCATCGAGCCTGTCGAGACTGACCGCGTCGGCGGAGGCGCCGTAGCGCCAGATCCGGTCCATCTCGTCGACCGGCACCATCAGGGTCGCGTCCTCCGCATAGGACAGGCGCAGGAGGTCCGTCGTGGCGCCGTCGGTTTGCACGGTCTCGATTCCTTTAAGGACGCCTAGGCCGTGATCTTGGTGAATTACTATGTCGCTGACGCGGAATTCGAGCTCGGTCCCGGCGAGATCGACCGGTCTTGCGGTCGTAACGGTGCGGGCGCGGCTTCCCATCACGTCCGCGGCCGCGATTACCGTGATCCGGGCATCGATGTCGCGAAATCCCCGGTCGAGAGCCGTCTCGAGCGCCAGGACGCGTCCGCGACCGGCCGCCTCGACGCGGCTCCAGTCGGAAACGGTTTCGACCGGAGGGGCGGCTTCCTCGTCCAGTGCCCGCAGGAGCGGGCGCAGGTCGGCCGGGCCTGCGCCTGCCAGAACGACCCGAAAGCCCCGGGAGGTTTCCTCCGCGACGTAGTCGGCGAAGCGCCGGAACGGGCGGGCGCCGGTGGCGAAGACGGGCGGCGGCGCGAGTTCGGGATCGTCCGGATGCGCCTCGATGCGGGTGACGTCGACGGCGCCGAGATGATCCGCCCATTCGGCTTGCGTCAGATAGAGCCTGTCCGGCGCGAGCGGCCGCTCGCCTTCCGCCCGTTCCGGGCGCAGGCGCGTGCGGCTCTCATGCGCGTCCTGGATCTGCTCCCAGGAGGTCGCCATGCGCGCCTCGGCTCCTGCATCGAGCACGACGGCCGACCGGGCCATCAGGGCGGGGAGGCTGTCGAGCATGTCGAAATGATCGGGCAGCCGGTGCTCCGATCCGGGAGCGCGCGGCGCAGGCTCGTCATCATTCAGGCTGAAATGCTCCGAAGCAGGGAGGAGCCGCAGGTCCGCGCATTCGCCCTCGGCGATCTGGCTTGCCGGATCGAAGGGGCGCAGCGCGACGATCTTGCCGCCGTCGTGCTCGACCCGGACCGGCCTCTCCGTTCCGGCCGGATAGAGATCGATCACCTGGCCGCGCAGCGCCGCCTCGCCCGGCTCGTCCACGCGTTCGTCCAAGACATAGCCCATTCGACGGAGCTGGCGCTCGAGCCGCTCCCGCTCGAAGACGTCGCCCGGCTTCAGGTCAAGTTCGGCGCGGGCGAGGCTGTCCTTTGGAGGCATCCGCTGGAGAAGTCCGTTGGGAGTCGTCACGATGACGGGGCAGGAACTCTCGCCCGATGCGAGCTGCCGGAGCACCGCCAGGCGGCGGCCCATTACCCGCCGCGACGGGGAGGCACGGTCATAAGGCAGGCAGTCCCAGCCTGGGAGCAGCGAGACGTCGAGGTCCGGCGCCAGATCGCCGAGGATCCGGATCAGGGCGTTCGCCCGGCGCTCGTTCGCAGTGACGACGAGAACTCCGGACGGCGTTTCCTGGGCCTTCCGCAGGATGGCGAGTGCGCTTTCGCCCACCCGGCCTGCCGTTCTGATGGTGTGCGAGGCGTGAGCCTCGGGTTCCTGCTGCCGTTTCGTCCGGGGTGCCATGGTGTCTCCGCATTGCCCGGGACAACTCGCCGGCGGCGGTCCTGTTCATTGCTGCAGGATGTCGCGGATGGGCGATCAGGACGCGTCGGCGAGCCAGGGGACGATCTGCGAGAGGTCGACGGGCGCGAAGCGGGTGCCTTCCTCCGTGACGCGCACCTCCTCGACGGTGACGCGCCGCCAGCGGGTGAGCTGGACGAGTGCCTCCTGCACGAGGCTTTCGGGCGCGGAGGCGCCGGCCGTGAGGCCGATCACCGCGACGCCGTCGATGAACGAGAGGGTCAGGTCGCGCGGATCCTGCATGAGCAGGGCCTGCCGGCCCTCGCTCTCGGCCACTTCGCAGAGGCGGTTCGTGTTCGAGGAGTTGCGCGCGCCGCAGACGATCACGCGCTCGGCCCGCTTGGCGATCACGTGCACCGCGAGCTGGCGGTTCTGGGTCGCGTAGCAGATCGTTTTCGTGTCGGGGCCCTGGATCGCCGGGAAACGCTGCTTGAGGACCGCGATGATCTCGCGGGTGTCGTCCACCGACAGGGTCGTCTGGGTGATGTAGGCGACGGAATCCGGATCGCGGATGCGGATTGAGAGCGCCTCCGCGACCGTCGCGATGACATGGACCGTGCCGTGGATGCGGCCCAGGGTGCCAACGACCTCCACATGCTCCCGATGCCCGATCAGGATGACCTCCCGGTCGGCCCTCGCATGGCGCTGGCCCTCGATATGAACGCGGCGCACGAGCGGGCATGTCGCGTCGAGCACCGCCAGTCCGCGGCGCGCCGCCTCGCGCTCCACCGCCTCCGGAACACCATGCGCGCTGAAGATCGCGACCGCGCCGTCTGGGATGTCCGACAGCTCCTTCACGAAAACCGCGCCCTTTCGCTTGAGATTGTCGACGACGCGGCCGTTATGGACGATCTCGTGCCGCACATAGACGGGCTTTCCCGTTTGGGTGAGAGCATCCTCGACGGCCTGGATCGCCCGCTCGACGCCGGCGCAGAAACCGCGAGGCGACGGCAGCAGCACCGTCAGGGGAGCATGTTCGCGGCTCATGCCGCATCCTCTACCTTGAGGGAATGGGGGATCGCGGCCGGCCGGCGCGTGCGCCTGGCATGGGCGTGGGCGGCCCCGGCCGGTTCCCCGGACCCGACCGCGCGTTCGACCGTGGCCGGCAGGGCGCCG
>JAFAAP010000116.1 GCA_023426505.1 Pseudomonadota bacterium
CGGATACGCTGCAGGACCATATGCATCCCGAGACCAAGCGGGTGCACACCTCGTTCTCGCTCGCGGCCACCACGACGGGGCGCCTGTCCTCGTCCGATCCGAACCTGCAGAACATCCCGATCCGCACGGAAGCGGGACGAAAAATCCGCAAGGCCTTCGTAGCGCCGGAAGGGCACAAGATCATCTCGGCCGATTACAGCCAGATCGAGCTGCGGCTGCTCGCGCACATCGCCGACATTCCGCAATTGCAGGAAGCCTTCGCGGAAGGGATCGACATTCACGCGGCGACGGCCTCGGCCATGTTCGGCGTGCCGCTCGACCAGATGACGGGCGACCTGCGCCGCCAGGCCAAGACCATCAATTTCGGCATCATCTACGGCATCTCGGCCTTGGGCCTCGCGGTGCGCCTCGGCATCCCGAACACCGAGGCCGCGGCCTTCATCAAGCAGTATTTCGAGCGCTTCCCGGGCATCCGCACCTATATCGACGAGACGAAGAGGTTCTGCCGCGAGAAGGGCTACGTGACGACCCTGTTCGGCCGCGTCTGCCATTACCCGCAGATCAAGTCGGGCAACCCGTCGGAGCGCGCGGGCGTGGAGCGCCAGGCCATCAACGCCCCGATCCAGGGCACCGCCGCCGACATCATCCGCCGCGCCATGGTGCGCATGGAGGACGCGCTTTACGCAGAGCGCCTCTCCGCCCGCATGCTGCTGCAGGTGCACGACGAGCTGGTCTTCGAGGCCCCCGACGACGAGATCGACGCGACCCTGCCGGTGATCTCCCGCGTGATGACCGAGGCCCCCTTCCCGGCCGTGTCCCTGAAGGTCCCGCTCGCGGTGGAAGCGCGCGCGGCGCAGAACTGGGACGAGGCGCATTAACGATCGAAGCTGACGTTTCAATCAAGGAACCCCCACATGGCTTACGAACTCTACTACTGGCCCATGATCCAGGGACGCGGCGAGTTCGTGAGGCTGGTGCTGGAGGAGGCCGGCGCCCACTACGTCGATGTGGCCCGCGGGCCGGACGGCATGGCGGCCATGATGCGGCTGATGGAGCAGGCGGAGCATCCGCCTTTCGCCCCGCCCTTCCTCAAGGACGGGGACGTGATCATCGGCCAGACGGCCGCGATCCTGCTCTATCTCGGGGCGCGGCATCACCTGGCCCCGCGGGACCCGGCCGGGGGCCTGTGGACGCAGCAGATCCAGCTCACCCTGTCCGACCTCGTGGCCGAGGCGCACGACACGCACCATCCGGTGAGCATGAACCTCTACTACGAGAACCAGAAGGACGAAGCCCGGCGTCGGGCGGAGGACTTCCGCGAGAGCCGCATCCCGAAGTTCCTCGCCTGGTTCGAGGGCATCCTGGCGCGCAACCCGGCCGGCGATGGGCATCTCGTCGGCCCGGCCCTGACCTATGTGGACCTGTCCCTGTTCCAGGTCGTCGAGGGCCTGTCCTACGCATTCCCCACGGCCATGGAGCGGGCGCTCGGCGACGCGCCCCGGGTCGCCGCCCTGCACAAGGCCGTCGCCGAACGGCCCCGGATCAGGGCCTATCTCAAGAGCTCGCGCCGGATTCCCTTCAACGAGGACGGGATCTTCCGCCGCTATCCGGAGCTCGACGGCTGAGGGCCTCGTCCGGCAACGATCATTTAAGGACGGCCGGCTAGTCTGGCGCGGCCGAGGCCGGACGGTCCGCACCATGATGGCGCCACGAAGGCTGCGGCATCATGCGTTCGCCGGGACCGACGATTCGCCGCAATGACTGCGCCAGGAGCCGACCATGAGTGATGATACGGAAACCGTTGCGACCCGCCTCTGGCGCGACCGGGTGCAGATCCGGGAGCAGGAGCGCAACGACGCCCTGGCGCGGGCCCGCATCGCCGAGGAGAAGGTCGCGATCCTTTTGGCCGAGAACGACCGGCTCTCGGCCGAGGTCGCGCGGCTGCGCGCCCAGCTCTCCCCCGACGCGGAACTCGCCCGCGACGAGACCATGCAGCAGATGAAGGCGCTCAAGGGCGCTCTTCTGCCCCTTCTGTCCGAGCAACCCGTCCGCCACCTGAACGCTTGAGGGTTCAGGCCGCCACGCGGCTCATCGCCTCGTTGAGGCACTGCACGTCGACGCTGCCGTCGGGACGCGCCACGAGGGTGCAGCCCTTGGGCACCTCGCGCCAGCCGCGGTCCTTGCTGTCGATCGGCTCCGACACCACCAACAGCCCGCCCTGCTCCTCGCGGTAGTAGAGGGTCGGGGGCTTGCCGTCGCAGGCCCAGCGATAGGCCCAGAGGCTCTCGCCGTCGGTGACGGCCGCCGTGAACCGCAGGGGCTCCTCGATGCCGGCGTCGCTCATCATGCCGCGCACCTGCTTCAGGGTGCGGGCCATGGCGGCGACGGGCTCGTCCTTCAGGCCGTTCGCGAGGGCCGCCAGGAAGATCGCCTCGGAATCCGTGGTGCCGAGGCGCTTGTCGTAGAGCTCGTCCGGGATCAGCGCCTCAAGCCGACGCTTGATGCGCCCGTAGCCGCCGATCTGACCGTTGTGCATGAAGAGATGGCGCCCATGCGCGAAGGGATGGCAGTTCGCCCGGGTGGTGGAGGTGCCGGTGGAGGCGCGCACATGGGCGAAGAACAGGCCCGAGCGAACCTGCTCGCAGAGGCTCCTCAGGTTCTCGTCCGACCAGGCGGGACGCACCTCCCGGTAGACGCCGGGTTCGGGGCGCTCGCCGTACCAGCCGATGCCGAAGCCGTCGCCGTTGGTGCCCGTCTTGGCCTCGACCGCATGGAGCGACTGGTGCACCAGGGAATGGGCCGGCGCGCAGACGTGGTCGGCGAGGAAGATCGGCTCACCCCGATAGGCAAGAAAGCGGCACATCGGCTGTCACCCCCGGGCGTCTCGGGCGCCCTCATGAAACCTTGTTGTATGATCTTTCGCTCATGGTGAACAGCCGGTTAACGAACGGGCGGTTGCGGCCTCGGGCTTGCGGCCCTAAAGCTTGCTGAAAAGAGCCAATCGGATCGATCCGACGCTGGGGGGTTCCAAGACATGTATCGCGCACTCGGCCTGGCGCTCGGCGCCGTCCTGCTCCTGATGCCCGAAGCCGCATCCGCCGCGGAGCTGGACGGACGAGCCCTCGGCCTCGCCTGGGCCCTGCCCTTCGCGGGAATCCTCCTGTCGATCGCCCTGTTTCCCCTCGTCGCGCCTCATGTCTGGGAGCATCATCACGGCAAGATCGCGGCCCTTTGGGGAGTGCTGGTGCTCCTGCCGATGGCGCTGATCCTGGGACCCTCGACGGCGCTCGGGGCCCTCGCCCACACGGCCCTGCTCGAATACATCCCGTTCATCCTGCTGCTGCTCGCCCTGTTCACGGTAGCGGGCGGCATCCTCGTGCGCGGCAACATCCACGGCGCGCCGGTGACGAACACGGTACTGCTCGCCATCGGCACGGTGCTGGCGAGCTTCATCGGCACCACGGGCGCCTCGATGGTGATGATCCGTCCCGTGATGCGCGCCAACGACGACCGGGTGCACAACGTGCACGTGATCGTGTTCTTCATCTTCCTGGTGTCCAACATCGGCGGCTCGCTCACGCCGCTCGGCGACCCGCCGCTCTTCCTGGGCTTCCTGCGCGGCGTCGACTTCTTCTGGACGACCACGCACCTCCTGCCCGAGACGCTGTTCGCCAGCGTTCTGCTGCTCGCCGTGTTCTTCGCCTTCGACGCCTATCTCTACCGCAAGGAAGGCCGCATCAAGCCCGACCCGACCCCCGACAAGCCGGTGCGGATCACGGGCGGCATCAACTTCCTGCTGATCTTCGTCATCATCGGGGCGATCCTGATGAGCGCCACCGTCGATCTCGGGCGCGTCACCGTGCTCGGCACCGAGGTCGAGCTCGCCAACGCGCTGCGCGACGCCATCATGGTGGGGGTCACCGTCGTATCCCTGATGCTGACGCCCAAGGAGAACCGGGAGGAGAACGGCTTCAACTGGGGTCCGATCGAGGAAGTGGCGAAGCTCTTCGCCGGCATCTTCATCACCATCATCCCGGTGCTCGCCATGCTGAAGGCCGGCAGCGAGGGCGTCTTCGCGCCCCTCGTGGCCCTGGTGTCGAACCCGGACGGCAGCCCCAACAACGCAGCCTATTTCTGGCTGACCGGCGGCCTGTCCTCATTCCTCGACAACGCCCCGACCTACCTTGTGTTCTTCGAGCTCGCGGGCGGCGATCCCCAGCACCTGATGACCGACATGGCCCTGACGCTCGCGGCCGTCTCGGCCGGCGCGGTGTTCATGGGGGCGAACTCCTATATCGGCAACGCCCCGAACTTCATGGTCTACGCCATCGCCCGCCAGGGCGGCGTGAAGATGCCGACCTTCTTCGGCTACCTGGTGTGGTCGGGCCTCATCCTGATCCCGACCTTCCTGCTGCTGACGGTGCTGTTCTTCCGGGGGTGAGGCTCAGAAAGCGCCGCCCTGCTCTCCTCCCCCTTGTGGGGAGGAGTTGGAGGTGGGGGTGTGAGCACTGAACTGGATCAGTGTAGCGCCGGCACCCCACCCTCAATCCCTCCCCACAAGGGGGAGGGAAAGCGCGATACGCCTAGATGGGCCAGACTTTGAGGATGAGGGGCAGAGCGACTACAAGAACGCCGATCAATAGGAGGCACACCACTTCAAAACGTCCTGTACCCTCTGCCTCGAAATTCCCGATCTTGATACGAATAACTCTGTCCTTTCAGCCTGAGGGCAGAGTAGTGCGTGCAATTCACTCACATTGTGCCCGAGCCCGTAGGCAGCGTACGAGGCTCCCACGCCCGTTAAGCGCGTCCGACACGATTTCTCATGGAATCCTTGCTGCTACGTCCTCAGCGAGCGAGAGACATGAGGTCAAACCGGGACTTTCAATGCCAAAAAGATGGATCAGGTGCGGAAGTCCATGCTCGGCCGGTCCGTCGATCATGAAGTCGGCGGCCTTCTCGCCGGGGCCGGTGAGCTTGGGGCGGATGCCCGAGTAATCGGGCACCAGGGCCCCGTCCGGCAGGCCCGGCCAGTAGCGGCGGATGGAGGCGTAGAAGCTCTCGGCCCTTGCGGGATCGACCTCGTAGGCCTCCCGGTCGATCCATTCCACGTCGGGACCGAAGCGCATGCGTCCGTTGAGGTCGAGGGTCACGTGGGTGCCGAGACCGCCGTCGATCGGCGCCGGATAGATCAGGCGCGAGAAGGCGGGCCTGCCGAGGCAGCCGAAATAGTTGCCCTTGGCGAGCACGAGGGGCGGCACGCGCTCCACGGGATACCCCTCCGTCCCACGGGCCAGCCTTTGAGCACCCAGCCCCGCCGCATTGACGACCGCGTCGAAGGCGAGCGTGTCGGGCTCCGCGCCCCCGATCCGCACCTCCCAGCCGGTCTGCTTCTGCACGATGCGCTCGACCGGCGTATCGAAGGCGATCATACCGCCCGCGTCCTCGAGGTCGCCCTGAAGGGCGAGCATGAGGGAATGGCTGTCGATGATCCCGGTCTCGCGCGAGAGCACCGCGCCGGTGCAGGAGAGATTGGGCTCCAGGGCCCTCGCCTCATCGGCCGTCAGGAAGGACAATCCCTCCACACCATTGACGATGCCCTGCTCGTAGATGCCTTCGATCTTGGCCTGCTCCAGCTCGTTGGTGGCCACAATCAGCTTGCCGCATTTCGCATGCGGCACCCCGTGGCTTTCGCAGAAGGCGTAGAGCAGGCGCCGCCCGTTCACGCAGTGGCGGGCGCGCAAGGAACCGGTCGGGTAGTACATTCCGGCATGGATCACCTCGCTGTTGCGCGAGGACACGCCGTTGCCGATGCCGCCGGTCGCCTCGGCCACCACGACCGCGTGGCCGCGCAGGGCGAGCGCGCGCGCAACGGCCAATCCGACGACTCCGGCTCCGACGACGAGAACATCCATGGCTGACCCCCGAACGAAAAACGGCGGCCCGAGGGCCGCCGCTTGTTAGGACAGATCGGCCTGGATGTCAGGCCGCAATCGACGTCTGCGGCGCGGCGGCGCGCACGTCGGCGTCGACATGCTGCTCGAAGCGCTTGAAGTTCTCCTTGAACATGTCGACGAGGCGCTTGGCCGTCTGGGCGAACTCCGCCTTGTCCTGCCAGGTCTTGACCGGGTACAGAATGTGCGGCTCGACGCCCGGCACCGAGGTCGGCACCGCGAAGCCGAAATAGGGATCGCGGCGGAAATCGGCGCGCGACAGGGATCCGTCGAGGGCCGCCGTCACCAGGCGGCGCGTGACGCGGATCGGCATGCGGCGGCCGACGCCGTACTTGCCGCCGGTCCAGCCGGTGTTCACGAGCCAGCAATCCACGTGGTGCTTGGCGATGAGGTCGCGCAGCAGGTTGCCGTAGACCGACGGATGGCGCGGCATGAAGGGCGCGCCGAAGCAGGTGGAGAAGGTCGCCTCCGGATCCTTCACGCCCTTCTCGGTGCCGGCGACCTTCGCGGTGTAGCCGGACAGGAAGTGGTACATGGCCTCGGCCGGGGTGAGCTTCGCGATGGGAGGCAGCACGCCGAACGCATCGCAGGTCAGCATGACGATGTTCTTCGGGATGCCGGCGCGGCCCGTGGTGCTCGCATTCGGGATGAAGTCGAGCGGGTAGGCGCAGCGCGTGTTCTCGGTGCGCGAGGCGTCGTCGAAGTCAGGGATGCGGGTGATCGGGTCGACCGTCACGTTCTCCAGCACGGTGCCGAAGCGCTCCGTGGTGGCGTAGATCTCGGGCTCCGCCTCGCGGGACAGGCGAATGGTCTTGGCGTAGCAGCCGCCCTCGAAGTTGAAAACGCCGTTCGGACCCCAGCCGTGCTCGTCGTCGCCGAGCAGGGTGCGGTTCGGATCGGCCGAGAGCGTGGTCTTGCCGGTGCCCGAGAGGCCGAAGAACAGAGCCACGTCGTTGGACGAGCCCACATTGGCCGAGCAGTGCATAGGCATGACGTGCTCGGGCGGCAGGGCGAAGTTGAGGTAGGTGAAGACCGACTTCTTCATCTCACCCGCGTAGGATGTGCCGCCGATCAGCACGATCTTGCGGGTCAGGTCCATGGCGATGACCGTCTCGGAGCGGCAGCCGTGACGGGCCGGATCGGCCTTGAAGGACGGCAGGTCGATAATGGTCAGCTCCGGAACGAAGTCCTTCAGGTCGCCCCGGTCGGGACGGATGAGGAGGTTGCGGATGAAGAGGGAATGCCAGGCATATTCCGTGAAGACGCGGGTCTTGACCCGGTAGGCCGGCTCGGCGCCGCCGTAGAGATCTTGCGCGAAGAGGTCCTTGCCCTTGGCGTGATCCAGGAAGTCCTGAAGGAGCGTCTCGAACTGCTCGGGGGTGATCGAGCCGTTGTTCTCCCACCAGACCGCCCCTTCCGTTGCGGCATCGCGCACGACGAACTTGTCCTTGGGGGAGCGGCCGGTATGGACGCCCGTCTCGGCCAGCAGCGCACCGCCCTGGATCAGCTTGGTCTCGCCGCGGATCAGGGACTGCTCGTAGAGGGAGGGCGCCTCGAGATTCCAGTAGACCCGTTTGAGATTGCGAAGGCCGAAGGTCTCGGCCCCATGCGCGCTGTTGAAGACGCCGATAGTTTCCACGGAAGACTTCTCCTGATGGCCAGCCACTGGGCGGCCTGTGACCGCCTGAAAATGGCGCTACATTGTTCCTGTTCAAGCGGCGCCGTCCGACCCTTCGAGCCCGGCCGCCTTGAAGGCGATGGTGGGGTCAGCCGACGTCACCGTCAACTGAGGCCGTTCCATTGCATTCTATTTTGCCTCAGGCTAGGCCGTTTTCCAGCCTTATGCGCCAGTTTCCGGCGAAAACGGCTGGTTTTTTGCCGCACGTCGCCATGGTTGCGTAACGTCATCCCCGACCAGACCTATGGGGCCCACAGTTCCTGCGGCGCCGCCGGGCGCGTTCATCTCCGGTTGTAAGAAGACGCCTTAGCCATGGGGCAAGTGACGGGCCCCACTGGAAGCCCCCACAGGGTGACCTTATTTATGCCATGAGAAAGGCGCAGTTGGGCACGTTTTGATGCCTCCGGCGTTGTCAGGCCGGAAGCCGACCAACAAGTCCGATAACGGCCATTCGCGTTAAACAAGGAAGAGTTCATGCCAACGATCGCCCTTGTCGATGACGATCGCAATATCCTGACATCCGTCTCCATCGCCCTGGAGGCGGAAGGCTATCGCATTCAGACCTACACGGACGGCGCCTCCGCCCTGGACGGCCTGAAGCATGCCCCGCCGGATCTTGCGATCTTCGACATCAAGATGCCGCGCATGGACGGAATGGAGCTCCTGCGCCGCCTGCGGCAGAAGTCGGACCTGCCGGTGATCTTCCTGACCTCGAAGGACGAGGAGATCGACGAGCTCTTCGGCCTCAAGATGGGCGCCGACGACTTCATCCGCAAACCCTTCTCGCAGCGGCTCCTGGTGGAGCGCGTGAAGGCCGTTCTGCGCCGTTTCGCCCCGAAGGACCAGACGGTCCCGCGCGAGGCCGACGCGAAGGCCCTGGAGCGCGGCCAGCTCAAGATGGATCCCGAGCGCCATGCCTGCACCTGGAAGGGCGAGCCGGTGACGCTGACCGTCACCGAATTCCTGATCCTGCAGGCGCTCGCCACACGGCCCGGCGTCGTGAAGAGCCGCAACGCCCTGATGGACGCGGCCTATGACGACCAGGTCTACGTGGACGACCGCACCATCGACAGCCACATCAAGCGCCTGCGCAAGAAGTTCAAGATGGTTGACCAGAACTTCGAAATGATCGAGACGCTCTACGGCGTCGGCTATCGCTTCAAGGAAGCCTGACGCCCGAGGCGTCGTGAATGACTGGCATGAAGGCTGACCCCATCCACGCCGAGGCGGCGGAGGACGCGCCGGCCCCCCGTGGAGTCCTGGCGCAGCTTCGGCAGGCCGGGCGGCTGCTCGTGCAGCGCGCGTCGTCGAGCCTGACGCGACGGATCGTCGTGCTCAACCTCGCCGGCCTCGTGGCGCTCCTGGTCGGCTTCCTCTATCTCAACCAGTTCCGCGAGGGCCTGATCGAGGCCCGGGTGCAGAGCCTCCTGATCCAGGGCGAGATCATCGCGGGCGCCATCGCGAGCTCGGCCACCGTCGACACCAACACCATCGCGATCGATCCGGACAAGCTCCTGCAGATGCAGCTCGGCGAGACCGAGCGCTTCAACGACGAGAACCTGTCCTCCCTCGAATTCTCCATCAACCCGGAGCGGGTCGCGCCCCTGCTGCGCCGCCTCGTGACGCCCACCCGCACCCGCGCCCGCATCTTCGACCGGGAGGGTTCGCTTCTTCTCGATTCCCGCAGCTTCTATTCCCGCGGCGACATCCTGCGCCTCGACCTGCCGCCCGTGGCCAATGTCGAGGACACGACGAGCGTCATGGAGCGGACCTGGAACAGCGTCCGCAAGATGTTCCGGCGCACGAAGCGCCCGGTGCTCGACGAGCCCGGCCCGGCCAACGGCAAGTCCCTGTCGGAGGTGCAGCAGGCCTATGGCGGCCAGCAGGCGAGCGTGGTGCGCGTGAACGCCCGCGGCGAGACGATCGTGTCCGTGGCGGTGCCGATCCAGCGGTTCCGCACCGTGCAGGGCGTGCTGCTGCTCTCGACCCAAGAAGGCGACATCGACGCGATCATCGCGTCCGAGCGCTTCGCCCTGCTCCAGGTCTTCCTGGTGGCGGCCGTGGTGATGATCGTCCTGTCGCTGTTCCTCGCCGGCGCCATCGCGGGCCCGGTGCGGCGGCTGGCAGAAGCGGCGGAGAGGGTGCGCTGGGGAACCAAATCCCGCCAGGAGATCCCGGACTTCACGGCCCGCGCGGACGAGATCGGCCACCTGTCGGGCGCGCTGCGCGACATGACGAAGGCGCTCTACAACCGCATCGACGCGATCGAGAGCTTCGCGGCCGACGTGGCCCACGAGCTGAAGAACCCCCTCACCTCCCTGCGCAGCGCGGTCGAGACCCTGCCGCTCGCCCGCAGCGAGGATTCCCAGAAGCGCCTCATGTCGATCATCCAGCACGACGTGAAGCGCCTCGACCGCCTGATCAGCGACATCTCGGACGCCTCGCGCCTCGACGCGGAGCTCGCCCGCGCCGATGCGGAGCCGGTCGACATGGCCCGCCTCCTGGACGCGGTGGTGTCCGTCGCCAACGAGCGCCGTCGCGAGGGCGATCCCGCCATCAGCCTGAAGGTCGAGCAGAACCCGCGCGGCCGGGACGCCTTCCTGGTCCTCGGCCACGACAGCCGCCTGAGCCAGGTGTTCAACAACCTCATCGACAACGCCCGCTCCTTCTCGCCCCCGGACCAGCCGGTGCGGGTGACCCTGCGGCGGCGCAAGGCCGACGTGGAGGTCCTGGTGGAGGACAACGGCCCCGGCATCGAGCCGCACGCCCTCGACCGCATCTTCGAGCGCTTCTACACCGACCGCCCGGAACAGGGCTTCGGCCAGAACTCGGGGCTAGGACTGTCAATCTCGCGCCAGATCGTGGAGGCCCACCGCGGCACGATCCGGGCCGAGAACCAGCTCGGCCCCCCGGACGAGACCGGCGAGCCGCGCCGGCTCGGCGCCCGCTTCATCATCCGCCTGCCGGTGGTGAACCAGAAGGCCGGCCCCAAGAACGGCCAGAAGGGATGAGCGTCCCTTGACCGGCCCCGAGACGATCCATGCCTCCTGCGTGGTGGTGGGCGAAGCCGGGCTTCTGATCCGGGGACCGTCCGGCGCTGGCAAATCCTCCCTCGTGCGGGAGATCCTGTTTCGCGCCGAGCGCGCGGGACGCTTCTGCCGTCTGGTCAGCGACGACCGGACCCGCCTGAGGGCGCAGCACGGACGCCTCGTCGCGAGCCCGGTCGAGCCCCTGTCCGGCTGCCTCGAGGTGCGCGGCGTCGGCATCGTCCGGCGCCCCTTCGAACCTGCGGCCGTGGTGCGGCTCGTCATCGACCTGTCGGAGGACCCGGAGCGCTATCCGGACGACCGGGATGGGCGGGTCGAACTCTGCGGCGTCATGGTCCCTCGCCTTTGCGGACGGGCAGGTGCAAGCTCCGCCGACATTGCCATCGCCCGACTGAGTGGTGTTTGCGACACGGTCGTGACACTGTGATGAACTTTTCGTCTCAATGCTCTTGCGCTTGGCTTCGCAGTGCACAAAATAGCGGCTCCGCTCCTGGAGCGTTCGGACCTGAAACATTATGATAGGAATGGTGCTCGTCACCCACGGGCAGCTCGCGACGGAATTCAAGGCCGCGCTGGAGCATGTCGTGGGACCTCAAGAGCAGCTCGAAACGATCACGATCGGCCCTGACGACGACATGGAGACGCGGCGCAAGGACATCATGGACGCCGTCTGCCGGGTCAATTCGGGCCACGGGGTCGTGGTTCTGACGGACATGTTCGGGGGCACTCCCTCGAACCTGGCTCTATCCTGCATGAACGGAAAGTCTGTCGAGGTCGTGGCCGGCATCAACCTGCCCATGCTGATCAAGCTCGCCAGCGTCCGGGACGAGGAATCCCTGGCCGATGCGGTCTCCCACGCCCAGGAGGCGGGCCGGAAATACATCAACGTCGCCTCGCGCGTCCTGTCGGGAAAGTAGGCCCCATGGACCGCGCCGACGACGACTGCCCTCCCGCGACCATTCCCGACGGCGCCCAGGCCCGGGAGATCCGGATCATCAACCGCCGGGGTCTGCACGCCCGCGCATCGGCCAAGTTCGTCCAGACCGTGGAGCGCTTCGATTCCGACGTGACGGTGACCCGCTGCGGTGAGACCGTCGGGGGGCGCTCGATCATGGGGCTGCTGACGCTCGCGGCCGCCCAGGGCACCTCTATCATGGTCACGGCCAAGGGCCCGGACGCGGCGGACTGCCTCCAGGCCATCGACGACCTGCTCGCCAACCGGTTCGGCGAGGACGAGTAGCCCGAACGACATATAAAGACATCTTTATATCTTGATTGCCTCTCGTGCGGGTCTCTGGTAGAGACAGCGCCAATCCCAAGAGAGATTGCGAGAGACACATCATGAGCCAAGCCGCTTTGAAGAGCGCGACGCCCGCGAACGACTACATCGTCAAGGACATCGGCCTTGCCGAGTTCGGCCGCAAGGAGATCTCCATCGCCGAGACCGAGATGCCGGGCCTCATGGCGGTGCGCGAGGAATACGGCCCGAAGCAGCCCCTGAAGGGCGCCCGCATCGCCGGCTCGCTCCACATGACCATCCAGACGGCGGTCCTGATCGAGACCCTCAAGGCGCTCGGCGCCGACATCCGCTGGGTGTCCTGCAACATCTACTCCACCCAGGACCACGCCGCCGCCGCCATCGCGGCCGCCGGCATCCCGGTCTTCGCCTATAAGGGCGAGACCCTCACGGAGTACTGGGACTACACCGCCAAGCTGTTCGACTGGCACGGCGGCGGCGTTCCGAACATGATCCTCGACGACGGCGGCGACGCCACCATGCTGGTCCATCTCGGCCTGCGCGCCGAGCAGGGCGACGTGGCCTTCCTCGACAAGCCGGGCGCGGAAGAGGAAGAGGTCCTGTTCGCCCTCATCAAGCGCCTCCTGAAGGAGAAGCCGAAGGGCTGGTTCGCCGAGCTTGCCGCCTCGATCCGCGGCGTCTCCGAGGAGACCACCACGGGCGTGCACCGCCTCTACATCATGGCCAAGGAGGGCAAGCTCCTGTTCCCGGCCATCAACGTCAACGACTCGGTCACCAAGTCGAAGTTCGACAACCTCTACGGTTGCCGCGAGTCCCTGGTCGACGGCATCCGGCGCGGCACGGACGTGATGATGGCCGGCAAGGTCGCCATGGTCGCCGGCTTCGGCGACGTGGGCAAGGGCTCGGCCGCCTCGCTGCGTCAGGCCGGCTGCCGCGTGCTCGTGTCGGAGGTCGATCCGATCTGCGCGCTTCAGGCCGCCATGGAAGGCTATGAGGTCACGACCATGGAGGACGCGGCTCCCCGCGCCGACATCTTCGTCACCGCCACCGGCAACAAGGACGTGATCACCCTCGACCACATGCGCGCCATGAAGGACCGGGCGATCGTCTGCAACATCGGCCACTTCGACAACGAGATCCAGGTCGCGGGCCTGAAGAATCTCAAGTGGAACAACATCAAGCCGCAGGTGGACGAGATCGAGTTCCCCGACGGCCACCGCATCATCCTGCTGTCGGAAGGCCGCCTCGTGAACCTCGGCAACGCCATGGGCCACCCGTCCTTCGTGATGTCGGCCTCGTTCACCAACCAGACCCTCGCCCAGATCGAGCTCTGGACCAATGCCGGCCAGTACGAGCGCAAGGTCTACACCCTGCCCAAGCACCTGGACGAGAAGGTCGCGTCGCTGCACCTCGAGAAGATCGGCGTGAAGCTGACCAAGCTCTCCAAGGAGCAGGCGGAGTATATCGGCGTGTCCGACAAGGGCCCGTTCAAGCCCGACCACTACCGCTACTGAGGCTTTCGGCCTCCCGCCGAACCCGCGAAAAGCCCGGCTCCGCCGGGCTTTTTTCATGCCCTGGGCCATCGCCGAATCGACGTCCCGCGACTCGTAAAAAGAGGGTTACGCAAGGGGAGTGGCCAATTGTCCACACCTTCTCCAAAGGAACCTTAAGCGGACCTTAACCCCCTTTCTGGCTGACTCGGCACTGGTCTATTGTGAACGCGAATCGCCCGGCGTCACGAGGCTCCCGGGAGCCGTGCCGGCAGTTCCGTACATGCGTCTGAGAGATCACCTGCGGGGTCGGAAGCCGCGCCGCAGTCAGGATAATTTTGGCCCCTCGCCGGGGCCGCAAGCAATTGGGAAGGACGGCGCGGCATGGCCGGGCGGAAAGAAGGGGAGCCACACGAGCGACGGAAGGGCCTGACGCAGGACCTCGTCGCCGCGCTGCGCACGCCGCTTTCCGTCGCGCTCCTGACCGGCGTCTCCGGACCGGCCCTCGCGGCCGAGATTCCTTTCGCCCAGCAGGCGACCGACATTCTGGGCCTCCACAGGCTCGACCTGCACAATGCCGGCTCCATCGGGCTCTTCCTGGGGCTCGTGGCCTTCTCGACCACCACCGCCCTGATGCTGCTGCGGGAGCAGCGGCGCTCGGCCCGCATGGAGAAGGCCCTGCGGGCCGAGATCGCGGGCCTGCGCGGCGCCGACGACCTCGCGACCCTGCTCATGGGGTCCGAGCGCCAGCTCCTGGTCAGTTGGCAGGGTCGGGACGGCGAGCCACGCTTCCAGGGCGATCCGTCCATCGTGTCCGAGGGCTCGACCGCGAAGCGCGCGCTCGCCTTCGGGGCATGGCTCGCCCCGAGCGACGCCGCCGCCGTCGACGGCGCGCTGGAGCAGCTCAAGCAACGCGGCGAGAGCTTCCGCCTGACGGCTCGCACCCTGAGCGGCCGCTTCATCGACGTGGAGGGCCGCACCATCGGCGGCCGGGCCATCCTGCGCCTGCGCGACATTACCGGCGACCGGGCCGAGCTTCTGGTCGCGCGCACCGACCTGCTGGCCGCCCGCAACGACCTGCGCTCGATGACGACGCTGCTCGACGCGGTCGCCTATCCGCTCTGGATCCGCGACGACGAGGACCGGCTCATCTGGGCGAACCAGGCCTATCTGAAGGCTGTCGAGGCGGCGAGCATCGACGACGCGACCGACCGCTCCCTCGAACTGCTCGACCGGCAGACCCGCGAGGAATCCGGCCGCCAGCGCCAGACCGGCGCGACCTTCGCGGCCCGCGTCACCACCGTCATGGCGGGCCAGCGCTCCGTGCTCGACGTGGTCGAGCGCCCGACCGCCGGCGGCAGCGCCGGCATCGCCGTGGACGTGTCCGAGCTCGAGGCGGTGCGCACCGATCTTCAGCGGCAGATGGCCGCCCATGTGCGCACCCTCGACCAGTTGCCGACTGCGGTCGCGATCTTCGACGGCTCGCAGCACCTGATCTTCAGCAACGCCGCCTATCAGCAGCTCTGGGGCCTCGACTCCGCCTTCCTGGCCTCGCGCCCCCTCGACAGCGAGGTGCTCGACCGTCTGCGAGCAGGACGCAAGCTGCCCGAACAGGCGGATTTCCGTGCCTGGAAGGCGGATTTCCTCTCCGGCTACCGCTCGGTCGAGCCGCAGGAGATCTGGTGGCACCTGCCCGATCGCCGCACCCTGCGCGTGGTCATCAACCCGAACCCGCAAGGGGGGGTGACCTATCTGTTCGACGACGTGAGCGAGCGCTTCCAGCTGGAGAGCCAGGTCAATGCCCTCACCCGCGTTCAGAGCGAGACCCTGGACACGCTCAAGGAAGGCGTGGCGGTGTTCGGCTCGGACGGCCGGCTCAAGCTGCACAACCGCGCCTTCGCGGAGATGTGGAACCTCTCGGCCGACATGCCGGCCGAGCATCCGCATATCGACGCCGTCATCAAGGCCTGCCGCGTGCTCGCACCGCAGGAGGAGCCGTGGATTGAGATCCGCGGCGCGGTCGCGGGCCTCGCGGACATGCGCATGGGCCTGAGCTGTCGCATGGAGCGGCGCGACGGGTCGGCGCTCGACTGCACGGCTCAGCCCCTGCCCGACGGCGCGACGCTGCTCACCTTCATCGACGTCACGGCGAGCGTGAGCGTCGAGCGCGCGCTTACCGAGCGCAACGAGGCGCTGGAGCGCGCCTCGCGGCTTCGCGACGAGTTCGTGCATCACGTGTCCTACGAGCTGCGCTCTCCGCTCACCACCATCATCGGCTTCACGCATCTCCTCAGCGACGAGACGGCGGGTCCGCTCAACCCACGCCAGCGCGACTACGCGGATCACATCGAGCGCTCGTCGAAGTCGCTGCTCGCGATCCTCAACGACATTCTCGATCTCGCGTCCATCGACACGGGCTCGCTGGAGCTCATCCCCGAGATCGTCGACATCCGCTCGACCATCGAGGCGGCGATGCGCGGGCTCGAGGACCGGCTCAGCGAATCCTCGCTCACCGTGGTCATCGACGCCCCCGACGACATCGGCTCCTTCGTGGCGGACGGCAAGCGCATCCGGCAGATCCTGTTCAACCTCCTGTCCAACGCGGTCGGCTTCTCGGGACCGGGCCAGACGATCACGGTCCACGCCCGCAAGACCGGCGGCGAGGTGGTGTTCGAGGTCAGGGACCAGGGCCGCGGCATGCCGCCGGAGATCAAGGCGCGCATCTTCGAGCGTTTCGAGAGCCATCCGCTCGGCACCCGCCACCGGGGCGTCGGCCTCGGGCTCTCCATCGTGCGCTCCTTCGTGGAGCTGCATGGCGGGCGCATCGACGTCGCCTCCACGCCTGGAATCGGAACCACCGTCACCTGCATCTTCCCGAACGACCGGCAGGAATCGCCCTCGGATGGCCGTTCGGCGAATAATGCGGTACCACCGATCGCTGCCGAGTAGGATCGGCGATGGTGAATGGATTGCCCCTCATGACCGAGGACTACGTCTCTCAGCCCGTCTGGGTCGTGACGCTGCCGGACCACGACGCCACGGAACACCTGGCGCGGATCGTGGCCGAGGAGCTGCGTTCCGGCGACCTCGTGACCCTTTCGGGCGGCCTCGGCGCCGGCAAGACCACCTTCGCCCGCGCCCTCGTACGGGCGCTCGCGGGCGATCCGGAGCTGGAGGTTCCGAGCCCGACCTTCACGCTGATGCAGGTCTATGACGGTCTGAAGTTCCCGATCGTGCACGCGGACTTCTATCGCCTGTCGGGCAGCGACGAGCTCGTGGAGCTCGGCTGGGAGGAGACGACGGAGAACGCCGTCGCGCTCGTCGAGTGGCCCGAGCGCGCCGAGGATGCCCTGAAGGAGGAGCATCTCGACATCCGGCTCGACCTCGCGCCGGGCGGCGGCCGCATCGCGACGCTCGCGGGCTTCGGCCCGTTCGAGGCGCGGCTGATGCGGCTCAAGGCCTTCCAGAACCTAGTCGCGCGCTGCGGCTGGACGGGCGCCGCGCGCCTGCCGATGCAGAGCGACGCGTCGGTCATCCGCTCCTACGAGCGCCTGGTGAAGCCCGACGGCTCGACCGCGCTGCTGATGATCTCCCCGCCCCGGCCCATCGGCCCGCCGGTGCGCCGCGGCAAGCCCTACACGACGATCGCGAAGCTCGCCGAGACGGTCCACGCCTTCGTGGCCATGGACAAGGGCCTGCGGGCGCTGGGCTTCAGCGCGCCGGCCATCTACGGCGAGGACCTCGACGCGGGTCTGCTCCTCATCGAGGATCTGGGCTCCGATCCCTTCGTGGACCAGAACGGACCGATCCCCGACCGCTACTCCGAGGCGACGCGCCTTCTCGTGCGGCTCCACGGCATGAACCTGCCGCAGGTTCTGCCCGTGGCGGACGGCTACGAGCACCCGATCCCGCCCTACGACCTCGAGGCGATGCTGATCGAGGTGGAGCTCTTGGCGGACTGGTACGTGCCGCACATCATCGGCAACCTGCTCTCCGGCTCCGCCCGCGCGGAATTCGTCAATCTCTGGACCGAGACGCTCGGCGAGATTCTCGCAGGCCCGGCGACTTGGGTCCTGCGCGACTACCACTCCCCGAACCTGATCTGGCTGCCTGAGCGCGAGGGCCTCGCCCGCGTCGGGCTCATCGACTTCCAGGACGCGGTGCTGGGCTCGCCCGCCTACGACGTCGCCTCGCTTCTTCAGGATGCGCGCGTCACCGTGCCGGCGGATCTCGAGCTGCGCCTCATCGGTCTCTATGCGCGCGAGCGCCGTGCGGCCGATCCTTATTTCGACGTCGCGTCCTTCGCGCGCGCCTACGCGATCATGGGGGCGCAGCGCGCCACCAAGATCCTCGGCATCTTCGCCCGCCTCGACCGGCGCGACGCGAAGCCCCATTACCTGAGGCACCTGCCGCGGATCGAGACCTATCTCATGCGCAACCTGGCCCATCCGGCGCTGGGCAGGCTGAAGGTCTGGTACGAGACCTACCTGCCGCGGCTGATCCCGCTGGACGACCATCCCTCCCCTTAAGCGAGAGCCCTCCCCCTTGACCTCGCCTTCGCCCAGAACCGCCATCGTCCTTGCCGCCGGGTTGGGCAAGCGCATGCTGCCAATCACCGCCACGATGCCGAAGCCGCTCGTGAAGGTCGGCGGCCGCACGCTGATCGATTTCGCCCTCGACCGGCTGCACGAGGCCGGCATGGAGCGCGTCGTGGTGAACGTCCATCACTTCGCCGACATGCTGGAGGACCACTTACGCACACGCAAAATGCCGCACATCTTGGTGTCGGATGAGCGCGATGCGGTGCTGGAAACGGGCGGCGGCGTGAAGAAGGCCCTGCCGCTTCTGGGGCAGAATCCGTTCATCACCTTCAACTCCGATTCGATCTGGGTCGAGGGCGAAAGACCCAACCTGAAGCGCCTCCTGGATGCTTGGGACCCGGAGCGGATGGACGTCCTGATGCTCGTGGCGCCTTTGTCCACAAGCGTCGGCTACGAAGGACGCGGCGATTTCAGCATGGATCCGGACGGACGCCTGCGCCGCCGCAGGGGCGACCAGGAGACCGTGCCGTTCGTCTATGCGGGCGTCGCCGTCGTGAAGCCCGAGATGGTCGACGACACCCCCGAAGGACCGTTTTCGGCCAATCTGTTCTACGACCGCGCCATCGCCCGGGAGCGACTCTACGGGTTGCAGCTTGACGGTCAGTGGCTGCATGTTGGTGAACCGCAGGCGATCCCTGTGGCGGAAAAATGCCTTGCCGCCAGCCTGCGGTGAGGATTTTCGGTGTCGCGTCACACGGCCAACGTCTTTTCCATCCCCCCGGGTTGCGCCTTCCTGCCGACCCTGGTGGAGGCATTGGTCGACGGCCGTCTGGTCGGTCCCCTGCCCGATGATCCCGCGGCGCTCGCCGACGTCACGATCTACGTGCCGACCCGCCGCGCCGCCCGGGCGCTGATCGCCCTGCTGGCGGAGCGCGGCGAGGGCAAGGCGCAGCTCCTGCCGCGCATCGTGCCGCTGGGCGAGACAGACGAGGCCGAGTTCGAGCTGACGGAGCTCGAGGGCACGCCGCTCGAGGAAGCCGCCTCCCTCAAGCCTCCGATCCCGCCCCTGGAGCGGCGCCTCATCCTCACCCGGCTCGTGCAGCGCTGGTCGGCGCAAGTCGACCGCAGCCTGCTGCAGCTCGGTCCCGGCGTACCCTTCATGGTGCCGGCCTCGCCCGCCGACGCGGTGGGGCTCGCGGGCGATCTCGAAACCCTGATGGATGCCTTCACGACGGAAGGCATCGACTGGCATGCCCTGGAGCTCGCGGTCGACACGGACTTCTCCGAGTATTTCCGCATCACGCGGCACTTCGTGCAGATCGCCAGCGAGAACTGGCCCATGATCCTGGCCGAGCGGCAGGCGAGCGACCCGGCCCACCGCCGCGTGGCCCTGATCGAGGCCGAGGCGCGGCGGCTGTCGCGCGAGAACCCCGCAAATCCGATCATCGTCGCAGGCTCCACCGGCTCTGTGCCGGCGACCGCCACCCTCATGGCGGCCATCGCGCGCCTGCCGAAGGGCGCCGTGGTGCTTCCCGGCCTCGACACGGATCTCGACGAGGAGAGCTGGGCCACCATCGGGGGCGTCGGCGACGACGAGACCGATCCGGTGCACGGCCATCCGCAGGCGAACTTGCGCCGCCTCGTCGACAGGCACCTGCGCGTGAAGCGCTCCGACGTCACGATCCTGGGCGCGGTGCCCGAGCAGGCGCGCGCCAGAAACCACCTCCTCTCGGAGGCCCTGCGCCCCGCCGACACCACGGACCGCTGGTCCCTCATCGCCCCCGAGGACCGCGTCGCCTTGAGCGAGAGCGGCTGTGCGGGGCTTGCCATCGTGGAGGCCGCGGACGAGCGCGAGGAGGCTTTGTCGATCGCGATCGCGCTGCGCGAGACCATCGCACATCCGGGCCGCACGGCGGCGCTCGTCACGCCGGACCGCGCGCTCGCCACCCGCGTGACGGCGGAGCTCGCCCGCTGGGGGCTGGCAGTGGAGGATTCCGCCGGCATCCCGCTCTCCGACACGCCCGCCGGCCGCCTTGCACGGCTCGCGGCGGAAGCGGCCGCCGACGATCTGCGGCCGATCCGGCTGCTGGCGCTCCTGGCTCATCCGCTGGTGCGGCTCGGCATGTCGCGCGCAAGCGTGGAGCGGGCCGCGAGCGTGCTCGAGATCGGCGTGCTGCGCGGTCCCGCGCCAGCTCAAGGGGTCGAGGGCATCCGCACGGCCCTGGCGACACGCAAAGACGAGAAGAACCACCGCACCCCGCGTCCCGAGGCCCGGCTGACGGAAGACGAATGGGACCTCGCCGACGAGCTGCTGCAACGTCTGGGCCTTGCCTTCGACGGCTTCACGCCCGCCGCGCACGGCGAGGGTCGCCTCGACCTGATGGCCCTGACGGAGGAGCATCGCCGCACCTTCGACCTGCTGATCTCGGTCCCTGATGACGAAGGCGAAGTCGTCGATCCCGATTCCTCACTCGAAGCGGTGGCGGCGCTCTTCGACGATCTGGCCCATTCCGACATCCGCGAGGAGGAAGGGCATCCGCTCGAAGGCCGCTTCGTCGATTATCCCACCTTCTTCACGGCGCTCGCCAAGCAGCGCACCGTCAGTCCGTCGCCGCGCTCGACCCATCGCCGCCTCAAGATCCTCGGCCTCCTGGAGGCGCGCCTTCTCACGGTGGATCGTGTGGTGCTCGGCGGGCTCGACGAGGGCACCTGGCCGCCGCGCACCGTGACGGACGCGTTCCTCAACCGGCCCATGCGCTCACGCGTGGGCCTTGCGCCGCCCGAGCGCCGCATCGGCCAGACGGCGCATGACTTCGTGCAGGCGCTGGGCACCCGCGACGTGGTGATCACCCGCGCCCACAAGCGCGACGGATCGCCCATGGTGCCCTCGCGCTTCCTGCAGCGCCTGAAAGCCTTTACCGGCAAAGACGTGTGGGCCGAGATGATCAAGGCCGGCGACCGCTACCGTCGCTTGGCGCGCCACCTCGACACGCCGAAGGTCGCCGCTCCCCTGCCCCGCCCGCGGCCGAAGCCCGACCCGGCGCTGTTTCCGCGCAGCTTGAGCGTCACCGAGATCGAGACGCTGGTGCGCGACCCCTATTCGATCTTCGCCCGCCACATCCTCAAGCTGGACGCGCTCGATGCCATCGCGGTGGGCCCGAGCGCAGCCGATCGGGGCACGATCATCCACGACGTGCTCGGCGGCTTCGCGGAAGCCTATCCGAAGGCGCTGCCGGCGCATGCGCTCGAAGACCTGCTCTCCCGCGGCACGGAAGCCTTCGCCGACATCGCCGAGGCTTACCCGGAGCTCTACGCGGAATGGTGGCCGCGCTTCACGCGGCTCGCCACCGAGTTCGTGGTGTGGGAGCAGGCGCGCCGCCCCGACCTCGTGGAGGTCTATGCGGAGCGTTCCGGCAAGCTGCCGATCCCGCTCGCCGACGGCAGCGTGTTCACCTTGCGCGCCCGCGCCGACCGGATCGAGCACAGGCGCGACGGCGGCTTCACCATCATCGACTTCAAGACCGGCCAGCCGCCCGGCGTGCGCGAGGTCTATGCGGGCTTCTCGCCGCAGCTGACGCTCGAGGCCGTGATGCTGATGAAGGGCGCCTTCAAGGGCCTGCCGGCTGCCAAGGAGACCCCGGACCTGATCTACATCCACACCACCGGCGGGCGCGAGCCGATCAGGCCGCGCGAGATCAAGCCGGGGCGCGACGAGGAGCGTTCGGTGCCCGAGATCGTGGAGGAGCACCGCCGCCGGTTCGAGGGCATGATCGCGCGCTACGCCAAGGGCGAGGCTCCTTACGTCTCGCGGCCCTTCCCGAAATATGCGCGCCGCTTCTCGGAATACGACCACCTCGCCCGCGTGAAGGAATGGTCGCTCGCGAGCGCGGGCGGCGGCGAGGGCTTCGAATGAGCCACGATCTCGTCATTCCCGACTACACCCGCGAGGCCCAGCGCCGCGCCGCCAACCCGCGCGCCTCCGCCTGGGTGTCGGCCAATGCGGGCGCAGGCAAGACCAAGGTGCTCACCGACCGGGTCGTGCGCCTGCTGCTCGCGGGCTCGCCGCCGGGGCGCATCCTCTGCCTCACCTTCACCAAGGCCGCCGCCGCCAACATGGCGATCCGCGTCTTCGAGCGTCTCGGCAAATGGGTGACGCTCGACGAGGAGAGCCTCGTCAAGGAGCTGACGGAGCTGGAAGGCGAGCGTCCGACGCGCCAGCAGGTCCGCCTCGCCCGCACCCTCTTCGCCCGCGCCGTGGAAACGCCCGGCGGCCTGAAGATCGACACCATCCACGCCTTCTGCGAGCGGCTGCTGCACCTCGTGCCCTTCGAGGCGAACGTGCCCGCGCGCTTTGCCGTGCTCGACGAGAGCCAGACCGACGAGATGCTGGCGCAGGCCATGGCCAACGTGCTGGCGGATGCGTCGAGCGGCAACTATCCGGAACTGGCCGCGGCCCTCGACCTCGTGAGCGTGGAGGCGGCGGGCGATGCGCTGAGCGCGGCGCTCAACGCCGCCATGCGCTGCAAAACGTTTCTCCATCGCGTCGACGGTCCTGCATTGCTGCGCAGGGAACTCGGGCTCGGCGAAGGCGAGACGATCCAAAGCATCGAGCAGCTCATGCTCGAAGGCGGCATCCAGCCGGAGAGCTGGCCCGGCATCGCCCAGGACCTCCTGCGCGGCAAGGCCACCGACCAGGAGCGTGCCGCCTCCTTCATCAAGGCGTCGGAAGCCGCCAATCCGGACGAGAAGCTCGCGCATTACCTCACGGTTTTCCTGAAGGAGTCCGACTGGACGCCCCGGGCGGAATCGCGCCTCGTCACCAAGTCGGTCGATCCCGCCCTGAAGGAAAGGCTCCTCGACGAGCAGCAGCGCATCTGGCGGCTGATCGAGAAGCGGAAAGGCGCCCGCGCCTTCGAGCGCACGACGGCCTTGTTCACGCTCGCGGGCGAGATCAGCCGGCGCGTGGACGAAGCCAAGGCGCGGCTCGGCGCCCTCGACTTCCAGGACCTCATCGACAAGACCCTGGCGCTGCTCTCGCGCGGCGATGCCGCCTGGGTGTTGTACAAGCTCGATCGCGGCATCGACCACGTGCTGGTCGACGAGGCGCAGGACACCAACCCCGAGCAGTGGGAGATCCTGCGCCGCATCACCGAGGACTTCACGGCGGGCTTCGGCGCGCAAGGCAAGCGTGTGCGCACGCTCTTCGCGGTGGGCGATCCGAAGCAGTCGATCTACGGCTTCCAGGGCGCGGCCCCGCAGGAATTCGAATCGAGCCGGCAGACATGGTCGCGCAAGGTGCTTGCGGCGGAACTGCCCTTCGAAGACGTGCGCCTCACGGTCTCGTTCCGCTCCGCCCGCGCCGTGCTGGCGGCGGTGGACGCGACCTTCGCGGTCGACCGGCACTTCCGCGGCCTGTCCTTCGAGGACAAGGCCGTCGGCACCGTGCACGAGAGCGCCCGCCCGCACGCGCCGGGCCTCGTGGAGCTGTGGCCGACCGAAACGCCCGCCGAGGAGGAGGAGCCGGAGGCCTGGGTTCTGCCGGTCGATCAGGCCGAGCAGCAATCCCCGCCCGTGGTGGTGGCGCGCCGCGTCGCCCAGGCGGTGAAGTGCTGGACCACCAAGGGCGACGAGATGGGTCGCGTCTGGACCGCCGGCGACGTGTTGGTGCTGGTCAGAAAGCGCGGCGCGGCCTTCGAGGCGGTGATCCGGGCCCTGAAGGAGGCGGGCGTGCCGGTCGCGGGCGCGGACCGGCTCAACATCGGCGAGCACATCGCGGTGCTCGACCTCGTGGCCGCGGGCCGCGCGGCGCTGCTGCCGGAGGACGACCTGACCCTGGCGACGGCCCTGAAGTCTCCCCTCGTGGGCCTGACCGACGACGACCTGATCCGCATCGCGGCCTATCGGGCGGACGACGAATCCCTGCTCGCCGCCCTTCGGCGCCACGCCGAAGCCGGCGACGGGGCGGCGCGACGCGGCCTTGAGGCCCTCGGCGCCTGGCAGGAACTCGCCCGCGACCACGGACCCTTCGGGTTCTTCGCCACGCTGCTCGGCCCCCGCGGCGGACGCTCGCAGCTGGTGGCGCGGCTCGGCAGCGAGGCGGGCGACGCCATCGACGCATTCTTATGCTTCGCGCACCAGTCGGAGACGACCGAGACGCCGTCGCTCACGGTCTTCCTCAACCGGTTCGAATCCGCCTCCCACACCATCAAGCGCGACCTCGATTCGGTGAACAACGAGGTGCGGGTGATGACCGTGCACGGGGCCAAGGGCCTCGAGGCGCCGATCGTGATCCTCATCGACGGCTGCGAGGTGCTGGGCCGCGATCCGCCGCTGCTGCAGCTGCCGACCCGGTTCGGGGAAACCGTCCCGGTCTGGTCCCCCGGTAAGTCTTACGATTCCGACGTGATGGCGCAGGCCCGCGAGGCCCTGCACGCCAAGGGCCACGAGGAGCACAACCGCCTGCTCTACGTGGCCATGACCCGCGCCAAGGACCGGCTGGTGATCGCCCCCTATCTGACGGGCCGTAAGGATTCACCGCAGGAGGCCTGGTGCGAGATGATCCGCCACGGTCTCGTGCAGAAGGCGGGCGGCCTGGAGCTCGCCGAGGCGCCCTACGGGCCGATCGAGATCTGGCGCGAAGGCTCCCCGCTGGCGCGGCCGCCGGTCGATGCCGAGGCGCCGGTCCTGCCCCCCATCGAGATCCCGGACTGGCTGGCACTGCCGGCCCGGCCCGAACCGGAGCCCCTGCCGCCGATCCGGCCTTCCAGCGCGCTGGGAGCGGCGGAGCGGCTCGCCCGCCCCGGCGACGGCCCCTATGCGCCCGACGCCCGCCTGCGCGGCACCCTGGTCCACGCCTTGCTGGAACGGCTGCCGAGCCTGAGCGCCGAGCACCGTGAGACTATGGCGCGATCCTACGTGAAGGCCCGCGCGCCGCGGCTGCGGGAAGACCTGCGCGAGGCGGTGATCTCCCATGCTCTGGGCGTGCTGGACCACGCGGACCTGAAGCCCCTCTTCGGCCCCGCCTCCCGGGCCGAGGCGCCCATCGCCGGACAGATCCTGACCCCGGACGGGCCCATCATGGTGTCGGGCCAGATCGACCGGCTGGCGGTCTCGGGCGACGAGGTGATCGTGGCCGACTTCAAGACCACGGCCCGGCCGCCCGGTCCCGGCCGGTCTCCGCCCCGGACCTACGTGACCCAGCTCGCCCTCTACCGGTCGCTCCTTCAGGAGATCTATCCGGGGAAACGGGTTCGCGCCTTCCTGGTCTGGACCTCCGGGCCGGTCATCCACGAGCTCAAGGAACCGGATCTCGACTCGGCCCTTACCCTCATCAAAGCGGTGTGAGGGGAACAGGCGCTTGCTTGATTCCCCGGACGGCCGTTCTTAACTAGGCCTTATCGTTGAGCGGCTCGGATGTGAGTCGTGCTCACAACTACAAAGGTGACACAATGGCGACCGTTAAGGTGACCGATGCGAGCTTCCCGCAGGACGTCCTGAACTCCTCCGAGCCCGTCGTCGTGGATTTCTGGGCCGAGTGGTGCGGTCCCTGCCGCATGATCGGTCCGGCCCTGGAGGAGATCTCCAACGAGATGGCCGGCAAGGTGAAGATCGTGAAGCTCAACGTGGACGAGAACCCGCAGGTCGCGTCGCAGTACGGCATCCGCTCGATCCCGGCCCTGATGATGTTCAAGGGCGGCCAGGTGGTGGCCCAGAAGATCGGCGCTGCCCCCAAGGGTGACCTCACCAAGTGGATCCAGGCCTCGGCCTGAGCTTTTTCCAAACCAAGAATTCGAAAGGGGCCGTTCGGCCCCTTTTTCCATGTCCGTCTACTCCGGCAGCGTCCCGTTCGCGGCCAGCACCTCGCCGGCGAGGTAGAGCGAACCGCAGATGAGGACCCGGGGCGGGTGCTCCCAGACATAATCCTGGAGCGACGAAAGCGCCGATTCGACGCTGGCGCTCGTCGAGGTGGTGAGCCCGACGCTTCCCGCGATGGCAGCGACCTCTTCGGCCGGGCGAGCCGCGATCTGGCCCGGGATCGGCACCGCGATCACCTCGCGGGCAAGTCCCACGAAGTTCCTGAAGAAGGCTTCCGAATCCTTGGTGCCGAGCATGCCGGCGATCAGCACGAGCGGCGCGTCGTTGCGCTCGCTCCGGTCCGCCATGGCGGCGGCGAGCACACGGCCGCCATCGGCATTGTGGCCGCCGTCGAGCCAGATCTCGACGCCCTTGGGGGCGATCTCCGGCAGGCGGCCTTTCGAGAGACGCTGGAGCCGGCCCGGCCATTCGGCGCGGGTGAGGCCCGCCTCGAAGGCCGAGGTCTCGAACTGCTCGAACCCGGCGGCGCGGAGCGCCGCGATGGCCGTGCCGGCATTGATGTACTGGTGGCGCCCGACGAGCTTCGGCCGCGGCAGGTCGAGCAGGCCCTTCTCGTCCTGGTAGACGAGCCGCCCGCCCTCCTCGTGCACGGAGAAATCCTGCTGGCCTACCAGGATCGGCGCGGCGCCGACCCGCTCGGCCGCGTCGCGGAGCGTCGTGTCGGCCTCCAGGTAATCCTGAGGGGCGATGACGGCCGGGCAGCCGCGCTTGAAGATGCCGGCCTTCTCGCCCGCAATGGCCTCCAACGTCGTGCCCAGGTACTCCGCGTGGTCATGGCCGATCGAGGTCACGACGGCGGCGGCCGGGCGGTCGATCACGTTGGTGGCGTCGAAGCGCCCGCCTAACCCCACCTCCAGCAGCAGTACGTCGGCCGGCTCCTCGGAGAAGAGCAGCAGCGCCGCCGCGGTGGTGATCTCGAACACCGTGATGGGCTCGCCCGCATTGACCTCCTCGCAGCGGCGCAGGGCACGGACGAGTCGGTCCTCCTCCACGTAGCGCCCGCCGCCGATGCGGCCGAGGCGGATGCGCTCGTGGAAACGCACGAGATGGGGCGAGGTGTAGACGTGGACCGCAAGCCCGGCGCTCTCCAGGATCGCCCGCATGAACGCGATGGTCGATCCCTTGCCGTTGGTGCCCGCCACGTGGATCGTCGGCGGCAGGCGCCGCTCCGGATGGCCGAGCTGGGCTAGGAGCCGCTGGATGCGCCCGAGCGACAGGTCGATGGTCTTCGGGTGCAGGGCGAGAAAGCGCGCGATCAGCGCATCCGAGGAATCCATCGCCCTGCCTCCGACAACTCTTACTCGGCCGCCTCGGCCACGGGTGCGCTCGTCACCGGCGCCTTGGTGAAGAGGCGCGACAGGCGGGCGATGGTGGCTTTGAGGTCGTGCCGGTGCACCACCATATCGACCATGCCGTGGTCCTTGAGATACTCGGCGCGCTGGAAGCCGTCGGGCAGCTTCTCGCGGATGGTCTGCTCGATCACGCGCGGGCCGGCGAAGCCGATGAGGGCACCGGGCTCGGCCAGATGCACGTCGCCGAGCATGGCGTAGGACGCCGTGACGCCGCCCGTGGTCGGGTTGGTCAGCACCACGATGTAGGGAAGGCGCGCCTCGCGCAGGCGGCGGATGGCCACGGTCGTGCGCGGCATCTGCATGAGGGACAGGATGCCCTCCTGCATGCGGGCGCCGCCGGAGCCGGCGAAGAGCACGTAAGGGGTCTTCTTGTCGAGGGCGGTCTCCGCGCCTTTCACGAAGGCCTCGCCCGCCGCCATGCCGAGCGAGCCGCCCATGAAGCCGAAATCCTGCACCGCGATCGTCATCGGGGTCTCTTCGACCCGGCCGAATCCGACCTTGAAGGCGTCCTGCTGGCCGGTCTTGGCACGGGCGTCCTTCAGGCGGTCCACGTAGCGCTTCTCGTCGCGGAACTTCAGGGGATCGACCGCCACTTCCGGGCGCGCCACGTCGAGCCAGGTGCCGCCGTCGAACATGAGGGCCAGGCGCTGCGCGGCGGAAATCCGCATGTGGTGGTTGGAGCCGGGGATCACCCACTGGTTCGCCTCCACGTCCTTGTGGAAGACGACCTGGCCCGTCTCCGGGCACTTGATCCAGAGATTGTCCGGCGTCTCGCGCTTGAAGAGCGTCTTGATCTTCGGACGGACGACTTCGGAGATCCAGTTCATCTTTCTACCTTCTCCTTCAGAGGCACCCCGCAGCCCTCATGCTGAGGAGATCACTCGGTGATCGTCTCGAAGCACGAGGGGCGTCTCCGGAGCGCTCTGGAACCGGCCCCGATCCTTCGAGACGCTGCCGACGCAGCTCCTCAGGAGGAGGCCTTCTGTTGCTTTATGCGGCCGCCGCCTTCTTGGCGACCGACCGGACGCCCTCGCTCAATTCCTTCACCAATGTGGTGACGGCCTCGACCGTGTGCGAGGTGGCGCGGTCGTCCGCGTCCAGGGTGCCCTTCATCGCGTCGATCAGCGCCGAGCCGACGACGACGCCGTCCGCCCCCTTCGCCACCGCGGCCGCATGGGCGCCGCTCTTCACGCCGAAGCCCACCACGACCGGGAGCGGCGTGTGGTGCTTGATGCGCTCGACCGCGGTCGCGACCTTGCCGAAATCCGGCGTCGCCGCGCCGGTGATGCCGGTGATCGAGACGTAATAGACGAAGCCCGCCGTGTTCTTCAGCACCGCCGGGAGGCGGTGATCGTCGGTGGTGGGGGTGGCCAGCCGAATGAAGGCCAAGCCCGCCTTCAAGGCAGGCAGGCAGAGCTCGTCGTCCTCTTCCGGCGGCAGGTCGACCACGATGAGGCCGTCGACGCCAGCCTCTTTCGCGTCATTCAGGAAGCGATCGACCCCGTAGACGTAGATCGGGTTGAAATAGCCCATGAGGATCACGGGCGTGTCCTGATCCTCGGCCCGGAAGCGGCGGATCAGGTCGAGAGTCTTGTCCGTGTCCTGCCCCACCTTGAGGGCGCGCAGGCCCGCCGCCTGGATCGCCGGGCCGTCGGCCATGGGATCCGTGAAGGGCAGGCCGAACTCGACGATGTCCGCGCCGGCCTTCGGCAGGCTCTTGAGGATCGCCAGCGAGGTCTCGGGATCCGGGTCGCCGGCCATGACGTACGTCACGAGGGCAGCCCGGCCCTCCTGGCGGCATTGTTCGAAACGGGCTTCGATGCGCTGTGTCATGGGCGGTCCCATAGCATGGGAAGGCGAGGAGTGTGAAATGCTTCTCGTAGGCGGCAAATCCCGTGTCATCCCCGGTCGAAGCGTAGCGTTGGGGAAGGGGATCCAGAGGCACCGAACCGAAGGGTGGTCCCCTTCCCGGCCCTCCGGGCCGCCAGGGATGACACCGGCGGCTCGTGTCAGACGATGTCCTGCTTCAGGTGCTCGGCGATGGTGAAAAGGTCCTTGTCGCCGCGGCCGCTGATGTTGACCACCATCAGGTGGTCCTTCGGCTTCTTCGGGGCGATCTCCACGACCTTGGCGAGGGCATGGCTGGGCTCCAGGGCCGGCAGGATGCCCTCAAGCTTGGCGCAGAGCTGGAACGCCTCGAGCGCCTCGTCGTCGGTGGCCGAGATGTAGTTGACCCGGCCCATGTCGTGCAGCCAGGCGTGCTCCGGGCCGATGCCCGGATAGTCGAGGCCGGCCGAGATGGAATGGGCATCCTGGATCTGGCCGTCCCGGTCCATGAGCAGGTAGGTGCGGTTGCCGTGCAGCACGCCCGGTCGGCCGCCGGAGAGCGAGGCCGCGTGGAGCTTGTCGAGCCCGTGGCCCGCCGCCTCGACGCCGTAGATCTCGACGTTCCGATCGTCCAGGAACGGATGGAACAGCCCGATGGCGTTGGAGCCGCCGCCGATGCAGGCGACGAGCGAATCCGGCAGGCGGCCTTCCGCCTCCATCATCTGCTCACGGGTTTCCTTGCCGATCACGGCCTGGAAGTCGCGCACCATGGCCGGATAGGGGTGCGGGCCCGCCACCGTGCCGATGCAGTAGAACGTGTCGGCGACGTTCGTGACCCAGTCGCGGAGCGCCTCGTTCATCGCGTCCTTCAGAGTCTTCGTGCCGGACTGCACGGGCACCACCTTGGCGCCCAGCATGTTCATGCGGAAGACGTTGGGCTTCTGCCGCTCCACGTCGACCGCGCCCATGTAGACGATGCATTCGAGCCCGAAGCGCGCGCAGAGGGTGGCGGTGGCGACGCCGTGCTGGCCGGCGCCGGTCTCGGCGATGATGCGCTTCTTGCCCATGCGGCGGGCGAGGAGGATCTGGCCCAGCACGTTGTTCACCTTGTGGGCGCCGGTGTGGTTCAGCTCTTCGCGCTTGAAGTAGATTTTCGCCCCGCCGAGATGGTCGGTCATGCGCTCGGCGAAATAGAGCGGGCTCGGGCGGCCGATATAGTGCTTGGAGAAATACTCCATGTCGGCATGGAAGGCCGGGTCGGCCCTGGCCTCGTCATAGGCCTTCTCCAGGTCGAGGATCAGCGGCATCAGGGTCTCGGCCACGAAGCGGCCGCCGAAGATGCCGAAATGCCCGCGCTCGTCGGGTCCGGTGCGGAAGGAATTCGGTTGGGTCTGAGCTGACACGCCTGTTCTGCCTTGCGCTGTGCGATTTCGAATTAGGTCCGGTCGGCGAAAGCTGCCCGGGCGGCCTTGACGAAGCCCTCGATCTTGGCCGGATCCTTGATGCCGGGCCTGACCTCCACCCCGGAAGAGACATCGACGGCCCGGGAGCCGGTCAGCCGGATCGCCTCCGCCACGTTGTCGGGATTGAGGCCCCCTGACAGCATGAAGGAGAGGCTGGGGTCAAGCCCGACCAGGAGCCGCCAGTCGAAGGAAAGTCCGTTGCCGCCGGGCAAGGCGCCCCCGCCGCGCGGCGGCTTGGCGTCGAGGAGGAGATGGTCGGCCGCATGCTCGTAGGCTTCGAGCGCCGCGAGGTCGGAGGCCTCTGCGATGCCGAGCGCCTTCAAGACGGGACGGCCGAACGTTTTGCGGATGGCGGCGACGCGCTCCGGCGTCTCGTGGCCATGAAGCTGGAGCAGATCGGGCTGGAGCGCCTCGACCGCGTCGGCGATGTCCGCGTCCTCCACATCCACCAGGAGCACGACCCGCAGAGCCCGCCCCCTGGCTTGGCGCGAGAGGTCGCGGCCGACATCGAGATCGACATGGCGCGGGCTGCGGGCGAAGCGCACGAACCCGACCCAATCCGCGCCGGCCGAGAGGGCAGCGTCGAGGGTTTCGGGAGTGGAGAGCCCGCAGATCTTGACCAGATTGTCCATGGGCCGACTTTACGACGTTTTCGCCACGCCGCGCCACACCAGCATCGCCGCAGCCAGATCCTCCAACGCGGTGCCGACGGACTTGAACAGGGTGATGGCCTTCGGGTCGCGCTGCGGCGGGGTGCGGCAGAGATCGAACAGGTCGCCGCGCACGTGGTCTTCCGCGATGGCGCCGCCTTTGAGGGCGAGCGCCACGTCGCCGCCCTCGTGCTGGGCGGCCTGGGTGTCGATGAAGACCTCGGCCCGGCGGACAGCCTCGTCGTCCGCCTCGCGCATCCTGAGATTGAACGCGCCGACGAGATCGAGATGAGCGCCCGGCTTCAGCCACGCGCCCTTGACCACGGGGGCGGTCGAGAGCGTCGCGCAGGAGACGAGATCGGCTTCGCGCACCGCCCCTTCGAGATCGGTCACGGCCGTCACGGGCAATCCCTGCGCCTTCAACTCGGCCGCCAGGCTTTGCGCCTTCTCGGGCCGGTGGTTCCACAAGGCTACCTCGCGGATCGGTCGCTGGCTCATATGGGCGCGGATCAGGAAGGGCGCGAGAGAGCCGGCGCCGACCATCACCATCCGGCTTGCATCCTGCCGGGCGAGGAAGCGCGCCGCCAGCGCCGAGGCGGCGGCGGTGCGCCAGACGGTGAGCCGCGTGCCGTCGAGGGCCGCGCGGGGCTCGCCGGTGGCGCCGTCCATCAGCATGTAGGTGCCGAGCACGCTGGGAAGATTCTTGGCGCCGTTTTCCGGAAAGACCGAGACGATCTTCACGCCCACATAGCCGTCTTCCGTCTTCGGCCCCGTCCAGGCCGGCATCAGCAGAAGCGTGCCGGGGGCGCCGGGCCGCTCGATCTCGTGATGGTGGCGGACCGGCGTGACGATGTCGCCGCGAAAGGCATCGGCCAGGGCATCGATCAGGGCAGGAAAGGTGAGGACCCGGTCGATCTCGGCGGCGGATATGACGTGCATGGGGACTCTGGTCAGGCGCGGGACTGCGAGGAAGGCAAGGTGGCCGGAAGCGTGCTCGCGGGGGCCGGAGCCTGCGTGCGCAGGCGCTCGGTCTCGTAGCGGAGTGTCCGGGCCTCGCGGCGGAAGCGGCGGCGCTCCTTGCGGTTCCGGCCCTGCGCGAGCCACGAGGCGGTCCCGCCGATCAGGACCCCCACCGCGACGGCCGCGAAGATCACGACAAAGAGCGGCACCTGCGTGGCGAATTCCGGCGCATCCTGCGAGAACGGGTCGAGCGACAGGGTCACGGGCGCGCGGTTCGCCACCGCGAGCAGCACCACGAGAATCGCGACGGGCAGGAGAATCAGCGCCTTCAGGAAGCGAATCACGAACAATCCTCCGGGTTATCGAGCGGCAGCGGCCTTTAGGACCTTCGGGGAGGCATTGAGGCGCTGGCGCATTTCCTTCCCCGTCTTGAAGACGGGAACCACCTTTTCGGTGATGGAAACGGCCTCGCCCGTGCGTGGGTTTCGCCCGGTGCGGGCGTCCCGCTTCTTGACGGAGAACGCGCCGAAGCCGCGCAGCTCCACCCGGTCGCCTCTGGCCAGCGCATCGGCGATGGTGTCGAGAATCGCGTTCACGATGTTCTCGACGTCACGCTGATACAAATGCGGATTCTGCTCAGCAAGCTTGAGCACCAGTTCGGATTTGATCATTGGACGGGCTATATGTTTGACGCTGCTTTATTTTTCCGAAGGGTGCCAGACCGCCAGGAGACCGTCAAGCTGAGCGGCCTGCATGCTGGCGGCCGAGCGGCGGAGCGCGTCGGCCATGCCCTCGAACCCGAGGAGGTCGGCACCGGTGGCGGCCCAGGCGACGAGCGAGAAGTCGCGGTCGCTGCGCGGCTTCCATTCCCGCACCGGCAGGTCCTTCGCGACGCCCTTCTCGCGCTCGAGCCAGGCGATCGCATCGCGCTCGGTGCCGATCCTGTCGACGAGCTTCAGGGGCACGCCCTGCCGGCCGCTGAAGACCTGCCCGGTCGAGGCGGCGGAGAGTTCGGCCTCGTTCAGGCGGCGGCGCTCGCGCACCAGCGTCTTGAACCAGTCGTAGGTGTCGTTCACCACCGACTGAAGAGCCGCGCGGGCCTCCGGCGAAGTCGGCTTGAACGGGCTCGGCTCCGCCTTGAGGGGGGCTGACTTCACCTCCTCCACCTTCACGCCCACATGGCCGAGAAGGCCGGAGAGGTCCGGGAACTGGAACAGGACGCCGATGGAGCCGACGAGCGAGGTCTCGCGGGCGACGATGTAGTCCGCCCCCACGGCCGTGATGTAGCCGCCGGATGCGGCCGTGCCGTCCACGAAGGTCACGACGGGCTTCTTGTCGGCGAGCCGGCGGATGTTGCGGTAGAGCTCTTCGGAGCCGGTCGTGGTGCCGCCCGGGCTGTTGATGGACACCACAACGCCCGAGACGGAGCTGGCCTTGCCGACCCGGTCCATCAGGTCGGCCATGCGCTGCTGGTTGCTGATGATGAAGCCGTCGACGGAGATCCGGGCCACGTGAGCCTGGCTGCGGGCGAAGCCCATCTGGTCGGCAGCCGCGTAGCCGATGGCGACGACGGCGGCGATCAGGGCCAGGATCCCGGCGACGCGCCAGAAGGTCAGCTTGCGGCGCAGGCGGTAGCGGTCGGTGATGGCTTCGGCATCGATGGGCATGAAACTCGTCTCTTGCTCTGAAGTGCTTGGAGCCTGGTCGAAGGCGGCACCCTATTGCGAAGGCAGATAGGGCTGCAAGGCATCAGGCCAATAAAAAATCCGCGCCTCCTGCCGCTCCCGTCTCCCCTCGCGAGACCTCCCCCTTAAGAGACGCGTTCAGGCCAGAAGGCCCAGAGCGCGAATGCGAGGGCCGCGATCCAGATTGCCACGATGGCGGCGGCCCTGACCTTGCTCGTCGGGCGCCCCGAGCGCGCCAGCGCCTCGGCCCGCAGCTCGGCCATCACGTCGGGCGGAATCAGCCGCACCACCAGGAGGATGCCGAGCGGCACCAGAATCACGTCGTCGATATAGCCCAGGACCGGGATGAAGTCGGGGATCAGGTCGATCGGGCTGAGGGCGTAGGCCGCGACGAGGGCGGCCAGGAGCTTGGCATGCCAGGGCACACGGGGGTCTCCGGCCGCGAGCGAGATTGCCACCACGTCGGTCTTGATCTCGCGCGCCCAGGCCTTGAGCCGCGCCGTGAAGCCGATGCTCCGATCCCCGTTCGTCATGGTCCCGCGAGCCTGTTGATCCTCCGGACGATTATAGCAGCAAAAAACCCGCGCGATTTCTCGCGCGGGTCTGAAAAGCGATCTCCGGATCAAGTCCGAGGATGATCACGCCGCTTGCGGCCTGATCACTTCTTGTCGGTGCGGGCCTTGAGGGCCGCGCCGAGGATGTCGCCGAGCGACGCGCCCGAATCGGCCGAGCCGTACTGCGCCATGGCTTCCTTCTCCTCGGCGACCTCGAGGGCCTTCACGGAGACGGTGACGCGGCGGGCCTTGCGGTCGAACTGCGTGACGCGGGCATCGAGCTTCTCGCCGGCGGCGAAGCGCTCGGGGCGCTGGTCGGCGCGGTCGCGAGCGAGCTCGGAGCGCTTGATGAAGGTGGTGAGGTCGGTGTCGACGATCTTCACCTCCAGGCCGCCGTCCTTCACCTCGAGAACCTCGCAGGTGACGATCTGGCCCTTCTTGATCTCGCCGGCTTCCGCGAAGGGGTCGCCCGCGAGCTGCTTGATGCCGAGCGAGATGCGCTCCTTCTCGACGTCCACGTCGAGAACCTGGGCACGCACCACGTCGCCCTTCTTGAACTCGTCGATGACCTGCTCGCCCGGACGGTTCCAGTCGAGGTCCGAGAGGTGGACCATGCCGTCGACGTCGTTCTCGAGACCGATGAACAGGCCGAACTCGGTCTTGTTCTTGACCTCGCCCTCGACGACGGAGCCGACAGGGTGCTTCTCGGCGAAGGCCTCCCACGGGTTCTGCAGGGTCTGCTTCAGGCCCAGCGAGATGCGGCGCTTCACCTGATCGACCTCGAGGATCACGACCTCAACCTCCTGCGAGGTGGAGATGATCTTGCCCGGGTGGACGTTCTTCTTGGTCCAGGACATCTCGGAGACGTGGATCAGGCCTTCGATGCCCGGCTCGAGCTCGACGAACGCGCCGTAGTCGGTGATGTTCGTCACGCGGCCCTTGAGCTTGGCGCCCACGGGGTAACGGGCGGCGATGCCCTCCCACGGATCGGCGAGCAGCTGCTTGATGCCGAGCGAGATGCGGTGCGTCTCGTGGTTGATCTTGATGATCTTGACCTTGACCGTCTGGCCGATGGTTACGACCTCGGACGGATGGTTCACGCGGCGCCACGCCATGTCGGTGACGTGCAGGAGGCCGTCGATGCCGCCGAGGTCGACGAACGCACCGTACTCGGTGATGTTCTTGACCACGCCGTCGATGACCTGACCCTCTTCGAGGTTGGCCACGAGCTCGGAACGCTGCTCGGCGCGGCTCTCCTCGAGAACCGTGCGGCGCGACACGACGATGTTGCCGCGACGGCGATCCATCTTGAGGATCTGGAACGGCTGGGCCACGCCCATGAGCGGGGTGACGTCGCGCACGGGGCGGATGTCGACCTGCGAGCGGGGCAGGAACGCCACGGCGCCGTCGAGGTCGACCGTGTAGCCGCCCTTGACCTGGTTGAAGATGACGCCGTTGACGCGCTCGCCGGCCTCGAAGGCCTTCTCGAGCTTGACCCAGCTCTCTTCACGGCGGGCCTTGTCACGGGAGATGACGGCCTCGCCCAGCGCATTCTCGATGCGCTCCACATAGACCTCGACCTCGTCCCCGACGTTGATCGTCTGGTCGCGGTTCGGGCCTGCGAATTCCTTCAGGGCCACGCGGCCCTCGGTCTTGGCGCCGATGTCGATGACCGCGACGTCCTTCTCGATCGCGACCACTTTACCCTTGACGACCGAGCCTTCGCTGATCTCGTTCGTGCGGAAGGATTCTTCGAGCAGGGCCGCGAAATCCTCACGGCTCGGCGCTTGCTGGTATGCTGCGGACATATGTTCTCCTGAATGGCCCTTGTTTTAAGGGGCGACGCCGGCGGCTCGTGTTACGGGTTCGCTTCCAGCCGCCGCCGTCAGGAATGCCCCTCGAGGGCCAAGTTCCGGACGTGCCGCTCCTTAAGAGCGGGCCGGCGTATCATCGACGGATGGAAACGCTTTACCTTCAAGGCTTTACGGAACACCACAAGGGCGCGCATCACGCACCCTGAACGCTCATGGACCGTCAAAGACCTGTCGGATGGGGGTTCTTTTATCGCATGTGGCCCGGGACCACAAGGCTTTCAAGCCTTTGAGCCGCCAGGCCGAGCGAGGACACAGCCCGCGCGACGAGGGTCAAATCGGCCAGTCGGACCGGCGTCCATGGGCCACGGCCCATTCGAGGGCCCGCTCCAGGCGGTCGTTGCCCCAGAAGACCTCCCGGTCGTCGGCCACGAAGGTCGGGGCCCCGAAGATGCCGCGGGCCTGGGCTTCCTCGCCGACGCGGCGCAGGCGGGCCTTGTTGGTCTCGCCTTGCGCCTCGGCCAGCACAGCGTCCGCGTCCTGCCCGAGCCCGGCCAGGATCTCGGCCAGGACGGCCGGGTCGCCGATCGCGCGCCCCTTGGCGAACTCCGCCCGGAACACGGCCTTGGTGAAGGCCCCGATCCAGCCCTGCTCGGCTCCGACGAGGCCGACCCGGGCCGCCAGGAGGCTGTTCTGCGGGAAGGGATCGGGCCGGCAGAAGGGCAAGCCCAGCTTGGCGGCCTCGCGCTCCATGTCGCGCCACATGTAGCGGCCCTTTTCGGGATAGAGGTTGAACGGGGAGGTGTTCCACCCCTGCGCGGCGAAGATCGGCCCGAGCAGGAAGGGACGCCAGACCACCCCCACATCCGCCGCCTCGGCGGCGGCCTCGATCCGCATGGCGGAGAGGTAGGAATAGGTCGAGGCGAAATCGTACCAGAACTCGATCAGGGGACGCTGCATCGCGGTCTCTTTCACGGGCGGGTCCTCCGGGACCCGGCTAGGCCTTGCTATCGCATCGGGTTTTTGCGCACCAATGCCGGGTTTTCGCCATCAGCAATGCCCGAGACGCATATCGACGGCCAAATGCCCGGTTGCGCCGCCCAAGCTTCCGTTCTAAGTCGCGGAACGGTCAAATCTTTGGAATCCTTGCTATGGCTGAGAAGCGCGTGAACAAGGTCGTGCTCGCCTATTCCGGCGGCCTCGACACCTCGATCATCCTCAAGTGGCTGCAGACCACCTATGGCTGCGAGGTCGTGACGTTCACGGCCGATCTCGGCCAGGGCGAGGAGCTGGAGCCGGCCCGCAAGAAGGCGGAACTGCTCGGCATCAAGCCTGAGAACATCTTCATCGAGGACCTGCGCGACGAGTTCGTGCGCGACTACGTGTTCCCGATGTTCCGCGCCAACGCCCAGTACGAGGGCCTGTACCTGCTCGGCACCTCCATCGCCCGGCCGCTCATCGCCAAGAAGCAGATCGAGATCGCGGAGCGGGTCGGGGCCGATGCGGTCGCCCACGGCGCCACCGGCAAGGGCAACGACCAGGTGCGCTTCGAGCTCAGCTACTATGCCCTCAAGCCCGACGTGACCGTGATCGCCCCTTGGCGCGAATGGGACCTGCGCTCCCGCGAGCAGCTCATCGCTTTTGCCGAGGCGCACCAGATCCCGATCGCCAAGGACAAGCGCGGCGAGGCCCCGTTCTCCGTCGACGCCAACCTCCTGCACGCTTCTTCAGAGGGCAAGGTGCTCGAGGACCCGGCCGCGGAGGTTCCGGACTACGTCTATTCGCGCACCAACGATCCCGAATCCGCTCCCAATACCCCGACCGTCATCAAGATCGAGTTCGAGAAGGGCGACCCGGTCGCCATCGACGGCAAGAAGATGGGCCCGGCCGACCTGCTGGCGAAGCTCAACGAGCTCGGCCGGATCAACGGCATCGGCCGCCTCG
>JAFAAP010000149.1 GCA_023426505.1 Pseudomonadota bacterium
AGGCGCCCAGCAGGGTCAGGTGAATCTTGGCCATCGTTCTCTCCTTCGATCGATGCGGGTCCCGCATCCGGGTCGCTGGCGGCACCCGGTCTCCGATGGCGGGTCCGCCAACCGCACCATTGGATGCTGCGGCTCATGGAAGGTTCCCGGTTTTTTCGGAAGCGGAGCCAGGACAGGCGGGCGCCCCGGTCTCATGGACACAGAGATTTCTCCCTCGGGGCAGACTGGGAGCCCGGCACGCTTGGGAGACGGTCCAGCCGAGGCCCCTCAGGATACGTGCGCGGGGGATAGACAAGTCCGTCCGGGGATGGGCGGGCTCCGGGCGTCAGCAACGCCGCGTCGATCTTTCCCGGGCCGAGAATGTGAAACACAGAGTGGCCGGAAGCGAGCAGGTAATCGGCAATGATCCGGCGATGACACCGCCACCACACCGCCTCGGCGCACATGATCGCCGTGATGCTCCGATTGCCGAGGTCAGTCAGGCGGTCGAGTCCCTCCCGGAACCGGTCCGTTAGGGCGTAGTCGGCATAGTTCCGGAAGCTTGCGTTCTCCCAATATGCGTTGGGGGAGGGCTCAACCAAGCGCTGCTTGCCGCGCAGCCCGCCGAGCTCGGCGATATGCTCATATCCGATCTGATACTCTGCGAGACTCTCCGGCAGGACATCGCGGTTGAACTGCGGGTTCGTCCGGGAGCGCGGCACCGTTCTGACATCCACCACAAGACCGACGTTCGCCTTGCGAAGGAGATCCACGAACTCCGGGATAGAGCGGGTGGAGTGCCCGATGGTGTAGAACAGGTGTGCCATGCCGGTCAGTGGGGGCTCGGAGGTGTGGTTGCCTCGGCGAGCTTTTTCTTCAAGCCTCTGATCTCCTCGAAGCGGCTGGTCACGTCGCGCATCACTGTGGCGAGGCCCTGCATCTGTCCCTGCTCATCCTTGAGCGGCACGATGGTGAACTCCAGCAAGACCCGCTGGCCATCCTTGCGGACGCCCGGCACGGACAGGAGGTTGCCTGCGCCGTAATGGCTCTCGCCAGTGGCCATGACGCGGCGGAAGCCCTCGTGCCGCGCCGGCAGGCGCTCGGGGATGATGATGTCCAGTGACTGTCCGAGCGCCTCGTCGGCATGGTGGCCGAAGATCCGCTCCGCGCCGGGGTTCCACATGCGGATGATTCCATCCCGGTTCGTCGCCACTATGGCGTCAGCGGCAGCGGAAAGGATGGATTCGGCAACAAGTCGGGTCAGATCCATCCTCGCCTCCGTTCAAATCGTGGCGCAAAGAGCACTCGGATCAGGTCCCCTGATCCGACACGGCGACCCGGTGGCGGTAGACCATCTCCCACCCGCGCCAGCCAGTGTAGAGCAGGAGGAGAACGACGACGAGCGAGATGAGAAGTCCCGTGGGCAGCACGGCGGCGTCGCCGGCCTCGTAGCGGCGGTACCAGTTCCACAACGAGAGAAGGACCACAACGACGTTGCCCACCATGTGGTGCCAGGCCGCCGACAGGCTGCGGATCCGCCGGTCGCCCAGGAAGTCAGTCAGGCCGGCAACGGCCGCGAGCGCCGCCATGACGAGCGCGGCGCCCAAGAGATACAGCGAGGCCGTGCTCCAGGCGCTGTTGCCGGTGTTCCAGAAGAGCAGGTCACACACGAGGGTGACCACGAGGAAGGCGACCGGAAACGGGATTAGCATCGGGTGCAGCGGGTGTCCGGCTATCTGCGCCGTGCTTTGGGGATTGCCTGTCCGGATCGGGTTCTCGGCTCGCATGATGTCCTCCATTGCTCACTCAGTGGGATGCTCGGGCATTCCGAGCCGCTCCAGTACGGTGTCCGTGATCCGGGCGCAGCGGGCGCCGGCGCACGGAAAGACCTCACTCACCGCGGCTGAGAGGGTTCTGTCGAGGGATTGCCGCAGGAGACGACGGGCGCGGTGAAGCCGTGTCTTCACCGTCTCGGGCCGCAGGCCCAGCTGAGACGCGGTCTCCTCGATGCTCATCTCCTCGATGTCGCGGAGGACAAAGACCATGCGGAAGGAATCGGGCAACTGGTCCACTGCGCGTTCGAGCAGGCGCCGCACCTGGGTCCGAGCGGCGGCAGCTTCCGGATCGCTGTCCTGGCGGGCCGACGGCAGGTAGATCACGCGGGCCTCTCCTTGTTCGCTGATGGCATCGATGTCTTTCAAACCAACTGTGATGCAGCGTCGTCGGAGTCGACCGAGCGCCTCGTTCAGCGCGATGCGCGTGAGCCACGTTGAGAGCTGGGCCTCGCCGCGGAAACCGTCGAGATGGGTGAAGGCGCGAACGTAAGCCTCTTGCACCACGTCCTCGGCCTCAGCATCGTCGTGGAGAACGCTGCGGGCCACGCGGAACAGGCGGCGGTTGTGCCTTTGCATGATCAGCCGGACCGCGGCCCCGTCCCGGTTGCGGGCCCGCTCAACCAGGGCCCCGTCGTCAAGGGTATCCAACGGCGCCGCCGCGACCGCTGCAATCTGCATGGCCAAGCTCCTGCTTCTGCCCATTAGATGGGGCCTCTCGACAAAGGTTCCCGAACCGCATTGAAGGGGCAGAATCCTTCAAGATGACAGACGCCTGGGCGACGGGAGCGGGCGAAGTCTCTGTGCTTCGGCCGCGGCCTCCGGTCCTGTGGCGGCCAATCCAGGGCCCAGCTGACGGTCGAGGCTATTGTGAAGCCGATGATGAACGGGTGAAAACACGATCCCCAAAGCGAGACCCCAGAGCAGCTGGGCCAGCAGCAGTCCGGCAGCGGGATAGCCGCGCAGGATCGGCTGGTCCGGCAGCCATTGCAGCAGCGGGATCGGCCCGAGCATCCAAAGGACGAAGCCGAACGCCATCCCGAAGAGCCATCCGCCCCGCGGATCGTTGGCCGCGCGTTGGAACAGCCAGCCATATAGGACCCCGCCGACAAGCATCAGGCCGGTATAGGCGAAACCTGCAGCGACTACGGATATGCCGGTTGCCCTAGCGGGCACGTCGAGCGCCTGGAACCCGGCGAGGACCGCTAACGCTGGAACAGTGGCCGTCACGCCTGCGATAGCACCAGTCAACAGTGGTCGCTGCGTCGGTCCCGCATCGAGGCCATGGGCTTGGAGCATCCTAAGCATGGAGACGCCTCGCTTGCCGGTTCGTGATCTTCGCGGCTTCGTCCAGCACCACCTCGACGGACGGAGCCCCGTCGAGATCCGCACCGAAGAGACGCACGAGGTGCTGGTAAGCAAGGCCCACCATCCGCGGATCGCGGTTGAGATCAAACAGGCCAACCGGATTGACGTTGCCGAGCGGCTCCCGCAGGGCGATATCCCAGTCGGCCTGATCCGTGAGCGAGTACCAGGTGAAGCCAACCACCGGCACGCCGGTTTGACGGATCAGCTGCACATTGTGCCACTGGCGCCAGAGCCAGCGCGGCCCGTCGCGGGCATCCATGCGGTTGGTCTCGGTGTGCATCATCGGCCGCCGGTAGCGCTGATAGTATTGGCCGGCGACGGCATACCACCCGAACAGCTCACCCAGCGCCTGCGCATGCCCGGTGCTGTCGATGAGCTTCTCGTTCCATTCGTAGTAGTCGACACCGAGAATGGCCCGCCGGCGCACGTCCTGCTGCATGAACCACGCATACTCCTCAGACGGCATACCGTGCTGGAGGAGATAGGCGCGCGTGTCCTCGTGCACCGGACGGGCGTAGAGAAGGTCCAGAGGCAGGAAGCGCCGCTCGTTCTCGAAGGCGGCGATGCGGCGGACCTCGGGATCAGGACAGCAGGGCTGATAGAACTCGCCGCTCTCGCTGTTGACGAAGATAGCATCGGGGCGTTCTTCCGCAATCGCCTGCATCATCAGCACGCTGGCTCTTGCAAGATGGCGTACGGCCGTGACGAAGGCGCGCTCATCGCCGCACTGCTCGTTCCACAATCCTTCGAGCGCGCTGAGCTTGGCGCACACATACATCTCGTTCACAGGCGTGTAGAACCGCACCCACGGATAGCGTTGGGCGAACGCCCGGGCGTAATCAGCGAGCGCCTGCGGCACCTCCGGGTTCTGGAAGTTCTGCAGCCAGTCGGGCAGGCCGAAATGGCACAGGTCCATGATCGGCACGAGGCCGAGCCGCTGCATCTCGGTGCCCACCTCGTCCAGGAAGGCCCAATCATATTGGCCTCGACCCCGATGGATCAGATGCAGGGGAGGGCCGTAGCGCAGATAGCGTAGGCCGAGGTCCCGCACGAGTTGCAGGTCGGTGCGCCAGTGGCGGTAATGGCCGCAGGCCGCCATCTGGTCCATGCGCCATCGTCCGCCCTCAAGGGTGGGATAGCTGCACTCGATGCCGGTAGCGAACATGAACCGGTGATCGGCCGGCGCGGGAGCCACGCTGACGAATGGGCCCGAGCCATGAGGCCGATGGCTCAGGCGCGGCGGACGGTCTGCCGGGTAGCCGACAGGCCGGGTGTAGAGCAGGCCCAGCACCGTGCCCCAGATCAGGTGGCCGACGGCAATCGAAAGGGGTTCATGCACTCCACCTCTCAAGCCGAACAATCCGGAAGCGGACATCTGGCCGCTTTGGACGAGCGGGTGCATCAGGTCGAACTGCGGATGCATGATAAAGATCGCCAGCGGCATCGGCACGAAGGCGAACATCAGGCCCTGGAAGGCCGGGCGCAGCGGCAGGACGGACCAGAAGAAGTAGGCGTAGAACACGGCCCAGATCGCACCGACCAACAGGTGCAACAGCATGCCCATTGTCCAGGACATCCAGGGGGCGGCATGGGGGAGCACCAGTGTTCCGAGCGTCATGACAAGGTCAAAGAAGGGCACGCCGGCCCAGATTAGAGACCGAGCGACGATTTCCCAGACGATGGCGCCTGCCATGCCGGCGAAAACCGCCTTCGAGTAGGCAACCGAGCGGATCATGTCCTCTTCATCCGTGCCTGGTGAGGCCTTGGTGAATGACGATTGGATCGAAAGAAGCCACGAAGGTTCCCGGATCCTAGCGACCGGCCACCTCGCGCAGGATCAACGCGATGCTGTCATAGCCCCGCGCCACGGCGTGCTGGAGGGGCGTCATGCCATCCCGGTCCGGGATTCCGGGATTGGCTCCGGCCGCGACGAGCGCCCGCACCGTCTCGACGTGCCGCGGACCGCCGTCCCCAAGGATCACCGCCTCGATCAGGGCGGTCCAGCCCAGGTTGTTGACATGGTCGAGCGGCGCGCCGGCCCGGATCAGCTCGCGGACCACGCCATCGTGCCCGAGATGGGCCGCCGCGATCAGCGCGGTGCCGTCATAGACGCTGGTGACGAGCTTTGCGCTCGCGCCAGCAGCGAGCAGCGCCCTCAGCGTCGGGACATCGTCGCGGACCGCCGCGATGGTCAAGGCGTCATAACGCTGGTTGTCGTGCAGGGCAGGATCCGCCCCAATGGCGATCAGTTCCCGGGCTGCTGCCCCGTGCCCCTGGAACGCCGCCACATGCAGCGGCGTGCGGCCGTTGCCGTCCCGAGCGTTGAGGTCAACGCTCGCTTGAGCCAGCCGCTGGATGTCATCAACAGAGCCTTGGACCGCGGCCGCGTGCAGGCCGTGGTAGGCCGAGAGCTCAGTTGGCGAGGGCGGCGTTTGCGCGATAGCCCCTCCGGACAGAACCAAGATCACGAGCAATCCGGCCAGCACGAGTGGATTGGCCATCGTCCGTCTCCCCGTGTGGTGGTGGGGGGGCATAAAGCCCACCCCCGCGGTGGGGGTGACATAAA
>JAFAAP010000155.1 GCA_023426505.1 Pseudomonadota bacterium
CCGCGGTTCCAGGCGATGTCGAGCACCACGTCGTAGAGGTGGTCGTCGCGCCACATCTTCTCGTGGCTCGTGGGGCAGGGCAGGGGGACGAGGCGGTTGTAGCGCCGGTCGGCGGGATCGTCCGACCAGCCGTCCCGAGGCCGGATCCGGCGAAGGGGCAGGCCCGTGCGGGGCCGGGGCCCGTGATCGGCCCGGTAGAAGGCCTGGAGCAGGCGGAAGCGTCCGACCGGCGAAGCGCCGTCGCCCTCGCGCTTGCCGGGCCGGGTGCCGGAGCGGCCGAGCGCGCAGGGCAGCACCAGATTGCCGGCCTCCAGCCGCCCGCGGCGGTGGTCGAGCGGGGAGCGATGGACTCGGACGACGGCGACGTAAGCACGTTTCATGGCAGTGGAAGGCCAGGGCCCGCCCCTTGTTGTCAAGCTGGGAATGACTACTCTAAGGCAAGATCCTGAACGGCACGTCTCGTATCCGCCACCGGCGAGATCCGGTTGTCCGGCAAGGGCGCCGTTGTTGACCGACGGGGCGGCCTTGCCGATATCAATCGGTCCCAAGCCGTTCCGCCGCCTGCCCGATCCACCGCGTTGAAGGGTTTCCGATGTCGAATGCCAGCCGCCTCCTTGTCGTCGACGACGATCAGGACCTGCGCGACACTCTCGCCGAACAGCTCGGCCTGTACGACGAGTTCCGCGTCTCGACCGCGGAAACGGCAACGGGCGCCATCGAGGCCGTCAAGGGCGACCGGATCGATCTCGCCATCATGGATGTGGGCCTTCCCGACATGGACGGGCGTGACGCGGTCAAGGTCATGCGCCAGGGCGGCTTCCGCAGCCCCATCATCATGCTCACCGCCCAAGGCTCCGACACCGACACGGTGATGGGCCTCGAGGCGGGCGCCAACGACTACGTGGTCAAGCCGTTCAAGTTCGCGGTGCTGCTCGCCCGCATCCGGGCGCAGCTGCGGCAATACGAGGCCAGCGAGGACGCGGTCTTCCAGATCGGCCCCTACACGTTCCGGCCGGGATCGAAGCTGCTGACCACCGAGAAGGGCTCCAAGCTCAAGCTCACCGAGAAGGAAACCGCGATCCTGCGCTATCTCTACCGGGCCGGCCAGGCCGTGGTGGGGCGCGACACCCTGCTGACCGAGGTCTGGGGCTACAACTCCAACGTCACGACCCATACCCTCGAGACGCATATCTACCGGCTGCGGCAGAAGATCGAGGCCGACCCGTCGAACGCCCGCATCCTGGTCACCGAGCCCGGCGGCTACAAGCTGATTCCCTGACGAACCATGGCGCTCGAAGACGATATCGCGATCCTGTCGAGGGCGCCCCTGTTCAACCTGCTCGACCGGGACGCCCTGCGGCTGGTCGCCTTCGCGTCCGAGACCCGGATCCTGCGCGCGGGCGACATGCTGTTCCGCAAGGGCGACCGTTCGGACGGGGGTTATGTGGTGAGCCGCGGCGCCATCGGGCTCGACGCCAATGACGACGGGTCGCCCGCCGCCTTCGTGGCCGGCCCCGGCTCCCTCATCGGCCAGGCGGCCCTGTTCACCCGGGTGGTCCGCCCGGCCACCGCCATCGCGCAGGAACCCTCCACGGTGATCCGCGTGACGCCCAGCCTCATGCGCCGTGTGCTGGAGGAGTTTCCAAACGCCGCCGCCGCCATGCACGACGCCATGGCGGAGGAGCTGGACCGGCTCACGGAAGGCCTGGAGAAGGTCCGGCAGCAGCTCATCGCCATCGACGGCGAGACGCCCTCGAAGCCCGACGAGGATCAGGGCTGAGGCCGTCGCCGGCCTGCGCCATGCCCGCCGTCCCAGACGTAATTACCTTGCGGAAATTCAGGGTTCACGGGAGGCCCGGATCGGGTAACTTGGCCGCAATGGCAACGATTCGAGGAAGGGCGATGTTCAAGATACATCCGGGCCTCAAAGCCATCGCCATCCTGGCAGGACCCGCCGCCCTGATCCTCGGCGTCCATGCGGTCTCCAAGCATCTCGAGCCCTCCCGACCGTACGATCCTCGGACTGCAGAGCTCATGCGGAGCATCTACGAGCGCTGCACGGCGGTGCCGAAGCTCGAGCGGACCGTGCGCTGCGACGAGTACGTGAGCTACTTCGAGGCCTGCACCCGGGGCCGGGCCGAATGCAGCCTCGCCTCCGCCCACGAGCTCCTGGGGCGCCTGAGCTTCAACCCGCCGCCCCTGCGCCTGCCGGTGGTCGAGCCGGTTTCCGTCACCCATGCCTCCGCGCCGTAAGCACGGCGTCCAGAGCCTTCGACCGAAGCGGCGGGCTCACAGCTCCAGCACGGCCGTCACCGGCACGTGGTCGGAGGGGCGCTCCCAGCCGCGGGTCTCGCGGGTCACGTCGATGGAGCGGACGGCGTTCTTGATGTCGTCCGAGACCCAGATGTGGTCGAGGCGGCGGCCCTTGTCGGCGGCCGCCCAGTCGGGCGAGCGGTAGCTCCACCAGGAATAGATCTTTTCCGGCTCCGGTCGCAGGTGGCGCATGGCGTCGGTCCAGCCCGCCTCCTGCCGCAGCTCCTCGAGGGCCGCCGTCTCCACGGGGGTGTGGCTCACCACGTCGAGGAGCTGCTTGTGGCTCCACACGTCGTGCTCCAGCGGGGCGACGTTCAGGTCGCCCACGAGAATGGCCGGCGAGGCCGTGGGCTTCGCCCGTCCGCCCCAGGCGCGCAGCTCCTCCATGAACTGGAGCTTGTGGCGGAACTTCTCGTTCATGTCCGGGTCCGGAATGTCGCCGCCGGCCGGCACGTAGAAGTTATGGATCACGACCCCTGAGGCCGCCTTGGCCTGAGGCGCCAGGGTCACGGTGATGTGGCGGGCGTCCTGACGGCCGCACATCTCCATCACGCTCGTCTCTGAAAACGGAAAGCGGGACAGGATCGCGACGCCGTTGTAGCCCTTCTGGCCCATATGGACCACGAACGGATAGCCGAAGGACTGCAGCTCTTTGAGCGGAAACTTGTCGTTCGGGCACTTGGTCTCCTGCAGGCACAGTACGTCCGGCCGCCGCTCCTTCAGGAAGCGCTGCACCTGCTCGATGCGCAGGCGAACGGAGTTGATGTTCCAGGTGGAGATGGTGAGATTCACGGGGCAGGTTCCCTTCGGCCGGACGCCTCTGGGCTACGACAGATTTTTTCGCGAGGGAAGCGTCCCAGCGTGTGATCCGGTGTGCGCGGCGCGAAATGCGGGAACCCGGGACCTGATTCGCGGATTCCCGGCCCATGGCGACGGACCAGGACGATCTCAGACAGAAGGCGCTCGCGATCCACGAGCGGCTCTGCGCCGTCTATGGCTGCCCGATCCCCTACTTCCACAGCCTCGATCCGTTGAGCGAGCTGATCTCGTCGCTCCTGTCCCATCGCACCCGCAACGCCGATTCGGGCCGCGCCTTCAAGGCCCTGCGGGCGCGCTACGCCGACTGGGCTGTATTGCGCGACGCGCCGGTCGCGGAGGTGGAGGAGACAATCCAAGGGGTGACCTGGCCGGAGCAGAAAGCCCCGCGCCTGAAGGCGGTGCTCGCGGCGATTACCGAGCGGCACGGGAGCCTGACCCTCGATTTCCTGGCCGGCATGCCCGTATCGGAGGCGCGGGCCTGGCTCGAGAGCATTCCCGGCATCGGGCCGAAGACCAGCGCGGCGGTCCTGTCGTTCTCGACCCTGCGGCAGGCGGCGCTGCCCGTCGACAGCCACCATCATCGGGTGGCGCAGCGCACCGGTCTCATCCCGCGCTCCATGAGCGTCGGCCCGTCGCACGCGGCTCTCGCGGCCCTGCTGCCGGCCGACTGGGACGCGCAGCAGGTCTACGACGACCACGAGGTCATGATGCTGCACGGCCAGCGCTGCTGCTTTTATCGGAACCCGGCCTGCCGCCGCTGCGCGATCCTGGATCTCTGCCCGACCGGGCAGGGGATCCTGCACGGGAGCGAGGCCGTGGAGGCCGAGGGCGCGCCCGAGAATGCGGCATAGGTCCGCCCCTGAGGCGGCTCACGATCCCGTGAGGTCCCGAGCATGAAAAGTCCTATCGAGGGAACGACCCCGCGCCCGGCGCGTTCGACCCGCAACGTCAAAGGAGCATTTCATGCGTAAGATGTTGATGGCTGTTGTTGCGTCCGCCGCGATCGGGTCCGTCGGCCTCATGGCTGCGCCCGCCTCCGCCCAGACCCAAGCTGCCCCGGTGAGCGACGTGGTCTCGGCGCTGAAGAACGGTCAGCTGCAGACGGATTACTCGCAGTACTACCGCCGCGGCGGCTACTATGGCGGCCGGGGCTATTACGGTCGCCCCTATGCCTATGGCCGTCCGTATTACGGCCGTCCCTATGGCTATTACCGCCGCGACCGCGGCAACGCCCTTGCGGCCGGCGCCGTGGGTCTCGCAACCGGCGCGATCATCGGTGGCGCCCTGGCGCAGTCGCAGGCCCAGGCCGCGCCGGTCTATGTGGCCCCGAACCAGGGCTCGGTCGCCTATTGCGCCCAGCGCTTCAAGTCCTACGACCCGGCCTCGGGCACCTATCTCGGCTATGACGGCCTGCGTCACCCCTGCCCGTAACGCGGGAACATGAGCGAAACGAAAAACGGGCCCTTCGGGGCCCGTTTCCATTGGCTGCGTACCGCGCTTACTTCGCCGCGATGACGGCGATCTCGACCTTGAAGGGCGGAGCCGCGAGCTTGGCCTCGACGGTGGCGCGGGCCGGGGTGTTGCCGGGCGACACCCAGGAATCCCACACGGCGTTCATCTCCTGGAACGTGCTCATGTCGGTGAGCCAGATGTTCGCCATCAGGATCTTCGACTTGTCGGTGCCGGCCTCGGCCAGGAGCCCGTCGATGATCGACAGGATCTCGGTGGTCTGCTCGGTGACGCTCTTGCCCGCCGAGGCGTTGGCCACCTGGCCGGCGAGATAGACCGTGTCGCCGTGCACGACGGCGCCGCTCATGCGGGGACCGGGCTTGATGCGCTGAATCGTCATGATGTGCCCCTTGGCTGATTGGGATTGCCTCCCGCTTGTGGGATAGGATGGCCTAGATGGTCAAGCGCATCGTGTGGAACCGGAGGTCCGCGTCAGCGACCCGTAGGGCCACGCCAGTGAAAAGTGGCCCCGGTTTTTTCGCAAAAACGACGCGCTGCTCCAAACAGGCAGCGTCACGCCGCCGGCCCGATCTCGGCGAAGAGGTAGCGGTCGAACCATTCTGGGAACGCACGCACCAGCGCCTTCGACCCCTCGACCGACAGGCCCATGCGCTGCGCCTGCGCGAAGTCCGTATCGCCGCGCCACCACGCCACTAGGGCGGAGAGCGGCGCGCGGATGCGCACGGCCTCCGGAAAGCCGGGATTCTGGGTGCAGAGCGAGACCTCGGACGCCTTCAGCAGCATGAAGCGCGGATGGCGCTCGCCCTCGATCTCGAAGCGCAGCACGATCGGCTCAGGCGGCAGCGCATCCGCGCGCACGCGCCGCGCCATGTCGACGAGCAGCGGCTGTGCGTCGAGGTCCTCCCTGGCCGCGTGGCGCGGCAGCCAGCGCTGGCCCCAGGCACCCATGGCCTTGATCAGCTCGATGAGTTCCCGACCGGATTCTGTCAGGTCGTATTCCGGGCCGTGGTGCCCTTTGTGGTGGGACAGAACGCCGACCGCCACCAGTTCCTGCAGCCGCTCGGACAGCATGGTGCGCGAGATGCGCGGAATCCCGCGGCGGATGTCGTTGAAGCGCCGGCTGCCGCACAGGATCTCGCGCACGACGAGCAGCGTCCAGCGCCCGCCCAGCACCTCGTGCGCCCGCGCCATCGAACAGAACTGACCGTATCCCGACATGGGGCCAGCGCTAGCACGCCGCCTGCCGGCGGAGAAGTCCGGATTCCGGACCTGACACCGGGCCGGTTCGGCCCTAACAGACGGAGCAGCACGACTTCGAACGGGAATGAGTCTCATGAACGGGCAGCGGACGATCCTCGACCACATCGGCAACACCTCGCTCCTGGCCCTGCGCCGGATCGTGCCGGAGAATGGCGCCCGCATCCTGCTGAAGCTCGAGAGCGAGAATCCCACGGGCAGCATGAAGGACCGCATGGCGCTCGCCATGATCGAGGCCGCCGAACGGGATGGGCGACTCGCGCCCGGCGGCGCCGTCGTCGAATACACCGGCGGCAGCACGGGCGTGTCCCTGTCGCTGGTCTGCGCCGTGAAGGGATACCCGCTGCATGTGGTGACCTCGGACGCCTTCTCGCGCGAGAAGCTCGATCACATGACAATCCTCGGCGCCCGCCTCCAGGTCATCGAAAGCGAGAGCGGACGCATGACCGAGAAGCTCACGAAGGACATGATCGCGGCGGCCGGCGTGATCGCGCAGGAGACCGGCGCCTTCTGGACCGACCAGATGAAAAACCGCGACCAGCTTTCCGCCTACCACGCCATGGCGGAGGAGATCTGGGTCCAGACGGGGGGCCGCATCGACGCCTTCGTCCAGAGCGTCGGCACGGCGGCGTCGCTGCGCGGCATCGCCGAGGGCCTGCGCGGCCGCAGCGACCGGATCCGGATCGCCGCCGTGGAGCCGGCCGAATCCCCGGTCCTGTCCGGAGGCGCGCCGGGCGCGCACAAGATTGACGGCATCGGCGCCGGCTACGTGGTGCCGCTCTGGCAGGTCGGCATCGCCGACGAGATCGAGCGCGTCTCGACCGAGGACGCCGTCGCCATGGCGCTGCGGCTCGCCCGGGAGGAGGGCCTCTTCGCCGGCACCTCCACGGGGGCCAACGTCGTCGCGGCCCTGCGCCTGGGCCAGCGGCTCGGGCCGGACGCCACCGTCGTCACGGTGATGTGCGACACGGGCATGAAGTACCTCAAGACGTTCGGCGCACGGCTGGGGTGAGGGCACGCGACGGAAAGCGGCGGTCGCATCCAGGAACCGGCTCTTGCAGGGGGCGTTCGTCCCGCGACGGCTCCCCGCATCCGCGCGGGTGCGGCCGCAGCGAGGTGAACCATGTCCAGAAAGCTGATCCTCAGTGTCGGATTCGTCGCCGCCCTGGCCGTTCCGCTGGCCGGCGCCCAAGCCAAGGACACCGCGAGCCAGGCCTTCATCAAGAAGGCGATCGAAGGCAACCTGTCCGAGGTGTCCCTCGGCCAGCTCGGACAGCAGAAGGCGGCAAGCGAGGACGTCCGCAACTTCGCCCGCCAGCTGGAGACCGATCATTCCAGCGCCAACCAGAAGGCCACCACGGTCGCCGGCACCGTCAACGTGACGCCGCCGACGGACGTGCCGAAGGACAAGAAGGCCGTCTACGACAAGCTCTCGAAGCTCTCGGGCGACGCCTTCGACCGGCAGTTCGTCCAGGCCATGATCGCCGACCACAAGAAGGACATCGCCGAATACCAGAAGGAGGCCAAGCAGCAGGATGCGGCGGGCGGCTACGCGAGCGAATCCCTGCCGGTGCTGCAGAAGCACCTGGAGATGGCGCAGTCGCTCGCCAAGGCGAAGACGCAGTAGCGTGCAGCGCCGGCCGACGCCTCAGTACAGCGTCGCCCGCACCCGCTCCTGGAGCCCCTCGTCGTAGGCGTCGCCGCCGACGCGGTTCTCGCTGCACGCCGCGAGGATTTTTCCCGCGCTCGGCAGGCTCTTGCGCGTCACGTGCCGCTCCGGGTTCCACAGGTCGGAGCGCACGACCGCCCGCGAGCACTGGAAGAACACGGATTCCACGGTGACGACGAGCACCGTGCGCGGCGCCTTGCCGTCGATGGCGAAGCTCTCCAGCAGCGCCGGTTCGGCCGAGATCACGGCGCGGCCGTTGACGCGCAGCGTCTCGCCGACGACCGGGATGAGGAAGAGCAGCCCCATATGCGGGTCGCGCACGATGTTGCGCAGCGAATCGATGCGGTTGTTGCCGCGCCGGTCGGGAAGCAGCAGCGTCTTCTCGTCCCGGACCCGCACGAAGCCCGGCCCGTCGCCGCGGGGCGAGCAGTCGAGGCCCTCGGGCCCGCGGGTCGCGAGCGCCACGAAGGGCGAGGCCTCGATCATGGCCCGGTATTCGGGGATGACCCGGTCGGTCTCCTTGACGAGGGAGGCCTCCATGGGCGCGCCGTAGAGCGCTTCCAGGGCGGCGAGGTCGGTGATGGCAAACGGATCGGACACCGCGAATCCTCTCAAGGATGATGGTACGATACTCGTAGCGGCTCCGCGTGCTCCGAGCCAGTCCGGCGAGGACCCTTTCCTTAAGCGTTGCCGATGAGCACGCCCGCCGCGAACACGAGGGCGCCGCCGAGCACCACCTGGAAGGCGGCGCGCATGAAGGGCGTCTCCATGTAGCGGTTCTGGATGAACGCGATGGCCCAGAGCTCCACGAACACCACCGCGGCCGCGATGATGGTGGCGGTCCAGAAATGCGGGATCAGGTAGGGCAGGGCGTGGCCGAGCCCGCCGATCGCCGTCATGATGCCGGACGCGAAGCCGCGCTTGATCGGCGAGCCTCTCCCGGAAAGCTTGCCGTCGTCGTGCGCCGCTTCCGTGAAGCCCATGGAGATGCCGGCGCCCACCGAGGCCGAGAGACCGACGAGAAACGTCTGCCAGGTGTCCTGCGTGGCGAAAGCCGCGGCGAAGATCGGCGCCAGCGTCGAGACGGAGCCGTCCATCAGGCCGGCCAGCCCCGGCTGAACGAAGGTGAGGATGAACTGCCGCCGCTCGGTCTGGGCCTCCTCCTCCTTCACGGCGTCCGGCGTGTAGGCGAGGCCGAGGCGGTGCGCGAGGGATTCGTGGTCCTTCTCGGCCGCCGCGAGGTCGCCCAGGAGCTTGCGGGTCGAGGCATCCGTGCTGCGCTTGGCGGCCTCCACATAGAACCGGTGCGCCTGCGCCTCCATGGTCTCGGCCGCCGCCCGCACCTTCTCGATGCCGAGCGGGCGAACGAGCCAGTCGGGCTTGCGCTCGTAATAGCCGCGCACGTGCTCGCGCCGGATCAGCGGAATCGTCTCGCCGAAGCGGCGCCGGTGCAGCTCGATCAGCGCCGACCTGTGCCCGTCCTCCTCGGCGGCCATCTCGTCGAACACCTTGGCGGATTGCGGAAAGGGCTCGCGCAGGCCCTCCGCATAGGACCGGTAGATCCGCGCATCGTCCTCCTCGGACGAGATCGCGAGCGCCAGGATTTCCTGTTCCGAGAGCGAGTCGAAGGGGCGGCGGTCGAAGCCGAAGACGCGAGACAGCATGGCGGGAGGCCTTGTTTAGAATGGTTCTAAATATCTTGCTCCCATTAGCACGTCAATTGTGCCAAGCTCGACCCGCCGCGAGACAGGTCGGCCGCGTGAGCGCAGCTACGCACGGGTCTCAATCCGCCGGCGGGAACCTCTCCGGATCCCGTAGCATCCAAGCCTTCGGAAGGCAGGTGCCCGATGAAGAACACGAAAACCCATCTCGACCTCTCGGCCTTTGACGATGCGGACCTCGTCTCCCAGGCGCGGCTCGGAAACACCGATGCTTTCCGGGCCATCATGCAGCGCCACAACCGCCGCCTCTACCGGGTCGCCCGCGGGATCCTCGGGAGCGACGTCGAGGCGGAGGACGTGGTTCAGGACGGCTATCTGCAGGCCTTCACGCGTCTCGACACCTTCCGGGGAGAGGCCCGCCTGTCCACATGGCTCACCCGCATCGTCATGAACGAGGCGCTCGGGCGCGTGCGGCGGCGGCGCCGGCTCGTCGATCTGAGCGCCCTCGAGCAGGCGGAAGGCGGCCAGGCGCAGATCCTGATGTTCCCGCAGCCTTCGCCGACCCAGGACCCGGAGGCCGAAGCAGGACGGGCGCAGCTGCGCCGCATGGTGGAGCACGCCGTCGACGAGCTGCCGGAAGCCTTCCGGTCGGTGTTCATGATGCGCGAGGTCGAGGAGATGAGCATCGAGGAGACGGCGTCCTTCCTGGGCATCCGACCCGAGACCGTGAAGACGAGGCTCCACCGGGCGAGACGGCTGCTGCAGAAGGCGCTCCAGGCCCGGCTCGTGGCGACCATGAAAGACGCCTTTCCGTTCGACGGGCTTCGCTGCAACCGGGTGACCGACCGCGTCATGCAGCAACTGCAGCGGCAGCCATAAGGTCGGTCACTGGAACGCGGGAACGTTTCGGCGGCGCCCGCATCCAATGGTGCGGTTGGCGGACCCGCCATCGGAGACCGGGTGCCGCCAGCGACCCGGATGCGGGACCCGCATCGATCGAAGGAGAGAACGATGGCCAAGATTCACCTGACCCTGCTGGGCGCCT
>JAFAAP010000234.1 GCA_023426505.1 Pseudomonadota bacterium
GCATAGGCGTGTTCCGGGATGTGTCGGGTGACGAAGTCGTCGACGCCCCCTTGGCGCATCTCGTCGATCGTGTCGCGGACACTCTCCTCGGTCATGAACTCGCGGCGCTGCTCGAACACGACCTTGCGCTGGTCGTTCATGACGTTGTCGTACTTGAGGATGTTCTTGCGGATGTCGAAGTTGCGCGCCTCGACCTTCGCCTGCGCCCGCTCGATCGCCTTGTTGATCCACGGGTGGATGATGGCCTCGTCCTCCTTCAGGCCGAGCTTCTGCAGCATGCCGTCCATCCGGTCGGAGCCGAAGATGCGCATCAGGTCGTCCTGGAGCGACAGGTAGAACTTGGAGCGGCCGGGATCGCCCTGACGGCCGCTCCGGCCGCGCAGCTGGTTGTCGATGCGCCGGGACTCGTGGCGCTCGGTGCCGAGCACGTAGAGGCCGCCGGCTGCGAGCGCCTTCTCCTTGAAGGAGGCGACCTCGTCGAGGATCTCCTTCTCGCGCCGAGTGCGTTCCTCGCCCTCGAGGCCGACGAGCTCACGCTCGATGCGCATCTTGGCGTTGCCGCCGAGCTGGATGTCGGTGCCGCGGCCGGCCATGTTGGTCGCGATGGTGATCGCGCCCGGCACGCCGGCCTGGGCGACGATGAAGGCCTCCTGCTCGTGGAAGCGGGCGTTGAGCACCGCGAAGTGCTTGGTGCCCCGTCCGGCGCGGGCGTCGCGGTAGAGCGGCTCCAGCGCATCGGGCTTCTCGAAGTCGATGAGGGTGTAGCCGTCCTTGATCAGGAGCTCGGCGAGATACTCCGACTTCTCGATCGAGGTGGTGCCGACCAGGATCGGCTGGCCGCGGCTCGAGGAGGCCTCGATGTCGCGGATGACCGCGCGGTAGCGCTCCTCGGCCGTGCGGTAGACCTCGTCGTCGTCGTCCACGCGGGAGACCGGACGGTTGGTCGGGATCTCGACCACCTCGAGGTTGTAGATCTCCAGGAACTCGTCGGCCTCCGTGGCGGCCGTGCCGGTCATGCCCCCGAGCTTGTCGTAGAGGCGGAAGTAGTTCTGGAACGTGATGGAGGCGAGCGTCTGGTTCTCGGGCTGGACCTGGACGCGCTCCTTAGCCTCGAGGGCCTGGTGCAGGCCCTCCGAGTAGCGGCGGCCCGGCATCATGCGGCCGGTGAACTCGTCGATGATCACCACCTCGCCGTTGCGGACGATGTAGTCCTTGTCGCGCTGGAACAGGGTGTGGGCGCGCAACGCCTGGTTCATGTGGTGGACGAGGGTCGCGTTCTGGGCGTCGTAGAGGTCGCCCTCCTTGAGCAGGCCCTCGGTGCGCAAAAGCTCCTCGATCTTCTCGGTGCCGCCCTCGGTCAGGGCCACGGAGCGCTGCTTCTCGTCGACTTCGTAATCGGTCTTGGCAAGGAGCGGGATGATCTTGTCGACGGCGTTGTAGAGCTCCGAGCGGTCGTCGAGGGGGCCGGAGATGATGAGCGGCGTGCGCGCTTCGTCGACGAGGATCGAGTCGACCTCGTCCACGATGGCGAAGTTGTGGCCCCGCTGGACCATCTGCGCCATCTCGTACTTCATGTTGTCGCGAAGATAGTCGAAGCCGTACTCGTTGTTGGTGCCGTAGGTGATGTCGGCCGCATAGGACTGGGCGCGCTCCGCGTCGTCGAGCCCATGGACGATCACGCCGACCGAGAGGCCGAGGAAGCGGTAGATCTGGCCCATCCATTCCGAGTCGCGGCGGGCGAGGTAGTCGTTCACGGTCACCACGTGGACGCCCTTGCCGGCGAGCGCGTTGAGGTAGACCGGCAGGGTCGCCACCAGGGTCTGGCCCTCGCCGGTGCGCATCTCGGCGATCGAGCCCTCGTGGAGCACCATGCCACCGATGAGCTGGACGTCGAAGTGGCGCTGGCCGAGGGTGCGCTTGGCCGCCTCGCGGACGGTCGCGAAGGCCGGGACCAGGATGTCGTCCAGGGTCTTGCCGGCGGCCAGTTGGGCCTTGAACTCGTCCGTGCGGGCGCGCAGCTGGTCGTCGGACAGGGCTTCGAGCTCGGCCTCCATCGCATTGATGGCCGCCACCTTCGGCCGGTAGGACTTCAGCCGGCGATCATTGACCGAACCAAAGATTTTCTTGGCGAGAGAACCGAACATCGAGAGCCTTCAGACTTTCAGGATTCTGGATAAGGGGGCGATTTGAGCCGCCTTATAGACTTAATTACGCCGAAACGCATCTTAAAGGCTGTGCCGGAGTGGCGCAGCCCGACCGTCCACAAGCTTGACCCGTTCAAGGCCCCGCGAGCGGCGATGCTGTGACATAAATATGCCATCCCTTGCAAACGTAAACACATTCAGCCAACGATCGCGGCGCTTCGTGAGCGGTCGTCAAGCTCACCAGAGGAACCACAATGACAGTTTCACTTCACGTCAGGAAAAGCCTCCAGAAGGGTATTCTGGCCCTCGGGGTCGCCCTGCCCCTCGCGGCCGGCGCCGCCCTCGCCCAGACCGGCACCCCGGCCCCGGCAGCTCCTGCCGCCGCTCCGGCCGATCCGGCCAAGGTCATCGCCCGGGTCAACGGCATCACCATCACGGAAGGCGACCTGGCGGTCGCGGCCGCCGATCCGGCCCTGCAGCTCCCCAACGT
>JAFAAP010000259.1 GCA_023426505.1 Pseudomonadota bacterium
AGATCGTGCTGCAGCGCTTCCGGGGCGAGCTGACGATCCTGGACAGCCGCGGCGGCGGGGGCGCCTCCGAGTACGGCGACGAGGAGCCGGGCCAGGTCCGCAGCGGCGGCGACTTCGGACGCGCCGCCCCCATGGAACGGCGCCCGGCCCCGGCCCAGTCCTCTTCCTTCGGCGGCGGTGGAGGGGGCGGCTCCCGCTACAACGACCTCGACGACGACATCCCGTTCTAGTCCGCATCGATGAGGCCCGGAGCCGCCTCCGGGCCTTTTCTTCGGGACGCCGCGGCAAAGACGAACGAAAGAATTTTTCGCACAAGCTTGGCAACGCAAAAGTAACGATGCGGCCGAAAACAAGCTCGGCTGCCGTAACTGCCCTCTCTGTTTATGTAGTTACGTTGCGTAAATTCCCATGATAGGCGCTTAGCGTTCACTCTGCCAGGTGCCCATGCCGTTTCTCACGAACTCGTCCTACACGGTCCTATCGCAGGATCTGACGACCGAATACGCGGATCCGCCGGAAAACACGCAACCCCTGACCAACATCTACCGGGTCTTGGTCAACTTCCCATCCAACGACTCCGTCCTCACCGTGTCGAACGGGGTGCTGATCGAGGCGACGGGGGCGGGGTCCACCGGCATCATGACGGTCACGACCGCGCAGATCAGCCACAGCGGCACGATCCGCACCTCCTGGATCGGCGTGGACATCGCGGCGCAGGGCGGGCTCTACGTGGGACCGAGCGGCGTGATCGACTCCGCCCAGGCGGTCCGGCTGCGGTTCGACGGCGGCCGGGTCATCAACGACGGGACCCTGATTGCCTCCCTGGTCGGTATCGAGGGCTGGGATTCCATCAAGGCGATCAACAACGGCTCGATTTCGGGCATCGCCGGCATGCTCGTCTACGGCACCGCCAACCAGCCGAACACCGGATCGCGCATCGTCAACAGCGGCACGATCAGCGCCTTCGGTACGGGCATCGACGTGAGCGACGTCAACAGCACGATCATGAATGCCGGCATCATCACGGCGGCGCTGACGGGCATCAAGGTCACGGCCGCCTATGCCGCCACGGGCAGCTACGAGATCACCAACACCGGCACGGTGAGCGCCGAGGTCGCGGTGCAGGGCTCCGCCTTCCGGGATGTCCTCACCAACGAGGGCTTTCTCAACGGCATGGTTCTTCTGGGGGCGGGCGACGACCTCTACACGGGCATTCGCGGATCGGTGAACGGGATGATCCGCCTCGACGGCGACGGGGATGCGGGCAACGACACGGCCTATGGCGGCCTCGGCAACGAGACGATCGATGCGGGCCACGGCGACAACCTCGTCGACGGCGGCGGAGGCGACGACACGATCACGGCCGGCATGGGGCACGATGTCCTGCGCGGCGGCGCGGGCGACGACGTTCTCCAAGGTGGGGACGGCAACAACGACCTGGATGGCGGCGCGGGCAACGACATCCTCTCGGCCGGGACCGGGGACGACCTGTTCAGCGGCGGCGACGGCATCGACACGGTGCTGCTCTCGGGCGCCGACGTGACGGTGGATCTTCGCCTCACGGTCGCGCAGGCGACGGGCCTCGGCCTCGACCGCTTTGTCGGCATCGAGAACGTGACGAGCGGCGGCGGGAACGACGTGCTCGTCGGCTCCGACCTCGACAACGTGCTGAAGGGCGCCGCCGGGGATGACACCCTCGAAGGCGGGCAGGGCCATGACCGGCTCGACGGCGGGAGCGGCATCGACACGGCCCGCTTCGGCGGACCGGTCGGCGCGACCGTGAGCCTTCTCCTCCAGGGGCGGCCGCAGGACACGGGCGGCTACGGCATCGACACGCTCGTCGGCATCGAGAACCTGGAGGGCGGCGCCGGCAACGATGTCTTCGTCGGCGACGACCGGGCGAACCGCCTCATCGGCCACGGGGGCGACGACGTGCTCACGGGCGGCCGGGGCGACGACACGCTGGAGGGCGGGGCAGGGCGCAACATGGCGGTCTTTTCCGGCGCGCGGGCGGACTACACGGTCTCCAGCAACGAGGACGGGAGCCTCACCGTGGAGGACACGCGGCAGGATCACGATGGAACCGACCTGCTGCGCGACATCCGCTTCGCGATCTTCAGCGACGGGACCTTCGCGCTGGTCAATCGCGCGCCGAGCGCGCCCGCGCTTTCGAATGCCAGCGTGGCGGAGAACGCGTCCGTCGGATCCGTCGTCGGACGCTTCTCCGCGTCGGATGCGGACGGCGATGCGCTTGCCTACGAGCTCACACAGAATGCCGGCGGCGTGTTCGCGTTGAACGGCAGCGACCTCGTGCTGTCGAGGCCGCTCGATTTCGAAACCCGCTCGCAGTTCAGCATCACCCTGACGGTGAGCGACCCGCATGGCGGCGTGACCACCAAGACCTTCAGCATCGACGTGGGAGACGTGTCCGACGATCCGGAGCCGCCGCCACCGCCTCCTCCGCCACCACCGCCATCGCCGCCACCGCCTCCTCCTGAAAATCTGGTGCTGCGCGGCACGTCAGCAGCGAACGTGCTCGTGGGCGGAGCGGGCAATGACACGCTCTACGGCGGGGCCGGCAAGGACGTGCTGACGGGCGGAGCGGGAGGCGACGTGTTCGTGTTCGACACGCGGCCGAACAGCCGCACGAATGTGGACACGATCCGCGATTTCTCGGCCGCCAACGACACGATCTGGCTGAAGAAGAGCGGTGTGTTTTCCAAAATTGCCAAGAAGGGGGCGCTGGAGGCGAAGGCGTTCTGGGTCGGCACCAAGGCGCACGATGCGAGCGACCGCATCGTCTACGACAAGAAGACGGGCGCGCTCTACTACGACGAGGACGGCAACGGCAGCCATGCGGCCGTGCAGATCGCCAAGCTGACAAACAAGCCCATCCTGACAAAGGACGATTTCTTCGTCATCTGACGTCCGTCTCACCGGCCAAAGGCATCAAGCCCCGCTCGCCCGGCGGGGCTCTTCAGCATTGAGCGGGTGTGCGCCATGGGCCGCATCGCTCGGCTTTGTCTAGGATTCCCAGCGGTAGTCTTGCCTCCCGGAGATAAAAGGATACTTAATGATATAATATATCAATTCGCGATGCATCGCGGTACAGGAGCACGGAATGGCGCTGGTCCCTTGGAATGTCGTTCAACTCGCGAACAGCCAGGGCGGGTTTCACCAGGATGCCGACATCACGATGCTCGCCAATGGGACCTTTCTGGCCGTCTGGCAGGAGCGGGCGAGCGTTGCCGACGGCCCGTGGAGCGTGCGCGGCCAGATCTTCAATGCAGATGGGACCAAGAAGGGGGAGGAGTTCTGGATCGGCGACCAGAACGACCTGACCGGTCGTCTGCCAGCCGTCACGAACTTACGCAACGGAACCTTCATCGTAACGTACGACGACTTCTCGCCCGGATCGGGGACGACGCTCACCTATGGCCGCGCCTTCGATACGAACGGCGTTGCATTGGGAGGAGAATTCCTGACCCAGGCGACGACCTGGAACAACTATGAAAACGCGTCGCTTGCGACGATGAACGACGTTTTGCACGGGTTCGTCTCGGCGTCGGTCAACACGGACACCCATGTCATCTACCTCGAATTTTTCACCGAGACGCGCGCACCCAGGGGAGTGACGACCGAAATCACCGCCCCCGTCCCGCCGCTGTTTTCCGCCGAGTACTACAATCCTTCGGTCACGGGTCTTGCCAACGGCAATGTCGCGGTCGCATTCGCCCAGAAGCTGATTGCTCCGAACGGGGCAGAATCCGGGCGTACCGTTCAACTCCAGCTCGTGAGTCCCACCGGCGAGAAGCTGGGCAGCACGTTCACGCTGGCGACGAGTCCAGGCGGAGACATGCCGCAGCCCTGCGTGACGTCTCTGACGGGCGGTCGGTTCGTCGTATCCTGGGCGGAGCATCGATCTATCGACGGGCAATCGCACTCGCTCGTCCGTGCCATCATCAAGAACCAGGATGGATCGGGAGGGACAGACAAGATCCTGTACGACAGCACTGTCAGCGGAGCACGCGAGCCTGTTCTGACCGGGCTGAAGGATGGTGGTTTCGCCTTAGCCTATCTGACGGGCAATTCATGCTATGTGAGAACCTTCGATGCGAACGGCGATCCGACCAGCGAAGCCTATACGGTAACCTCCTTCGGGACGCAGGACCATCTTCAGATCACGCAGCTGCTCGACGGTCGGCTGATGGTGAGCTGGACATCCGATGACGGGGCGGCCGACATCTCCAACATTCGCTATCGGATCCTGGATCCGCGGGGAGAAGCCGAGGACTGGTATGGAGGCAATGGTGCCGAGCAATATGTCGGTACTAGCCTGAACGATGTGCTGAGAGGTTTCGGCGGGAACGACACCCTTTTCGGGGGTGACGGCGATGACGTCCTGAGCGGAGGCGAGGGGGCAGACCTGCTCAGAGGTGGGCGGGGCCGCGACACCGCCTCCTACTATGGCGAAAGCGGCGTCGAGGTGAACCTCGCCGACCCTTCACAGAACCGCGGCGTCGCGCAAGGTGACCAGTACGAGAGCATCGAGAACATCGACGGCTCCCTGGTGGACGATCTCCTCAGGGGCGACCAGTTCGCGAACCACATCCGGGGATTGGGTGGTCGGGACGGTCTCTACGGTGGAGACGGCAGCGACACGCTCGAAGGCGGCGAGGGCGACGATCACCTGGAAGGCGGTACGGGGCTGGACGTCCTGCAAGGCGGGATCGGGAACGACTCCTATACGGTTGATCTGCTCGAGGATACGATCATCGAAATGGCGGGAGAGGGACACGACACGGTCCGTGTGGCGTGCTCGAGCTACGTCCTGGCTGCCGGCGTCGAGGTGGAGGTTCTGCTGGCCGACAGCCAGCTCACCTCCCTCGACATCGCGATCACGGGCAATGAGTTCGCCAGCCGGATCGTCGGACACGCTGCCGTCAACGTCCTCAAAGGAGGGGGCGGAAACGACACGCTGGAGGGCAGGGGCGGCGACGATATCCTGTCCGGTGACGAGGGAGCGGATTTGCTCGTTGGTGGAACCGGCGACGACACCTACTACGTGGACGAGTCTGGCGACCAGGTGAGGGAACTTGTCGGTGAGGGACACGACACAGTCTATGTCGTGTCCTCTGACTACACCCTCAACGCCGGCACTGAAGTCGAGGTGCTCCAGGCCTGGAGCCAGATCGCCGGCTCGGTCAGCATCACCGGCAATGGCTCCGCCAACCTCATCGTCGGGCACGACAGTGCTAACGTCCTCAAGGGCGGCGACGGAAACGACACGCTCGAAGGCTGGGGCGGCAACGACGTTCTCTCGGGCGACGAGGGGCTCGACGAACTGAGGGGCGGTTCCGGAGACGACACCTACTATGTCAAGCAGGGCGACACCGTCGTCGAAGCGGCCGGCGAAGGCTTCGACACCGCATATGTCGTCGGGGACGGCTTCGTGCTCAGTGCTGGCGCCGAAGTGGAAATTCTGGCGGCCTGGTCGGAGTTTCTGGACGTTCCGATGTCCATCACGGGCAACGAGCTTGCAAACCGAATTGTCGGTCATGACGGTCAGAACAGCCTGATCGGGGGCGATGGCGCCGACATTCTTGAGGGCGGCGGCGGCGACGATACCCTGGAGGGCGGGACGGGGAACGACGTGCTCGACGGCGGAACCGGGTACAACACGGCCTTGTTCTCCGGCGCGCGGGTGAACTACAAGATCAGGCGCAATGACGACGGCAGCTATACGGTCGAAGATCTGCGTCAGGCCGGTGATGGAACGGATACCGTCCGTAACGTGCAGTTCGCGACGTTCAACGGCCAAAGGGAGATCCTCGCCGAAGATCCTCCCCCTCCGACCGATCCGACTCCGACAGATCCGACTCCGACGGACCCGACACCGACAGATCCGACTCCAACGGATCCGACTCCGACGGATCCAACGCCGAGCGATCCGACTCCGAACGACCCAACGCCGAGCGATCCGACCACGCCCGTGAACGCTCCTCCGGTGCCGGTTCTAAGCGGTGACCTGGCGGAGGAGTATGCAGCCGCCGGTAAGGAGGTGGGCACGCTTTCAGCCACCGACAGCGACGGCGACCGGCTCACCTACACGCTCCTCGACAATGCGGGCGGGCGCTTCAGGCTTGCCGGCAACCAGATCCTGGTCGAGAACGGCTTCAAGCTCGACTACGAGCAGGCGGCCTCCCACACCGTTAAGCTGCGGGTCAGCGACGGCACGCACGTGGTCGACAAGGACTTCGTCATCCGCGTCAACAACGTCGATCCGGAGGTCACCGCCGGTTCGGCCGACCACGACGTGTTCTTCGGCGGCGGCCTCAACGACACGCTCGCGGGCGGGCTCGGCAACGACCGCCTGTTCGGCGGGGCCGGCGCCGACACGCTCAAGGGCGAGGCCGGCAACGACACGCTCGGCGGCGGCGCGGGCAAGGACAAGCTCTACGGTGGCAAGGGCAAGACCAGCCGCGACGCCTTCGTGTTCGACACCAAGCTGACGAACGCCAAGGGCGCGCCCAACAAGAGCCTCGCCAACCAGCACAAGGACCAGATCCTCGACTTCGGGCCGAAGTACGACAGCATCTTCTTCGACGATGCGGCGTTCACCAACAAGACCATCGCCAAGTACCTGAAGGGCAAGGGCGCGGCGCTCGACAAGCCGGTGAAGCTGAAGAGCAGCTTCTTCAAGGTGGGCGACAAGGCCGCCGACAAGGACGACTTCTTCATCTACAACGCCCGGACCAAGAAGCTGTACTTCGACGTGGACGGCTCCGGCGCGAAGGCTATGGTGGAGATCGCCAGCCTCAAGCTCCAGAAGGGCGAGGGCACATCCCTCACCTGGAAGGACTTCTTCTTCATCTGACGCGGGGCGGTTCGGAATTCCCACGCTGGGAGAGGCTCCGATGGTATCCGGGCCTTTCCGCTTTCGTTTTTTCGAAGATGGACCCCTGCCAAAGGGCTCGCCTCCTGCGTCCCGGACCTGATGCTGCGGCCTTTGCCGCGCGGGCGGTAGAGGCATGTCCGGCTTTCCCGATCGTTCCGCCATTCGTCGACTGAGCCAACTCCGATCGGGCCAAACTGCATCTCTGCTCGGTCCCGTTTCGCGTTTACCTTGCACCCATCATTCGATGTTATGCGGTAGGCTCGCGCCTGTGGCCGCCGATGGTCGGGCCGCGGCGAACGACGAGGACGGCGCTTCGGAATGTCCACCTGGCGAGACGAGAGAAACGCGAAATCCCGGGCGCGGCTGGAACGGCGCCTGTCCGAGCTGTTCCCGGCCTGCGTGCTCAATCACGCCCTCAGGCAGCCTTTCATCCCGCCGACCCAGCGTCGGGCGGTGGAGGGCTATTGGCGGCACCATCCCTTGCGAGCCGACAGGCTGGCCCGGGCGCTTGCGGCAAAGAGCGGACCTCCCGGCGGCTGGACCTGGCGGCTCGGGCGCGAGAAGGCCTCCGGCCTGCCGCTCTCCTTCCGCATGCCGCCCGCACCGTATCGGGAGCCGGACTTCTCGCGCGGGGACGGGCATTGCTGCGTCTGCGGCCAGCCGGTGTTCCGCCTCGGCTGGCACACGGATCTCTGGGCCGACGGTAAGCCCAACCGGAACGCCACCTGGCACGCCGCCTGCGTGGTCGCCTGGCAGCTCTGGACGGCCCCGACCGATCATCTGAAGGCGTTGAAGCTCCGCCAGAACCGGAAATGCCCGGCGAGCGGGCGCCGGCTCCTCAAGACGGCCGAGGTGGACCATCGGGTGCCGCTCTATGCGGTCTGGGCGGAGCATCGCGAGACGCCCTGGCCCGACCTGCTTGCGTTCTGGGGGGCGCCCAATCTCCAGGTCATCAACAAGGCGGCTCATCTGGAGAAGTGCTCTCAGGAAGCGGCGAGCCGCGCCGTGCGCCGGGCTGCCCTGGAGCCGGCATTGCCTTGATCGTCCCAATCATCGCCTATGGCCGAGCTGAAACCGGCCCCTAGTTTCCACGTCGGGAGGATGAACAACCATGTCTGAACCCGGACCCCTGTCGCTGCACGTCCCCGAACCCGCCGTCCGGCCGGGAGGGACCCCCGACTTCTCCAACGTGAAGATCCCGAAGGCCGGGGCCGTGCCGCGGCCGGAGATCGACGCGAACCCGGAGGACATCCGGGATCTCGCCTTCTCGATCATCCGCGTCCTCAACCGCGCCGGGGAGGCGGTCGGCCCCTGGGCCGGTCTCCTGAGCGACGAGGAGCTCGTCGAAGGCATGCGGCACATGATGACGCTGCGCACCTTCGACGCCCGCATGCTGATCGCACAGCGGCAGGGCAAGACCTCGTTCTACATGCAGCACCTCGGCGAGGAGGCGATCAGCTGCGCTTTCCGCAAGGCGCTCTCGCCCGGCGACATGAACTTCCCGACCTACCGGCAGGCGGGCCTCCTGATCGCGGACGGGTATTCCATGGTCGACATGATGTGCCAGGTCTACTCGAACTCGCGCGATCCGCTCAAAGGCCGCCAGCTGCCGGTGATGTACTCCTCCAAGCCGCACGGCTTCTTCACCATCTCGGGCAATCTCGCGACGCAGTACGTGCAGGCGGTGGGCTGGGCCATGGCGTCGGCGATCCGCAACGACACCAAGATCGCGGCCGCCTGGATCGGCGATGGCTCGACGGCGGAATCGGATTTCCACGCGGCCCTCGTGTTCGCCTCCACCTATAAGGCGCCGGTGGTGCTCAACATCGTCAACAACCAGTGGGCCATTTCGACCTTCCAGGGCATCGCGCGCGGCGGCGCCGGCACCTTCGCGGCGCGAGGGTTGGGTTTCGGCATTCCGTCGCTGCGGGTCGACGGCAACGATTACCTCGCGGTCCATGCGGTCGCGAAATGGGCCATCGAGCGAGCGCGCCGTAATCTCGGTCCGACGCTGATCGAATACGTCACCTACCGGGTGGGCGCGCACTCGACCTCGGACGATCCATCCGCCTACCGGCCGAAGACGGAATCGGACGCCTGGCCGCTGGGCGATCCGATCGAGCGCCTGAAGAACCACCTGATCCTGCGCGGGGCCTGGTCCGAGGAGCGGCACAAGCAGGCGGAGGCCGAGATCCTCGACAGCGTGATCGCGGCCCAGAAGGAGGCCGAGGGTTACGGCACCCTGCATGCGGGCGGGAAGCCCTCCGCGCGGGACATGTTCGAGGGCGTCTATGCCGAGATGCCGCCGCATCTGCGCCGGCAGCGCCAGCAGGCGGGAGTCTGAGCCATGGCGCGCATGACGATGATCGAGGCGATCCGCGACGCCATGGATGTGATGATGGGGCAGGACGAGACCGTAGTGGTCTTCGGCGAGGACGTCGGCTATTTCGGCGGCGTCTTCCGCTGCACGGCGGGCCTGCAGCAGAAATACGGCAAGACGCGCTGCTTCGACGCGCCGATCAGCGAGGCCGGGATCGTCGGTACCGCCATCGGCATGGCGGCCTACGGCCTGCGTCCCTGCATCGAGATCCAGTTCGCCGACTACATGTATCCGGCCTACGACCAGATCGTGTCCGAGGCCGCGCGGCTGCGCTACCGCTCGAACGGCGAGTTCACCTGCCCGATGGTGATCCGCATGCCGACTGGCGGCGGCATCTTCGGCGGCCAGACCCACAGCCAGAGCCCGGAGGCGCTCTTCACCCACGTCTCTGGTCTCAAGACGGTGGTGCCGTCCAATCCCTACGACGCCAAGGGGCTGCTGATCTCCGCGATCCAGGATCCCGACCCGGTGATCTTCCTGGAGCCGAAGCGGCTCTACAACGGCCCCTTCGACGGTCACCACGACCGGCCGGTCACGCCGTGGTCGAAGCACGATCTCGGTGAGGTCCCGACCGGGCATTACACCCTGCCGCTCGGCAAGGCGTCGGTGGTGCGGGAGGGTTCGGCCCTCACCGTGCTCGCTTACGGCACGATGGTCTATGTGGCGCAGGCCGCCGTGGCGGAAACCGGCATCGACGCGGAGATCATCGACCTGCGCACCCTGGTGCCGCTCGACCTCGACACGATCGCGGCCTCGGTGCGGAAGACGGGGCGCTGCGTCGTCGTGCACGAGGCGACGCTCACCTCCGGCTTCGGCGCTGAACTGGCGGCGCTGGTGCAGGAGGCGTGCTTCTACGCGCTCGAGGCGCCGATCATGCGCGTGACCGGCTGGGACACGCCCTATCCGCACGCGCAGGAATGGGACTACTTCCCGGGACCCGCCCGGGTCGGGCGGGCCCTCGTCGAGACGATGGAGGCCTGACATGGGCGAGCACCTGATCAAGATGCCCGACGTGGGCGAAGGCATCGCCGAGGCGGAACTCGTCGAGTGGCACGTGAAGGTCGGCGACCTCGTGCGCGAGGATGCGGTCCTGGCCGCCGTCATGACCGACAAGGCGACGGTGGAAATTCCCTCGCCGGTCGATGGCGAGGTGGTCTGGCTCGGCGCCGATATCGGCGACGTGGTGGCGATCGGCTCGCCGCTGATCCGCCTCAAGGTGGAGGGCGAGGGAACGGTCGTATCGGCGCCTCCCGCCGAGGAGAAGCCGGCCGCGGCGCCCGCGCAGCCCGCCGCCAGCAAGCCGGCGGCCGTCGAACCGCCCGCCGAGCCGGGCGCGCCCGCCAGACTCATGACGCCGCGCACCCCGAGCGAAGCGCCGAAGAACCATGCCCCGCGGCTGTCCCGCCCGGCGCCCATGCGGGCCGAGGGCGACAAGCCGATTGCCTCGCCTGCCGTGCGCCTCAGGGCGCGCGAGGCGGGGATCGACTTGCGGCAGGTGCCCGGCACGGGGCCGGGCGGGCGCATCACGCACGAGGATGTCGACGCCTTCTTCGCCCATGGGCCGCAGGTGGCCCGCGAGCCGGGGCTCGCCCCCAGGACCGAGGTCGAGCAGATCAAGGTCGTGGGCTTGCGCCGGCGCATCGCCGAGAAGATGGCGATCGCCAAATCGCGCATTCCGCACATCACCTACGTGGAAGAGGTCGATGTCACGGCATTGGAGGACCTGCGCGCGGCGCTCAACGCCAACAAGCGCGCCGACAAGCCGAAGCTGACGATCCTGCCGTTCCTCATGCGCGCCATGGTGAAGGCCATTGCGGAGCAGCCGCAGCTGAACGCGCTTTACGACGACGAGGCCGGCATCGTGCATCAGCACGCGGGCGTTCATATCGGCATCGCGACGCAGACCGCGTCCGGCCTCGTGGTGCCGGTCGTCCGCCATGCGGAGGCGCGCGACCTCTGGGCCTGCGCGGCGGAGCTGAACCGGCTCGCGGAGGCCGCGAAATCCGGCACGGCGACCCGCGACGAGCTCGGCGGCTCGACCATCACCATCACGTCGCTCGGCGCCATGGGCGGCATCGCCACGACGCCGGTGATCAACCACCCGGAGGTCGCCATCGTGGGCGTCAACAAGATGGTCGTGCGCCCGGTCTGGGACGGATCGACCTTCATCCCCCGCAAGATGATGAACCTCTCGTCCAGCTTCGATCACCGCATCATCGACGGCTGGGACGCGGCGGTCTTCATCCAGCGCATCAAGACCCTGCTGGAGACACCGGCGATGATCTTCGTGGAGGCTTGAGCCGATGAAGGACATTTCCTGCAAGCTCCTCGTCATCGGCGCCGGGCCCGGTGGCTATGTCTGCGCCATCCGGGCGGGCCAGCTCGGGATCGACACGGTCATCGTCGACGCGCGAAAGCCCGGCGGCACCTGCCTCAACGTGGGCTGCATCCCGTCGAAGGCGCTCATCCACGCGGCCGAGGAATACGACCGGGTCCTGCACCTTTCGGCAGGGCGCAACCCGCTCGGCATCACGGTCGCGCGGCCGGAGATCGATCTCGCCCGGACCGTCGCCTGGAAGGACGGCATCGTCGGGCGTCTCAACAACGGCGTGGCGGGGCTGCTCAAGCGGTCGAAGGTCAAGATCGTCGAGGGCATGGCGCGGTTCAGGGACGGCAAGACCGTGGAGGTCGAGACCGAGACCGGACGCCAGGTGATCCGCGCGGAGACCATCGTCATCGCGACGGGATCGGCGCCGGTCGAGCTGCCGAGCCTGCCCTTCGGCGGCCCGGTGATCTCCTCGACCGAGGCGCTGTCGCTGACGAGCGTGCCGGACCGGCTCGCAGTCGTCGGCGGCGGCTATATCGGCCTCGAGCTCGGCACGGCCTTCGCAAAGATGGGCGCGAAGGTCGCCGTGGTGGAAGCCCAGTCCCGCATCCTGCCGCAATACGATTCCGAGCTGACCCAGCCGGTCTCCAAGCGCCTCAAGGCGCTCGGGATCGAGGTGATGACCGGCGCGAAGGCGAGGGGGCTTTCACGGGCCGGAGACGCGCTTCTCGTGGAGGCGGCGGACGGCTCGGAGGTTCAGCTTCCCGCCGACAGGATCCTCGTCACCGTCGGCCGCAGGCCGGTGACGCAGGGCTGGGGCATCGAGGAGCTCGTCCTCGACATGGACGGGCCCTTCATCCGCATCGGCGAGCGGTGCCAGACCTCCATGCGCGGCATCTACGCCATCGGCGACGTCACCGGCGAGCCGATGCTGGCGCATCGCGCCATGGCGCAGGGCGAGATGGTGGCGGAGATCGTCGCCGGCCACGACCGCGTCTGGGACAAGCGGGCGATCCCGGCCGTGTGCTTCACGGATCCGGAGATCGTGTCGGTGGGCCTGTCGCCCGACGAGGCGCGCAAGGGCGGCGGCGAGGTCCGGGTCGCGCAGTTCCCGTACTCGGCCAACGGCCGCGCGATGACGAAGATCGGCGAGGACGGCTTCGTGCGCGTGGTCGCCCGCGCCGACAACCATCTCGTGCTCGGAATTCACGCGGTCGGGCAGGGCGTGTCGGAGCTTTCAGCCGCCTTCGGCCTCGCGCTCGAGATGGGCGCCCGGCTTGAGGACATCGCCGGCACGATCCACGCCCATCCGACGCAAGGCGAGGCCTTCCAGGAAGCCGCCATCAAGGCGCTCTACGGCCAGGGCCTCCATATCTGACGCCGGATCCCGGCGTCAGAGGTGCTCCTCCCGACGCTCGGATTCCTGAAAGCGCTGGCGCAGGCGCTCGACCTCGCGCTTGAGCGCATCGAGCCCCTGCGCGAGGCCGCGGGCCGTGTCGTCGATGATGCGCGACCCGACCTTGGCGTCCGGGCAATCGGGGGAGCCGTCGCGCAGGTAGCGCGGCGCGATGCCGCCCTGGGGTCCGAGGAGATAGGCGCAGCCCGTGTCCGGATCGCGCCAGACCACCGGCTCCTCGATCGCAAGGGCCGGTGTGCCAAAGGCGAGAAGGAAGCCCGCGCAGGCAAGTGCGCGCAAGGGCGCTCTCCTGGCCGGGCCGGGCAAAGGCGCTGGTTGCGGGACGCTGTGCGCGATCATGTCGGTTCACTCCGTCTCGACGACGCTCGTGGACGTCACCCAAGACGCAAAATCGGGCGCCACGAGGGCGCCCGCCTTGAACCTCGAAAGGCCCGTGCTAGACGTCGAGGCCGAGGAGCCGGGCAGCGTTGCCGCCGGCGATCTGGCTCAGGGTCGTCTCGTCCATGCCGTCGATGCCGGCGATGTGCCCGACGGGATTGTACTCGGCCATGTCGTACGGATAGTCCGTGCCCATCAGGATGCGGTCGGGCCCGAACAGCTCGATCATGTAGGCGAGTTGGTGATAGGTGAACACCACCGTGTCGAGATAGACCTGCCGGAGATAGGTGGTCGGCGGCAGGGGTAGGTTCGCGTGCGCGTCCTCGCGGGCGCCCCAGGCGTGGTCGATGCGGCCCGAATAGGCCGGCAGGTACCCGCCGCCGTGGACCGCCATCAGCTTCAGCTCGGGGAAGCGCGCGAGCGTGCCCGAGAAGATCAGCTTGTGCAGGGCGAGCGTGGTCTCGAAGGGGTTGCCGACGACGTTGTTGAAGTAGAAATCCGTCAGACGGTCGCCATGGGTGAAGCCGTTCGGATGCATCATGATGAAGGCGCCGAGCTGCTCCGCCCGCGCGTAGAAGGGCTGGAACTTCGGGTCCGACAGTTCCTGGCCGTCCACGTTGGTGAGGATCTGCACGCCCTTCAGGCCGAGCTCGCCCATCACGTATTCGAGTTCGCTGACCGCCAGCTCCGGCTCCTGCAAGGTTACCGTGCCGAGGCCGACGAAGCGATCGGGGCGACGCGAGCAATACTCCACGATGCCCTCGTTGACGAGGCGGTGTCCGACGCGGGCGATTTCCGGATCGACTGAGTAGTAGCATTGCGGTGGGGCCGGAGCGACCACCTGGACGTCGATCGCCATGGCGTCGAGGTCGAACAGGCGCTGGTCGATCTTTGTCATCACGTTGGCGCGGTCGCCATCCTGGAGCTTGTTGATCTCGCGCGTCTGATCGCTTGCGAAATGGGCCAGCGGAATCCGGCTCATGTTCACGTGCGGCCCGGCATGAGCGGCCGCCTGGGGCACGAAGATATGGGCGTGGATGTCGATGGTGGTGGTCTGCGGGCGACGCGCCCGTCCGTCCGCGGTGTGGTTGCGGGCGGCGGTGCGGCCATAGCGGTTCCTGCGATCGATCATGGGATTCGGGATGCTCCGTTGAGACAGTCGAAGAGGGAGGGCGTGACCGGCCGCTAGTGCGACCGGTCCTCGCGCCAGAAGATGAATTTCCGGTCCAGCCATTCGAGGGCGAAGAAGCCGGCGGCGCCGATGCCGGCCAGGATCACGATCACCGCGAAGGCGCGGTCGATCCGGAGCTGGAAGTTGTAGAGGTTGAGGAGGTAGCCGAGGCCCTCCTGCGCGCCGACGAACTCGCCCACGATGGCGCCGATCACCGCGAAGGTGAAGGCCGCCTGGATGCCCGCGAAGATGATCGGCAGCGCGTGCAGGAACGACACCTTCCAGAAGATCTGGAGCGGCGTGGCCTTCAGCGAGCGCATGAGCTTGCGGGCGTCGGAGGGCACGGATTCCAGCCCCACCATCGTGTTGATGAGGACCGGGAAGAACGCGATCACCACCGCCATCACGATCTTGGAGGTCTGGCCGAAGCCGAACCAGGCGATGAAGAGCGGCGCGAACACGATTTTGGGGATCGCCTGGAAGCCGACCACGAAGGGATAGGTGAGGCGCTTGGCGGCGGGCCAGACGGCGAGCGCGATGCCGATGCCGAGCCCGAGGAGCGTTCCGATCACGAAGCCGATCATGATCTCGTTGAAGGTCACCGCGAGGTGGCCGGGGAAGAAGGGCTGCTGCATGAGCGTGTAGAGCGCCTCCGCCACCTTCGTGAAGGGCGGCAGGATGATCGGGTTCACCAGCCCCAGCAGGGGGAGAAGCTCCCACAGGGCCAGGATGACGACGCCGATTCCGATCGTGCCGAGGCGGAAATACCAATCGTGGCGTCGCTGCTTGGCGGCGTCGATCCACTGGTCGGGATGTTTCATGACAGGGCTCCGCTCCGGTTAGATGTGACGGCCGAGGAGGTTGCGCACCTCGAAGATCAGGTCGGCGAAGGCCGGGTCCTTCATCGTGTCGATCTCGCGCGGGCGCGGCAGGGTCACGTCCACGACGCCGGAGACCTTTCCGGGGCGCGGCGTCATCACCACCACCTTGTCGGACAGGAAGACCGCCTCGGTGATGTTGTGGGTGACGAAGACGCAGGTGATTCCGGCCGATTGCGTGATGCGCATGAGCTCGAGGTTCATCGCCTCGCGGGTGAACTCGTCGAGGGCCCCGAAGGGTTCGTCCATGAGCAGGATCTCGGGCTCGTAGGTGAGCACGCGGGCCAGCGCCACACGCTGCTGCATGCCGCCCGAGAGCTGCTTGGGATAGGCGTTGAGGAAGTCCTTCAGGCCGACCGCCTCGATCACGGACCGGGCTTTCTCGCGCACGCTATCCGGCTTCAGGCCGTAGACCTCCGCCGGCAGAAGCACGTTCGCCTCCACGGTGCGCCACGGCAGCAGCACCGCGGTCTGGAACATGAAGCCCATGCGGCGGGAGGGCGAGGTGATCGCCTCGCCGTAGAGCTCCGCGGCTCCCGAACTCGGGGGCAGCAGGCCGGCGATGATGTTGAGAAGGGTGGACTTGCCGCAGCCGCTGGGGCCGACGAAGGAGACGAAGTCGCCCTTGTTCACGGTGATGTTGACGTCCTTCAGGGCCGTGACCGGTCCTTCGGGAAGGCTGAAGATCTTCGAGATCGACCGCGTCTGGATGACCGATCTCTCGGAGGCTCCGGCGAACGGAGCCTCCACCAGTTGGAGCTTGGGATTGGGCATCAGCTGAACGCCTCGCTACTTCAGGGCGGCGCGGTCGAAATTGTTGATGTCCTTCAGGAGCGACGAGTCGAGCGCCTTCGTCAGATCGACGTCCTTGGGAAGGGCGCCTTCCTCTTCCTTCCCGGCCCGCAGGAAGTCGTGGTAGTTCTTGAAGCCTTCCGTGTAGTGGGCGCCGATCGGCTGGTCCTTGAGAGCCGGCGGCGGGGTCGTGAGCGTCTGGATCGCCTTCCAGCCGTAGGTGATGAACTTCTCGTTCTCGAACTCCTCCGGCCCGAGCTTCTTCGCCATCTGAAGGGCGCGATCGGGATTGGCCTTCACGTAGGCGATGCCCTTGGCGACCGCGCGGGTGAAGCGGATGATCTGGTCGCGCTTCTTGTTGAGGTTCTCAGCCGTGGTGGCGATGCCGTTGGCGGGATAGAGCTGCGCGTCCGGCGGCAGGATCACCTGCATCGGATGGCCTGCGGCCTCGATCGCCGCCACGTCGAAGAGGCTCGACGAGTAGGCGTTCACCTGGCCGCTCTGCAGCGCCTGGACGGTGAGGGCGGAGCCTTCGCCCACGGGGAGGATCTTCACGTCGTTCTCGCCGAGGCCCGCCTTGCGCAGGACCGCGCGGACGAGCGGCACCTCGCCGCCCGACAGCTCCGACACGCCGACGCTCTTGCCCTTGAGGTCCGCCACGGTCTTCACCGGTCCGTTCGCGGGCGTCACCAGCGTGAAGATGTTCGCGTATTCGTAGGAGAAGACCCAGCGCAGGTCGTTGCCCTGCGCGACGGCGTTCAGGAAGGCGCCGGGGCTCGGAAGCGCCGCGTCGGCATTGCCGGCGATGAGCTGGCGCAGGGCGGCGCTCGAGCCGTTCGCCACCTCGAACCGGACGTCCAGGTTCTCCTGTTTGAAGTAGCCGAGCTCCTGGGCGATGTAGAACGGGTGGTACTGGAGCACGCTCTTGACCGGGAACATGAACGTGAACTTGTCCTGAGCGTGCGCGGCCGCTGCAGGCAGCATGAGAGCCGCTGCAGTCGTGATCGCCGTCAGAGCACCTTTTAGCCTCTTGAACATGACCATTCCTCTCCTCGCTGCGTTGGATTGCTTGTTCTTGTTGGGGGCTTCTCAACCGCCCGCATAGGCGGCCCTCTCCGGCCCCGTCGGTCCTTCCCACCCGCGTCACGGCCGGGTGAACGCAACGATCATCGGGCGAGCCTTATCATTTATCAAGTGAAAACTACTGATAATTATCATATGATAAAATTCTAGCCTCTAGCCCTTTTGAGTGCCATGATGAGCGCTAGAGGCCGCTTTTTCGGCCGCCGGATCACCTCGTCTTTCTACCGGGTTGGCTTTGTGGAGCGACCGGCATAGGAAGGCGGTCACGAGGGCTTTCGCCGCTGGCCGGGGTAGGCCAGCCATTCGACGGGTCGCTATGAAGAAGATGAAGCAGGCAGAGGCCGTGGAACCGAAGCGGACCCGACTGTCGCCCGACCAGCGCCGCCAGGATTTCATCCGCAAGGCCACGGAGCTCTTCTCGGAGGAGGGCTTCGACGGCGGCACCCGCGAACTCGCCCGCAAGCTCGGCGTGACGCAGCCGCTGCTCTACCGTTATTTCCCGAGCAAGGAAGAGCTGATCCGGGAAGTCTACCGCACGGTCTACATCGATCGCTGGAAGGATTCCTGGGACGACCTGCTGGCGGACCGCTCCCGGCCGATCCGGATGAGGCTCCAGGAGTTCTACCGGGACTACACCGACACGATCTTCACCCGCGAGTGGATGCGGATCTATCTGTTCTCCGGCCTCAAGGGCTTCGACCTGAATCGGTGGTACGTTGGTATGATCCAGGACCGGATCCTGGCCCGGATCGTCGAGGAGTACCGGCACGAGGCAGGTCTGCCGGCCCAGTCGCCGCCCGCGCCTGCGGAACTGGAACTCGCCTGGGTGCTCCACAGCGGCATCTTCTATTACGGCATCCGCAAGTACATCTACGAATCGCCGGTCCTCGAGGACAAGGACCGGGTGATCGCCAATGCCCTCGACGTCTTCCTGGAAGGGATCTCGCGGGTCTTTGGCACCGCCGTGAAGGTGCGGGCCGCCTACGGGCGTCCGACAGCCGGAGCCGTTTCCCGGTAGAGGCGCTGGTCCGAGCGGCCGCGCGGCAGGGTCGTCAGTCCGCTCCGGCTCACGTCAGGGGCGCCCCTGCGGCAATCTGGTTCAGCAGCGAAGCGGCAAAAGAAAGCGCCAGCCAAGCTTGTGTCCTTAGGGCAGGCACAGTAACCGTTCCGCAACCTGATCGCCGCTTTTTTTCTCAATGTGCTGATGGCTCTCGATCCTGCCACTCTCGGCGCCGTGTTCGTTCTGCTATCGATCGTGCTCGGCGGCCTGCTGATCTTTTCCTGGACGCTCAACCGTGCCGTCCAGGCGCTGGCGTGGTGGGGCGGCGCCTTCTGCCTCGTGGCGGTCGGCATCGCGCTCGCGAACCTGGTGCCCGGCCCGGTCGGCTATACGAACCTGTTCGTCGCCAACACCCTGGTGATGGTCGGCTACGGCTCCATCTACGCCGGCTGCCGATCGTTCAACGGTCGCGGCGACAGGCTTGCCGCCGCCCTGACCGGGGCCTGCATCTGGATGCTGGCGTTCTGGCCCATCCATGACAATGCCCCGGCGCGGCTGACCTTGCTGTCCTGTCTTGCGGCCGCGTATTCGGGGCTTGCCGCATGGGAGCTCTGGCGGCACGAGACGCGCCCGCTGGCCTCTCAGCGGGTTGCCGTGGTCCTGCTGGCCGCCCTGGCGTTCTTCAACGTCTGCCGCGGATTGCTGGGACTCTCCCTCAGCTCGATCTTCTGGATCGACGTGTTCGCCAAGCGCTGGTCGGCCGAGATGGCGCTGTTCCTCGTCGTATTCGGGCCGACGCTCGCCTTCATGTTCCTGTCCATGGCGAAGGAGCGGACCGAGTTCGACTACAAGCTCGCGGCGCTCGTCGACCCCCTGACCGGCGTGCCCAATCGGCGCGCCTTCCTGAAGAACGCCCGCGAGCTGCTCTCCCGGCACGTCGGCAGGCCGGCAAGCTGCCTGCTGTTCGACCTCGACAACTTCAAGCGGGTCAACGACAGCTACGGCCACGAGGCGGGCGACCGGATCCTCGCCGTCTTCGGCGAGACCCTGGCTCGGCACCTGCCGAGGCGCAGCTTCGGCCGCCTCGGGGGCGAGGAGTTCGGCGCCATCCTGCCGCTTCCGGAACGTGAGGCCGTGAAACTGGCCGAGACCGTGAGGCATGCCTTCGCGTCGAGCGGGCAGGACGCCCTCGGGTTTCGCGCCGAGGTGACGGTGAGCGTGGGCTGCGCCACAGCGGTGAATGCCGAGGCCGAGGAAATGCTCCGGCAGGCCGACATCGCCCTCTATCGGGCCAAGGACGGCGGTCGCAACGCGGTAGTGGCCCTCGCCCGAAGGGCCTGAACCCGCGGCGGGGACTTCGCTCAGGTGCGCCGGGCCGTGACCACGAAGGCCAGCATGCGGTTTTCGACGGAGGATGTCCCGAAGCGCTCCGCCAGCACCTCCGTCGCCCTGGCGGTGATCTCCTCGAGGCGTCCGGGCGCCCGCGCCTCGATCTCGGCCCGTAGGGGCGATCCCTGACATAGGCCGATCGCAGGTTCCCGCGGGGAGGGCGCGAGACTCGTCTTCTCGACCTCGTCGATCTCGACCGACTCGAAGCCGGCCTGCTCCACCTCTCCCAGGATCCGGTCCGGGTCCGCATAACCGTGAGGCGTCCGCTCCAGGAAGCGGGGCGGATCGTCCGGGAACAGCTCAGCCACGGTGGAGGAGACCGCCTCGCTGACGGGGTTGTCCGCAATCGGCCCCCAGACGCTGAAGACGAAGCGGCCCCCCGGCTTGAGCAGCCGCAGCGCCTCCCGATAGCCTTTCGGCTTGTCGGGAAGGAACATCGCGCCGAACTGGCACAGCACGGCGTCGAAGCTCGCGTCCTCGAACGGCAGGGATTGCGCGTCCGCCTGCTGCCAGCTCACGTTCGGCGCCTGGAGCTGCGTCGCCGCATGGTCCAGCATGGCCTGGTTGAGGTCGGTCGCGACGATCTCGACCTCGGGCGGGAGCCGCCTGGCAAGCGCCCGCGTCACGACTCCCGTTCCTGCCGCCACCTCGAGGATCCGGCCATGTCGGATGTCCTTCAGTCGCTCCGCCATGTCCTGCGCATAGGGCTCGAAGAGCAGGGGGCCGAGATAGCGGTCGTAGAGAGCCGGGATCGAGCCGGCAAAGGCCGTGTCGGTGGCGGTCATGAGCGCCTCCATCGCCGAGGCCCCAAGGATCGCGCCGAATTCGGGCGCGGACAAGAAGCCCTTTCGGGAACGTCCGCCCATCCCGACAGTGGCGGGTTGGGGCGGCCTGCATCGGTTGCGGTGACTTTATCTTACTCTTCATCCTCATCTTCCAGCGGATTGGATACTGAGCAGATTTATACCAAAGCTTATGTTGCGGTGCGGAAAACAAGTATTCGTCCGGTCTCCCGAGTAAAAATTCCTGACATGCGGCGGAACATCTAGCCCTTTGGAACTATTCCTGCTGGTTGAGGCCCTGCGCCTTATCGAAGGAGAGTTTCCATGGCAAAAGTTCCGTATATCCGTTACAAAGAAACGTTTTGTGGGGCGGCTATCGTTCTGGCGATGGGGCTGATGGTGCAGCCTTCGGTTGCGCAGGTCGGCCTCGGAGGCGGGGTCGGCATTGGCGGATCCGACGGCGTGAGCGCCGGCGTCGGCGCAAGTATTGGCGGGTCTGACGGGATCTCGGCAGGGCTTGGCGCGAGTCTCGGTGGCTCCGACGGCGTCAATGCCGGAGCCGGCGCCAACGTGGGCGGTTCCGGAGGCGTGACGGCCGGAGGCGGCGCCTCCGTCGGTGGGGCGAGCGGCGTCAATGCGGGAGCCGGCGCGAATATCGGTGGATCGGGCGGCGTCAGTGCCGGCCTCGGGGCGAGCGTTGGCGGCTCCGACGGCGTGAATGCCGGGGTCGGGGCGAGCCTCGGAGGGGCGAGCGGCGTGAATGCCGGAGCCGGAGCGAGCATTGGCGGATCCGGCGGCATCGATGCGGGCGCAACAGCCAGCATTGGCGGATCGAGCGGCGTGAATGCCGGCGTCGGCGCCAATGTGGGCGGCTCGGGCGGCATCGATGCGAATATAGGCGTTGGCATCGGCGGCAACGGCCGGAGCTCCGGCGGCGTCGCGTCGCCCGGAAGACCTGGAAGCCAGCCGGGAATCGGCAGCGGCACAGCCGGCCCGGGCCGCTCGACCCGCAGCGTCACCCGCAGCAACCCGCCGACTACCGGCACGGTCACGCCGTCCCGTCCGGGCGGGCAGGGGACCCTAGCGGCCGAGCTGCGCAATATGAGCACCAGCCAGAAGCGCGAGCTGCGCCGAAACTGCGCCACCGTGAACGCCTCGCCGGACGGCTACGAGTCGGACCTGCGCGGACTCTGCGCCCTGCTCAACCGCATGTCCGGCCTCTAAGCCGGGCGGGAAGAGGGCGTCTCCGGCGTTGCGCCCGTTCCTCTCCCCCTTGCGGGGAGAGCAGGGCGCAACGCCGGAATCCTCGACGTGCTCATGAGGCGCGAGGCCGATGCCGCTTCACTTCCCCCTGGAGGGAGAGGTCGAGCGCAGCGAGGGTGAGGGGTCAGGGTCTCATCCGGAGAGGGCGTAACCCCTCACCCGGACCTGACGGTCCGACCACGATGACATGGGGTATCATCCCCGGCGCACCGGGAGCGGCGGCTGCGACGACGTTCGTGTTTTGTTCTTGACAACGGCCCAAAGCTTGGCTATATCGTAGCGATCCGCTGCCCGAGGGACGCGCCCGAGGCGTCGGTCGCGGCAGCGGAGGCGGTTCTCGCGCGGTGCAGGTCTCGCAAGCCCGTACCCGCCGGGAGATCCGAGCCGGAGCTGACGCAGGCGGGTGTGATCGGGCACGGCCGTCTTCGTCCTCTCCGCAGCCTCGCCCGCACCAGAGGCCTGACAAGCCCCTGGGGCTGCGCTGGAGCGCCGTAACGGGCATGGGGACTGCTGTGGGGTCCCGCCACATGCCCCGGAGCGCGAGGCCGGATTTCCTGCTGCGAACACCGCGCGCGGGACGGCTTGCGCTTCCCCGTTCCGGGCGGCTCCCGCCCCCGAATACCTTCGCGCGCTCCGCTTGGGATCGCGGAAGGCAGCAGTCGTCCCGCGCTTCCCTCAGCTCACGCTGAACAGCCAGGACCAGCCGGAAGCCGCCTGCCTCCGAAAGAGGCGGCAACGCCTTCGCTTGGGTTGCATTTCGACGCTTGCGCCTTGACATCCGGGGGCCACCATGAATGTTGCGCGAAACACCGAACCGAGCAGGCTCCTTTTCATGTCCGCCCCTCTGCACCGTTACCGCTCCCACACCTGCGGCGCGCTCCGCGAATCCGACGTCGGCGAAACCACCCGCCTGTCCGGCTGGTGCCACCGCATCCGCGACCATGGCGGCGTGCTCTTCATCGACCTGCGCGACCATTACGGCATGACGCAGTGCGTGGTGGATCCCGATTCCCCCGCCTTCAAGCTGGCCGAGACGGCGCGGTCCGAGTGGGTCATCCGGGTCGACGGCAAGGTGCGCAAGCGTCCGGCCGGCACCGAGAACCCGGACCTGCCCACGGGCATGGTCGAGGTCTACATCACCGACATGGAGGTGCTGGGCCCGGCGGCCGAGCTGCCGATGCCGGTCTTCGGCGACCAGGAATACCCGGAGGAGACCCGTCTCACCTACCGGTTCCTGGACCTGCGCCGCGAGAAGCTTCACAACAACATCATGAAGCGCACCGCCATCATCGATGCGCTGCGCGGCCGCATGAAGAACAGCGGCTTCTTCGAGTTCACGACGCCGATCCTGACGGCCTCGTCGCCGGAGGGCGCCCGCGACTTCCTGGTGCCCTCGCGCATCCACCCCGGCAAGTTCTACGCCCTGCCGCAGGCGCCGCAGCAGTTCAAGCAGCTGATCATGATCTCCGGTTTCGACCGGTACTTCCAGATCGCGCCCTGCTTCCGCGACGAGGACCCGCGCGCCGACCGCCTGCCGGGCGAGTTCTACCAGCTCGACGTGGAGATGAGCTTCGTCACGCAGGAGGACGTGTTCGCCACCATGGAGCCGGTGATCCGCGACACCTTCAAGGAGTTCGCGGACGGCAAGCCGGTGACCGAGACGTTCCCGCGCATCCCGTATTTCGAATCCATGCTGAAATACGGCAACGACAAGCCGGACCTGCGCAACCCGCTGATCATCGCCGACGTGTCGGAGGTGTTCACCCGCGAGGACGTGACCTTCAACGCGTTCAAGAACGTGATCAAGTCCGGCGGCGTCGTTCGCGCGATTCCGGCCACGGGCGCCGCCTCGCAGCCGCGCTCCTTCTTCGACAAGCTCAACGACTGGGCCCGCTCGGAAGGCGCGCCCGGTCTCGGCTATATCGTGTTCGAGGAGGAGGGCGGCCAGATCACCGGCAAAGGCCCGATCGCCAAGTTCATTCCGGAGGCGGCGCAGGCCGCCATCCGCGAGAAGGCCGGCATCAAGACGGGCGACGCGGTGTTCTTCTCGGCCGGCGCCGAGGATAAGGCGGCCTCGCTGGCCGGTAAGGCGCGCACCCGCATCGGCGACGAGCTCGGCCTCATCGACAAGGACCGCTACGAGTTCTGCTGGATCGTCGACTTCCCGCAATACGAGTGGAACGAGGACGAGAAGAAGATCGATTTCTCCCACAACCCGTTCTCCATGGCGAACATGAGCCATGAGGAGTTCATGGCGCTCGACCCGGCCGACAAGGACAAGATCCTCAAGATCACGGCTTTCCAGTACGACATGGTCTGCAACGGTTACGAGATGGCGTCCGGCTCGATCCGCAACCACCGTCCCGACCGGATGGTGAAGGCCTTCGAGATCGCCGGCTACGGCGAGAAGGAGGTCATGGAGCGGTTCGGCGGCATGTACCGCGCGTTCCAGTACGGCGCCCCGCCCCACGGCGGCATGGCGGCGGGCGTGGACCGCATCGTGATGCTGCTCTGCGGCGCCATCAACCTGCGCGAGATCACCCTGTTCCCGATGAACCAGAAGGCCGAGGACCTGCTGCTCGGCGCGCCCTCCGAGGTGACGCCCAAGCAGCTGCGCGAGCTGCACATCCGCCTGAACCTGCCGGAGAAATGAGCTCCGTCACGGCCATCGTCGTGGCCTTCGACAGCGCCCATGCGCTGCCGGAGTGCCTCGGCGCCCTGACGGCGGACGGGGTGCCGGCGATCGTCGTCGACAACGCCTCGACGGACGAGAGCGCGGCCATCGCCGAACGGCTCGGCGCCCGGGTCGTCCACAACGCCCGCAACGAGGGCTACGGCCGGGCCAATAATGCCGGCGCGCGAGCGGCGGAGAGCGAGTTCATCCTCGTGGTCAACCCGGACGTGGTGGCGGATCGCGGCGCCGCCGCGGCCCTGCTCGATGCGGCGCGGCGCTACCCCGATGCGGGGTTCTTCGCGCCGCAGATCGTCGAGCCGAGCGGCCGCGTGTTCTTCCAGCCGCGCTCGCTGCTTGCCTCCTATCTTCCCAATCCGACCGGAAAGCTCGTCCTGCCCGAAGGCGAGGCCTGCGCGCCGTTCTTCTCCGGCGCGTGCTTCCTGATCCGCCGCGACCTGTTCCTGAACCTCGGCGGCTTCGACGAAAACATCTTCCTGTTCTACGAGGACGACGACCTCTGCCGCCGGGTGGCGGATTCAGGCTCCGCGCTCATCTACGTGCCGCAGGCCGTGGTGCGTCACGGGCGCGGGCGGTCGAGCAGGCCCAAGCCCGGCCTCGTCTTCAAGTCGCGCTGGCACCAGGCCTGGTCGCGCGCCTATGTGAGCCGGAAATACGGGCTGCCGAACCCGGCCCCCGGCATGTTCGCCGTCAACGCGGCCAAGACCCTCGCGGCCAGCCTCTCGTTCCGGCGCAGCCTCGTCGAGCGCTATGGCGGCTCCGCCGCGGGGGCGCTTGCGTTCCTGCGCGGGCAGGGGGCCCTGAGGCAGGAGGGATTGTCGTGAGATCGCCGCTCTTCGTCCCGACATCGCCGACGATCTCCACCGCCATGGCAGGGGCGAACAATTTCACGGTCCTGCGCCTCCTGCTGGCGGTGGCCGTGGTCGTCTCCCACGCCTTCAGCGTCACCACGGGCGTCGTGATGGACGAGCCGCTCGCGGCCTCGACCGGCTTCACCCTCGGCGAGCATGCGGTGAACGGCTTCTTCGTGATCTCGGGATTCCTCGTGACCATGAGCTTCGACCAGCGCGGCTGGCGGGACTACGTGATCGCCCGCGCTTTACGCATCGCGCCGGGCCTGATCGTGGCGACCCTCGTGGTCGCGCTGCTGCTCGGCGCCGCCATGACCAGCCTGCCGCTCACGGCCTATATCGAAAGCCCGGACCTGCGCCGCTTCGTCGGCATGACGCTCTCGAGCTTCAAGAGCAACATCGCCCTGCCGGGCGTCTTCGCCGACAACCCGTTCAAGTTCCCGATGGGAACGGTCTGGACTCTCAAATACGAGGTCCTGTGCTATGCGGGTGTCCTGGCGTTCGGACTGCTGGGCCTGCTGCGCTCGCGGGCGGTTTCGCTCGCCCTGGTGGCGGGCCTGGCCCTCTCACTCATGAGCCTCGATCTTCTCCGGCCGGACGCTGCCAAGAGCCTTGAGACGTCCTTGCGCCTGCCGCTGATCTTCGCCTTCGGGGCGGCCCTCTACGTCTGGCGCAACCGGGCTCGCCTGTCCGGGCCGCTGGCGTTGGCGCTCATGGTGGTAACGGCGCTCGCAGGCGGCACGTTCCTCTACAAGACGCTGCTGTTCCTCTCCACGTCCTACGCGATCATGTGGCTGGCGCTCGCTCCCGTCCTGACGCGCCGGACCTACGAGCCGAAGGCCGATCTGTCCTACGGCACCTACCTCTACGGCTGGCCGGTGCAGCAGAGCCTGCATGCCCTGTTCCCGGCCGCATCGGCCCTGGTCCTCCTGGCGCCGTCGCTCCTCCTCACCTTCGCGGTCGCAGCCGCGTCCTGGTACGGGGTCGAGAAGCCGGCGCTCGCCCTCAAGGCGCGGACGCTGGGGCGGCGGACCCTGAAGACGATTGAGCCCGCAGCACCCTGACGGCGGCGATCAACTCGCGGATCCGGTCGCTCTGCAGGAGCGGGATCAGGGTCGCGACCTTCTCCCGGGGCAGCTCCCACCATCCGGCTTCGAGCAAGGCTGCGATGGTCGCCTCGTCGAAACGGTAGCGGATCACCTTGGCCGGGTTGCCGCCGACGACGGCGTAGGGCGGCACGTCCTTCGTGACGACCGCATGGGCGGCCACCACCGCCCCATGCCCGATGGTCACCCCGGACAGGATGATCGCGCCCGAGCCGAGCCACACGTCATGACCAATGGTCACGTCGCCGCGCGAGGAGTGATAGTCGTCGGTCCGCGGCGCCGAGGGCCAGAGCTCGCGCAGGGCCGAGAACGGATAGGTCGTGCCCCAGTCGAGCCGGTGGTTGCCCCCGAGCAGGATCTCGACCTTGTCGGCGATGGAGCAGTAGCGCCCGATGGTGAGCTTCCTGCCCGATTCCGGGAACCGCACCTTGGGCTTGCCGTAGGAGAATTCCCCGATGTCGTAGCCGTGTCGCGACGCCAGGCGGTCTAAGTGGATTCGGGTCTGGTTGTGGGGATTGCGCCAGTTCTTCAGGCGATGACGCAGGTTCATTGCATGGCACCCATGACGTGACAACGGCGTTGACGGCACCAGACAAGACGCGCACAAGAGCCGCTCGAATAGTTACGACGGTTTTTGGCGCGGGGAGCGTTTGGGATGGCTGACAACATCTCGCAGGATCTGAAATCGGGAGCGATCTTCTACCACCGCCACCCACGACCCGGAAAGCTCGAGATCCAGCCGACCAAGCCCCTCGGCAACCAGCGCGACCTCGCGCTCGCCTACACCCCCGGCGTCGCCGCTCCCTGCGAGGCCATCGCGGCCGATCCCCTGGAGGCCGCGAACCTCACCTCGCGCCAGAACCTGGTGGCCGTGATCTCCAACGGCACGGCGGTGCTGGGCCTCGGCAACATCGGGCCTCTCGCGTCCAAGCCCGTCATGGAGGGCAAGGCGGTCCTGTTCAAGAAGTTCTCCGGCATCGACGTGTTCGACATCGAGGTCGCCGAGAACGAGGTCGACAAGCTCGTCGAGGTGATCGCCGCCCTGGAGCCGACCTTCGGGGGCATCAACCTCGAGGACATCAAGGCGCCCGAGTGCTTCGAGGTCGAGGAGCGCCTGAAAAGCCGGATGAGCATCCCGGTCTTCCACGACGACCAGCACGGCACCGCCATCATCGTCGGGGCCGCCGTCACAAACGCCCTCGAACTCGCCGGCAAGACCATCGAGGACGTAAAGATCGTCACCTCCGGGGCGGGCGCGGCGGCGCTCGCCTGCCTCAACCTCCTGGTCTCCCTCGGGGCCCGGCGCGAGAACATCTGGGTCACCGACATCGAGGGCGTGGTCTACGAGGGCCGCGAAAAGCTCATGGACCGGTGGAAATCCGTCTATGCGCAGAAGACGGAAGCACGGGCCCTGTCCGAGGTCATCGTCGATGCGGACGTGTTCCTCGGCCTCTCGGCCGGCGGGATCCTGAAACCCGAGATGCTCGCCAAGATGGCCCCGCGCCCGCTGATCATGGCGCTCGCCAATCCCTATCCGGAGATCATGCCAGAGGAGGCTGAGGCCGCGCGGCCCGACGCCATGATCTGCACGGGCCGCTCCGACTTCCCGAACCAGGTCAACAACGTCCTGTGCTTCCCGTACATCTTCCGCGGGGCGCTCGATGTCGGCGCCACGCAGATCAACGAGGAGATGAAGGCGGCGGCCGTGAAGGCCATTGCGGGCCTGGCCCGCGAGGCTCCGTCCGAGGTCGTGGCCCGCGCCTATGGCGGCGAGGCCCATCCGTTCGGCCGCAAGTCCCTGATCCCGAGCCCGTTCGACCCGCGCCTGATCCTGCGCATCGCCCCCGCGGTCGCCAAGGCCGCCATGGATTCCGGCGTCGCCACGCGGCCGCTGGAGGATCTCGAGGCCTATGCGGATTCCCTGACGCGCTTCGTCTTCCGCTCCGGCTTCATCATGAAGCCGCTCTTCTCCCAGGCGAAGGCCAACCCCAAGCGGGTGATCTACGCCGAGGGCGAGGACGAGCGGGTGCTGCGCGCCGTGCAGGTCATCGCGGAGGAGGGGCTCGCCCGGCCGATCCTGATCGGTCGCCCGAGCGTCGTCGAGGCCCGCATCAAGCGCTTCGGCCTGTCGATGGAGATCGGCCGGCATTTCGAGCTGGTGAACCCGGAGGACGATCCGCGCTACCGCGAATACGTGGCCTGCTACGTCGAGGCCGCCGGTCGCAAGGGCATCACGCCCGATGCGGCGAAGACGCTCGTGCGCACCAACACCACCGTAATCGGCGCGGTGGCGGTGAAGCGCGGCGATGCGGATGCGCTGATCTGCGGCCTCGAAGGCCGGTTCCAGTCCCGCCTCAAGCACATCAAGGACATCATCGGCCTGGCGCCGGGCGTCCATGAGATGGCGGCGCTCTCGCTCGTGATCTCGTCCAAGGGCGCCTATTTCCTGGCCGACACGCACGTGCAGCACGACCCCAGCGCCGAGCAGATCGCCGAGATGACGGTGGCCTGCGCCAGCCACGTGCGGCGCTTCGGCATCGAGCCCAAGATCGCGCTCCTGTCCCACAGCGATTTCGGAGCGGCCGACACCAAGTCGGCCGTGAAGATGCGCACGGCCCTGGGCCTCATCAACGAGATCGCGCCGGATCTGGAGGTCGACGGCGAGATGCAGGCGGATTCGGCCCTTTCGGAATTGGTCCGCGAGCGCGTCTATCCGGCCTCGCGCCTCAAGGGCGAGGCGAACGTGCTGATCATGCCGAACCTCGACGCGGCCAACATCGCGTTCCAGTTCACTAAGATCCTGGCGGATTCGCTGCCCGTGGGCCCAATCCTGATCGGTCCCGCCAAGCCAGCCCACATCCTGACACCGTCGGTGACGGCCCGCGGCATCGTCAATCTCACGGCCATCGCGGTGGTCGAGGCGCAGGCGGCCGAGCAGGACGAGGTCCAGCCGAAGCTGATCTGACAGGCGCACCGCCCACCTCGCCCGGTGGGAGAGGTCGGACCGTCAGGTTCGGGTGAGGGGTTACAGGTCTATCCCGAGAGGGCGCGTTTTCCCTCCCCCTTGCGGGGAGGGATCAAGGGTGGGGGTGGTGCGACCGGGTGAGGCCCTGAACATCATCCTCAGCCCTTATCCTGAGGAGCGAAGCGTCTCGAAGGATGATCCAGCGGGCGCTGGAGATGCCTCGTCCTTCGAGACGGTCACTGCGTGACCTCCTCAGGATGAGGCTGGGGAGGTGCGGCTGCATCGCCTCCGTGCTGTTGCCTTCACGAACCGCGCCCCGGCATTCCGACCCCCACCTCCAACTCCTCCCCGCAAGGGGGAGGAGGGTTCGCGTCGCGCTTCCCACGCGAACTCCCAGCAGATCTAACCCTCACACCCGCTGCGCTCGACCGCTCCGCCAAGGGGCGGGCCGCGCTACTCCACCTTGGCGGTGATGTTAAGCTTCCTGAGGGCGTCGGCCGGCTCGGTCAGGGTCATCAGGTCGGCGACGCCGAGGCCGTTGGGGTCCTTGGCCTGGGCGTTGATGGTCAGCCGGCCAGGCTTGGCGATGAAGCGCGCGATGGCCTGGCTCAGGGTCTTGGCCTGGTCCGAATTGCCGATGATGGCCGGAATGGCGACCGCCGCGGCCGTGCCGTAGGTTCGGCGCAGGGATTCGGGCGTCGTCTTCTGCTCCTTGGCGGTCTTGTCGAGATAGCGTTCGAAGAGCCCGGCATTCTGCACGGTCAGGTCGACGGACTTCGCCTTCGCGTCGACGAGCGCCACCGATGCGACCGCCGTGTCGGGATCGAACACGTCCCGGCTCACGTTGCTTAAGGTTCCGGTCAGGTTGACGCTGCCCATGCCGCGGCCCTCGGCCGAAACCTCGCGCAGGGTCAGCTCGCTGGTCACCTCGTTCCAGCTCGCGGCCAGCATGAAGGACAGGTCCAGGTTCTGGTAGCCGAGGGCGATGAGATCCTTGATCCCATCCTCCTGGCTCTCGGCCGGCAGCGTCATGGCGAGGTTCCGGAAGCCGAGGCGGACGTTGGTCGGAACGGCCTTGAAGGGCTGGTCCGCCGTGAACTCGAACTCCCCGACCGTCGCCTTCACGCGCTCGGACTTCCGGCCCTCGTCCTTGTTCAGGGTATCGATATCGACCCCGGCGACCCGCAACGTGCCGAGGGTCGGCAGCAGGGCCCGCATCGCCGTCGGATCGAGTTCCCGCAGCGCCTCGGGAGAGGTCGATTTCAGCGCTTCGAGGGTCGGCTTGATGGAAAATCCGGTCAGGCTCAGGGTCTCGATCCTGACCGCGCCGTTCTTGTCGGCGACCTCGAAGCCTTCGGCGCGAGCATCGGCCGGTTGGGAGCCTGTCGCCGCCGTGTAGGCCAGACGCCTGATGCGGCCCGTCGAGCCCTCCGACACATCCTTCAGCTCGAAGCCGCTGGCCTCGACGTGCCCGATGTCGAAGGCGGTCAGGAACTCGGCGAGGACAGAGACGAAGAGGCTCTCCTCGTCGGAGGTCAATTCGTCCTTCGCCCCGAGCTGCGCGAAGAGTTCGGTGGTCCCGGCCCATGAATCCTTCGTCGGGCGGCCCATGAAGTCCCGGCCGGCGACCCGGGCGACCTTAAGCGATGCCCCGTCCTTGTCGACCAGGTTGATGTCGTCGATGGAAAAGGCCCCGTGGATGCGGGTGAGGGGGGCGGACGCGTCGCTCGCCTTGGTCTCGTAGAGACGGGTGAAGGTCGGAAGGTCCACGTCGCTGACGGTCATCCGGCCGTAGCTGACGGAGAAAGTGGTCTTGCCGTCGGAAATCGCGGCGCCGGTCGTTTCGGCGGTGGCTTGGCCGACGCGGCCCTGGACCACGTCGGTCAGGACGACGTTCCGGTGCGTGGTCTCCTGCGTCTCCGGTCCGATCGTCTGCCGGACCTTCAGCTCGGGAATCGAAATCTGCCGCGCGCTCACCTTGGCCAGGCGTTCGGCGAAGGGCTGGGACGACGAGGAGGAGAGCAGGGCCTCGATGTCGGCCCGGGAGGAGGTCACGCCTGCCAGGTCGATCCGCTTGGCCTCGTAGGTGGCAGAACCGAAGCCGAAGCGGACGTTCTCCAGGCTGAAGGTCTCGGGCGCTTGTGCAAGGGCCGCGCTCCAGAGCGGAACCCGGACGGCTCCGACGAAGAGGTGCCGGCCGTCGCTCCCGACCACGAGGTCACGGACGACGGCGGGCTCGAATTGCAGGGCGGCCATGCCGGCCAGGAGAGCCAGGGCGCATACGCCCGAACGATGAAGGAGCCGCATGATGTTCCTCGGGGCCAAGGGAAGGCCCGACCTCATAACGCTTTTGCCCAGGCGATGGAATATCGGTGCGCGGCGTGCCGCCGTCAGAGCGAGAAGGATGTTCCGCAGCCGCAGGAGGCGGTGGCGTGAGGGTTCTCGATCTTGAAGGACTGGCCGATCAGGTCGTCCACGAAGTCGATGACCGAGCCGTCCATGTACTGGATCGAGACCTCGTCCACGAGCACGGCGGCCCCATCCCGCTCGATCACCAGATCATCGTCCTGCCGGGTGCGGTCCACGTCGAAGGCGTACTGGAACCCGGAGCAGCCTCCGCCATTGACGCTGATTCTCAGCATCGAACCGGCCGGCTCCGAGGCCATGATCTCGTTGATGCGGCGGGCGGCGCGTTCGGTGAGGGTGATTCCAGGCATTCGTGCATCCAGTCCGTGGTAGTCTTGGACAACCGTTCAAGCATCGGACCCAAAAGTGGATTTGCGCTTTTGGGACCCATCCGATGCTCTATCGTCAAGCGGCGCATCGTCAATGCGGAAAACCGGGTCCACTTTTCCGCACGATGCGCTAAGAGCAAGGTAAGTGCGCCCTGACAAGGCTTCAACCCGAGGATGACCCGTGCGGCCCTTTGGCGAACGATGGCGAGCCCCGTATGCCTGCGATCCCTGGGCGAGCCGGGGGCGGCTCTACCCCGAGCCGGTCTCCCCGACTCGGAGCGAGTTCCAGCGCGACCGGGACCGGATCATCCATTCCTCGGCCTTCCGGCGGCTTAAGCACAAGACGCAGGTCTTCGTCTATCACGAAGGCGACCATTTCCGCACCCGCCTGACCCATACGATCGAGGTGAGCCAGATCGCCCGGGCGCTCGCCCGCTCGCTCGGCCTCGACGAGGATCTGGCCGAGACGCTCGCCCTGTCCCACGACCTGGGCCATACGCCCTTCGGCCATACGGGAGAGGATACGCTGGACGAATGCATGGCCGGCTTCGGCGGCTTCGACCACAACGCCCAGGCGCTCAGGGTCGTGACCAGGCTTGAGCGGCGCTACGCGGACTATGACGGGCTGAACCTGACCTGGGAGACCCTCGAGGGTCTGGTCAAGCACAACGGGCCGCTGCTGGACGTGGACGGCAGCCCGACCCTGAAATATGCCGAGCGCGGCGTCCCCCTGGCGATCCTGGAATACAACGCCCTGCAGGACCTCCAGCTCGCCACCTATGCCAGCGGCGAGGCCCAGGCTGCGGCGATCGCCGACGACATCGCCTACGACGCCCATGACATCGACGACGGCCTCCGGGCCGGTCTCTTCCACATCGACGAGCTTCGGGAGGTGCCGTTCCTCGACGAGCTGCTCAGGGAGATCGACGACCGGTATCCGGGGCTCGAACTCTCCCGGCGCATCCATGAGCTCACCCGGCGGGTGATCACGCGGTTCGTCGAGAACGTGCTGGCCGAGGGCGACCGGAGAATCGCCGCCCTGAATCCGTCGAGCGCCGACGATATCCGGCAAGCCGGCCAGACGGCGATCTGCTTCTCCGACGGGATCACCAAGGCCGATGCGGAGATCAAGCGCTTCCTCTATGCCCACATGTACCGGCACCCCAAGGTGATGAAGGTCCGGGCCGAGGCGGACGACGTGCTGCGGGACCTGTTCCGCAAGTTCAAGGCGGAGCCGGACCTGATGCCGGAGGAGTGGCGCGCCGACCTGCCGAAGGAGGACGAGCCCCGTCTGGCGAGGCGCGTGGCCGACTACATCGCCGGGATGACGGACCGCTATGCCATCCTGGAACACCAGCGCCTGTTTGACGTGACCCCCGACTTGAGGTAGGCGCGCCTCAGCTTTCAGGGCTGAGGCCCTTTCGAGATAAGAAGTACCATGAACATCTTCGGGCTGTTTGAGAAGCGAGTGGCGGATGCGCTTGGCCGGCTGGCCGAGGCGGGCAAGATCCCGGCGGGTCTGGACGTGAGCCGCGTCGTCGTGGAGCCGCCGCGCGATCCTTCGCACGGGGACCTCGCCACCAACGCCGCCATGGTGCTGGCCAAGGAGGCGCGCATGAACCCGCGCGCCCTGGCTGATCTTCTCGTCGCGGATCTCCAGGACGACCCCCGCGTCACCAAGGTCGACGTGGCCGGGCCCGGCTTCATCAACATCCGCCTCGCGCCGGAAGTGCTCCACCAGGTCCTGCGCGCCGCCGTGGTCGACAGCGAAGGCTTCGGCCGGAGCGGGCAGGGGGCGGGCGCCGCCGTCAACGTCGAGTATGTCTCCGCCAACCCGACCGGCCCCATGCACGTGGGCCACGGCCGCGGTGCGGTCTTCGGCGACGCGCTTGCGTCCCTGCTCGGCTTCGCGGGCTACAAGGTCGCACGCGAATACTACATCAACGATGCCGGCGCCCAGGTCGACGTCCTCGCTCGCTCCGCCTATCTCCGCTACAGGGAAGCCCTCGGGCAGGACATCGGCGCCATTCCGGAAGGCCTCTATCCGGGCGATTACCTCAAGCCGGTCGGCGAGCGGCTGGCGCGGGAGCACGGCAAAGCTCTCCTCGACAAGCCCGAGTCCGAGTGGCTGCCCCTGGTCCGCGACGTCTCCATCCGCTCCATGATGGACATGATCCGCACCGATCTGGCGGCCCTCAACATCCACCACGACGTGTTCTTCTCGGAGCGGTCCCTGCAGCAGGACGACGGCGGCGAGGTGGCGAAGACCATCGATGAGTTGCGCTCCCGCGACCTCGTCTATATGGGCCGCCTGCCGCCGCCCAAGGGCCAGAAGGACGAGGATTGGGAGGATCGGGAGCAGCTCCTGTTCCGGGCCACCGCCTTCGGGGACGAGGTCGACCGGCCGCTCCTGAAGTCGGACGGCTCCTTCACCTATTTCGCCTCGGACATTGCCTACCACCGCTCCAAGTTCGAGCGCGGTTTCGCCACCATGATCGACGTCTGGGGCGCCGACCACGGCGGCTACGTCAAGCGCATGCAGGCGGCCGTGAAGGCCGTGACGGACAACAAGGGCGATCTCGACGTCAAGCTCTGCCAGCTGGTCAAGCTTCTGCGCGGCGGCGAGCCGGTGAAGATGTCGAAGCGTGCCGGCGACTTCGTGACGCTGCGTGATGTTGTCGACGAGGTGGGACGCGACGCCGTCCGCTTCATGATGATTTTCCGCAAGAACGACGCCACTTTGGACTTCGATCTTGCCAAGGTGGTCGAGCAGTCTAAGGACAACCCGGTCTTCTACGTCCAGTACGCCCATGCCCGCTGCGCCTCCGTGTTCCGGCAGGCCGCGGAGGCTTTCCCGGATGCGAACTTTTCAGCGCAAGAACTTGAAAAAGCGGACCTTTCGATCCTATCTGACGAAGCGGAGATGGACCTCATCCACCGCATCGCCCAGTATCCTCGGATGATCGAGGCGGCGGCCGAGGCGCACGAGCCGCATCGGGTGGCGTTCTATCTCTACGACGTGGCCAGTGCCTTCCATTCCTTATGGAACAAGGGCAAAGACTTGCCGCAATTACGCTTTGTTAATCAAACTGATAAAGAGTCAACGAAAGCGAGGCTCGCTTTGGTCCATGCCCTTAGGGGCGTGCTGGCATCTGGCCTCGCCATCCTGGGCGTCACGGCACCCAACGAGATGCGCTGACGGTTTCAGAAGGCGGGCTGACCGCTTCTGGCCATCTGCGCAGGGTTCCGTTACGTTGTGACAAGGGGCGGGTGCGCTCCTGTTGAGTAACCGGAGGTCCGGCGCAATGAGCGAATCAGTGAAGCCCCGTTTTGCCGTCGATCTGAACGAGATCGAGCGGCAGATCGCCCAGGCGCAAGGCGCCCCCTCTCAATCGGCTCCCGCTACGCGGAACGATCCGCTGGCGGAGCTGGCCCGCATCGTGGGCCAGGACGATCCCTTCCAGTCCCTGCTGGCGAACGATCGTCCGGCCAGGCCGCGCAACCAGGCCAATGCGGGGCTGGATGACCTCTTCGCCACCCGCGACGAGCCAGCGCCCGCCAACGTGGCCCATTTCCCGGTTCGTCACGCGGCCCCTGCCGCGCCGGCCTATCAGCACGACGATTATGCGGACAGCGTCGCTCCCGCGGCCCAGCCGGCCTATTCCTACCAGGAGCCCGCTCACGCCCAGGGGCACGACGCCTACGCGAATGAATCCTATGATCAGGGCTACTACGACGATCAGGACGGCCAGAGCTATGATCCGGCCGACCGGATGGACTATGCGCCCCAGGAAAAGCCGCGCTCCCGCAAGGGCCTCATCCTCGTCGGCGCGCTGGTCGGCGCCGTAGTGGTCGGCGGCGGCGGCGCCTACCTCCTGGGCGGCAATTCCACCTCGTTCTCGGGCGGGCAGCCGCCCCTGATCGCGGCCTCGAACGAGCCGATCAAGGTGCAGCCGCAGAATCCGGGCGGGGTCGAGATCCCGAACCAGAACAAGCAGATCTACGAACGCGCCAACCAGACCGACACCAAGGTGGTCAGCCACGAGGAGCAGCCCGTCGACGTCAAGCAGGCGGTGCGGATGAACTCCGGCGAGTCCACGGGTGCGACCAACGCCGGACAGCCGGCCCGTCAGCCTGCCCACGGAATGAACCTCGGTGAGCCGCGCAAGGTCCGCACGGTCACGATCCGGCCGGACGGAAGCACGGTCCAGCCCGAGACGGTCCATGCCCGGGCGCCCGCTGCGGCCCTGCCGACCATGTCGCTTCCGGCGGCGGCTCAACCCAATGCGCCCGCCCCGAGGGCAACGCCTCAGGCTGTCGCCAGCACGCCCGCCGCGGCTCCCGCGACACCGGCTCCGAAGCCGGCACCGGCGGCGACCCCAGCTCCGGCCGCGTCCACTCCGGCTCCGGCAGCCTCGACACCGGCGAGCGGCGCATCGCCGCAGCGGGTCGCCTCGGCCCAGCCCGTGGCGGTCGCCCCGGCCGCGGCATCGGAGGCCACCGGAGGCTTCGCGGTCCAGCTCGGCGTGAGCGGGTCCGAAGGCGACGCCCAGGCCGCGTTCGATCGCTTCCAGAAGAAGTTCTCGGACCTGGAAGGAAAGCCTGCTTTGATCCGCAAGGCCGAGGTGAACGGCAACACCGTCTACCGCGTCCGCGTCGGGCCGATGTCCCGCGACGAGGCCTCCTCGCTCTGCTCCAAGCTCCAGGGACAGGGCGGCCAGTGCTTCGTGGCGAAGAACTAAGGCGGGACAAGCCGCTTGAGACTTCTTGACCCTGCCCGGCAGGGGACGTAAGGCGCGGGCATGACCACCCGCGCCTTTATTGCCGGCTGCTCCGGCCACGAGCTCACCCCCGACGAGGCCGCCTTCTTCCGGGAGGCCGCGCCCTGGGGGTTCATCCTGTTCAAGCGCAACATCGACAGCCCGGCGCAGGTGAGGGCGCTCTGTGATGCCCTGCGCGAGACCGTCGGCCGGGCCGACGCCCCGATCCTGATCGACCAGGAGGGCGGGCGCGTCCAGCGCATGGGGCCGCCCCACTGGCCCAAATACCCATCCGGCCGCACCTACGGCCTCCTTCACGCCAACGATCCCCTGGTCCGGCGCGAGATCGCCCGGCTCGGCGCCCGGCTGATCGCCCATGACCTGCGCGAGGTCGGGATCACGGTGGATTGCCTGCCCGTCCTGGACGTGCCGTCTCCCGGCGCCCACGACGTGATCGGCGACAGGGCCTATGGCCGCTCGGCCGATGACGTGGCGATCCTGGGCCGCGCCGCCGCCGAGGGCCTCCTGGCCGGAGGCGTCCTGCCGGTGGTCAAGCACATGCCGGGCCACGGCCGGGCAGGGGCCGACAGCCACCTGGCCCTGCCGGTGGTGGAGGCGCGCCGCGAGGAGCTGGAGGCCCATGATTTCCGGCCTTTTCGGATGCTGACCGACATGCCGCTCGCCATGACGGCCCACGTGGTCTACACGGCGATCGACCCCGAGCGTCCGGCTACAACCTCCCCGGTCGTGATCCGCGATATCATCCGCGGCCATATCGGCTATGACGGCCTCGTCATGACCGACGACCTCTCCATGCACGCGCTGTCCGGCTCCTTCCGGGAGCGGACCGAGGCCGCATTCGCGGCCGGCTGCGACATGGGCCTGCACTGCAACGGCCGCATGGAGGAGATGTCCGAGGTGGCCGAGGCGGCGCCCGTGCTCAAAGGCGAGGCCCTGCGTCGGGCCGAGGCCGCCCTCCAGCGCATCCGTCACGATCCGGAGCCGCTCGATCCTGTGGATGCCCGCGCCCGGCTCGACGCCGCGCTTGCGATGGTCGCCTAAGCGGTGGAAGCTGCGGGCCCCGCGAGTTGAGTTCATCCATGGCACAGCCTCTCCCCTTCGAAGACGGAGCCGCCCCCGAGCGGGCGGAGAGCGAACCCGCGCTCCTCGTCGACGTGGACGGCTTCGAGGGACCGCTCGACCTGCTCCTGGAGCTGGCCCGCCGCCAGAAGGTGGACCTGCACCGCATCTCGATCCTGGCGCTGGCCGAGCAGTACCTCGTCTTCATCGAGGAGGCGCGCCGGATGCGCCTCGAGCTGGCGGCGGACTATCTGGTGATGGCGGCCTGGCTCGCCTACCTCAAGTCCCGTCTCCTGCTGCCGGAGCCTCCCAAGGGCGAGGAGCCGAGCGCCGAGGATCTGGCGACCGCGCTGGCGCTGCGCCTGCGCCGCCTGGAGGCCATCCGCGAAGCCGCCAAGAAGCTGGGCGAACGCGAATGGCTTGGCCGCGAGGTCTTCGCCCGCGGCGCGCCGGAGCCGGTGGTGGTCCGCAAGGAGTCCCGCTATGAGGCGAGCCTCTACGACCTGCTCTCGGCCTATGCCCGGCAGAGGCAGATCCGGTTCAACGCCAGGGTGTCCCTGCACAAGCGGACCGTCTGGTCCCTGATCGAGGCGAGGGAGGCCCTGGAGCGCCTGGTGGGGCACCTGAACGACTGGGTGACCCTGGACACTTATCTCGTCGAGTACATGGTGGAGCCCGCCATGCGCCCGACCGTCCTGGCATCGGCCCTGTCCGCCACCCTCGAGATGGTGCGGGAGGGGAAGCTTACGGTGCGGCAGGACGAAGCCTTCGCGCCGGTCTGGGTGAAGCCCGTGACGGATCCGGCCGAGGCAGGAGCCTAAAGATGGAAGAGACCGAAGACATGGTGGAGGAGCAGGCCGCCTCCGAAATTCAGGTGCCGGACCACGGCGAGGCCATGCGCATCGCCGAGGCGCTGCTGTTCGCCTCCGCCGAACCGCTGGGCGCCGAGGAACTGGCCGGGCGCCTTCCCGAAGGAGCCGACGTGGCGAAGATCCTGGAGGATCTGACGGCCCACTACGCCGGCCGCGGCGTCAACCTCGTGCGGGTGGCCGGGAAATGGCAGTTCCGCACGGCGGGCGACCTGTCCTTCGTGCTGGCCCGGAACGTGACGGAGCAGCGCAAGCTCTCCCGTGCCGCGATGGAGACCCTGGCGATCGTGGCCTATCACCAGCCCGTCACCCGCGCCGAGATCGAGGAAATCCGCGGCGTCGCCACGTCCAAGGGCACCCTCGACACCCTCATGGAGACCGGCTGGATCCGTCTGCGCGGGCGACGGAAGGCGCCGGGCCGGCCGGTGACCTACGGCACGACCCCTCATTTCCTCGAGCATTTCGGCCTCGACGCCATCGATGACCTGCCGGGTCTCGAAGAGCTGAAAGGGGCCGGCTTCATCGAGGGCCGCGTCCCGTCCGACTTCTCGGTGCCGGTGCCGTCCGACGATAATGCCCTTCGGGAGGACGAGGACCCGCTCGAGGGCGACGACCTGCTCCAGCCGCTGGACATGCACCAGAGCGAGGCCGGCGAGGAATGACCGCAAAGCCAGCGCCCGGAAGGGACCGCTTCCGCCTGCCTCTCTGGGGCCAGCGCGGCACGGCCGGCGCCTCGATTCCCGCCCAGCTCACCTTCGAGAACATCGTCCAGACCTATGGCGGTCTGAACGTACTCGACGGCGTGTCGCTCACGGTCAGGCCGGGCGAGCTCGTCTGCTTGCTCGGCCATTCCGGCTGCGGCAAGACCACGCTGCTGCGCATTGCGGCCGGCGTCGAGGCGCCGACCTCGGGCCGCGTGCTCATGGACGGGCTGGAGGTGAGCGGGCCGTCGGCCTTCGTCGAGCCCGAGCGGCGCGGCATCGGGCTGATGTTCCAGGACTATGCGCTCTTCCCGCACATGACGGTCCTGCAGAACGTCAAGTTCGGCCTCAAGGACCTGTCGGCCAGGGAGGCGGACATCGCCGCCCGCCGCGCCCTGTCGCGCGTGGGCCTGGAGCACTACGCGGAGGAGTTTCCCCACCCCCTGTCCGGCGGCGAGCAGCAGCGCGTGGCGCTGGCGCGATCCATCGCGCCGCGTCCCGGGGTTCTGCTGATGGACGAGCCGTTCTCCAACCTCGACCGCCGCATGCGGGACGCCATCCGCGACGAGACGGTTGCGATCCTGCGCGAGACGAAGGCGACCACCATCGTGGTGACGCACGATCCGGAGGAGGCGATGCGGATCGCCGACCGAATCGTGCTCATGCGGTCGGGCACGATCATCCAAGAGGGATCCTCGGAGGAGATCTACCGTCGCCCGGTCAATCTCTTCGCGGCGCGCTTCTTCTGCGACTTCAACGAAATTCCCGGCGAGGTCCGGAGCGGTCTGGCCCATTGCCCGGTCGGCGTCTTCCCGGCACCCGGCCTGAGCGACGGTCCGGCCGTCGTTTGCGTGCGTCCGCAGGGCGTGCGCCTCAAGCCCGCGGGGCTGTGCCTGCCGGCGCGCGTCGTGTCGCGCCGCTTCCTCGGCGAGGTCGACCTTGTCCATATCGACGTGGCGGGAGTCGAGCGGCCGCTTCAGGCGCGCGTTCACGATCCGGTGGGCGCGAAACCCGGACAGGATGTGGGCATCGAGATCGACCCGAAGGATGTCCTTGTTTTCGCCGCTGCGGATGCCTAGGTTGGCCGCAAGTTGAAATTCGAGAACCGTGCCTTATGGGCGCAGGAGGTTTGCCGTGGGTAGCACTAGCATCTGGCACTGGATCGTTGTTGGTTTGATCGTCGTCCTGCTCTTCGGGCGCGGCAAGATTTCCGACATGATGGGCGACGTCGCCAAGGGCATCAAAGCCTTCAAGAAGGGCATGGCCGAGGACGACACGCTGGCGAAGCCCGTTCAGCCGTCGGAGCCCGTCCGGACCATCGACCATCAGGCCGGCACCGCCGCGCCGACGGGTGCGACGACGGACCACAAGGTCGGCTAACAGTATGAGGCCGCGTCATAGCGCGGCCATTGCGTAACCGTAGGGGCAGGGTCAGGGCCACGCCATGTTGGACATGAGCTGGGGTGAGGTGATGGTGATCGGCGCCGTCGCGTTGATCGTCATCGGCCCGAAGGACCTGCCGCGCGCGCTGCGAACGGTCGGCAACGTCACGGGCAAGATCCGGCGCATGGCCGCCGAGTTCCAGGGGCAGTTCCAGGAAGCCATGCGCGAGGCCGAGCTTGACGACGTCAAGAAGCAGCTGCAGGGCGTGAACGACTCGGTGTCGTCGCTCAACACCAACTTCAATCCGATCCAGACCATCCGGGACGAACTGAAAGGCGCGGTGGACGCTCCCATGACGGCTCACGACAAGACGCCGGGCGAGGAAGCCCACGACGCCGCCGCGCAGAGCCGGGGAGAGGCGGGGCCACCGGCCCCGGTCGATCCGACCATCGCGCTGCCGATCCCGTCCGTCCCGCCGATCGTCGATCCCGCGGAGGCGATCGCTGAATCCCTGGAGCGTGAGGCCGAGGCCGAACGTCAGAAGGCTGCCGAAGCCGCCGCACCCAAGAACGACAAACCGGACGCACAAGCCTGATGACCACGAGCGTGGAAGAGGATGAGGTCGAGGCATCGCGTGCGCCTCTGATCGAGCATCTGACCGAGTTGCGCGCGCGCCTCATCAAGGCCCTCGTCGCGTTCATCGTGATGTTCTTCGTCTGCTTCGCGGGCGCGAAATACATCTACAACGCGCTGGTCTGGCCCTATGTGCTGGCGGTCGGCTCGCCCGAGAAGGCGCACCTCGTCTACACCCACGGGCTCGAATACCTGTTCACCCAGATCCAGGTCGCGGCCTTCGGGGCGGGATTCCTGGCGTTCCCGGTCATCGCGATCCAGATCTACAAGTTCGTCGCTCCGGGCCTCTACAAGAACGAGCGCAGGGCGTTCCTGCCCTACCTCGTGGCGACGCCGGTGCTGTTCACCATCGGCGCCGCCTGCGTGTACTTCATCGCCATGCCGCTGCTGATGCGGTTCTCGGTCGGCATGCAGCAGCTTGCGACCGACAACGCCCCGGCCATCGAGTTCCTGCCCAAGGTCAGCGAGTACCTGTCGCTGATCATGACCCTGATCTTCGCCTTCGGCATCTGCTTCCAGCTGCCCGTCATCCTGACCCTGCTCGCGCGGGCCGGGATCATCGATTCGCAGTTCCTCAAGGACAAGCGCCGCTACGCGATCGTCGTCGTCTTCGTGGCCGCCGCAGTTCTGACGCCGCCGGACGTGATCAGCCAGTTCGCCCTCGCGATCCCGACCCTGCTCCTCTACGAGGCGTCCATCTTCTCCGTCCGCATGGTCGAGAAGAAGCGGGCGGAAGCCGAGGCCGCGCGCGCTGCGGCCGGAGAGGCGTGAGCCGGCGGCGCTGACCGCATCCGAGCGTGAGCATGGGACGGTCCCGAAAAGTGGTTTCCACTTTCGGGGCCGATGCTCTAAGGACAGGGCCGTATTGTCGAAGAACGGTCCTACCCATGCATGACATCCGCTCCATCCGCGAGAACCCCACAGGCTTCGACCAAGGCCTCCGGAACCGGGGCATGGAGCCCCTGTCCGAGCGCCTGATCGCCCTCGATGACCGACGCAAGAGCGCCGTCTCCGCGCTCCAGGCAGCCCTCGAGCGCCGCAACGCCATGTCCAAGGAGATCGGCCAGGCCAAGGCCAAGAAGGACGAGGCGCGGGCCCAGGAGCTGATGGCCGAGGTCGCCCGGCTGAAGGAGAGCATCCCTCAGCTCGAGCAGGAGGAGCGCGAGGCGGGCCGGGAGCTCGACACGCTTCTGGCCGCGATCCCGAACACCCCCAAGGAAGACGTGCCGGTCGGTCCCGACGAGACCGGGAACGTGGAGCGTCATCGCTTCGGCACGCCCCGGACCCTGAACAGCGCCAAGCAACATTTCGAGCTGGGTGAGGATCTCGGCCTGATGGACTTCGAAACCGCCGCCAAGCTCTCTGGCTCGCGCTTCGTGGTGCTGAAGGGCGCTCTCGCGCGGCTGGAGCGGGCGATCGGCCAGTTCATGATCGACCTGCACACGAACGAGCACGGCTACACCGAGGTGAGCCCGCCGCTCCTCGTGAAGGACGCCGCCATGTTCGGCACGGCGCAGCTGCCGAAATTCGAGGACGACCAGTTCTGGGCCTTTCCGGGATCGGCTCTCGAAACGTTGCTGGCCTCTGCGTCCGAGGGCGCGGCTCCCGAGGCCCTTCGGCAGATCGCGAAGGACAGCCGCTACGGCCTCATCCCGACCGCCGAGGTGACGCTGACCAACCTGGTGCGCGAGCAGATCGTTGCGGAGGAGGAGCTGCCGATGCGCCTCACCGCGCTCACCCAGAGCTTCCGGGCCGAGGCGGGCTCGGCAGGGCGCGACACGCGCGGCATGATCCGCCAGCACCAGTTCACCAAGTGCGAGCTCGTCTCGGTCACGACGCCCGAGACGTCCGCGGACGAGCACGAGCGGATGCTGACCAGCGCCGAGAACGTGCTCAAGAAACTGGAGCTGCCGTTCCGCACGATGACGCTCTGCACCGGCGACATGGGCTTCGCGTCGGCCAAGACCTACGACATCGAGGTCTGGCTGCCGGGGCAGGGGACGTATCGCGAGATCTCGAGCTGCTCGGTCTGCACCGACTTCCAGGCCAGGCGCATGAACGCTCGTTACCGTCCGGCGGACGGCAAGGGACCTCGCTTCGTGCACACCCTCAACGGGTCGGGCCTCGCGGTCGGCCGCACCATGGTGGCCGTGCTGGAGAACTACCAGAACGAGGACGGCAGCATCACGGTCCCGGCGGTGCTCCAGCCCTACATGGGCGGGCTTACCCGCATCGAGCGGTAGGCTTAGACCATGCGCATCCTCTGCACCAACGACGACGGCATCCACGCTCCGGGCCTGAAGACCCTGGAGACCATCGCCCGCGCCCTGTCGGACGACGTCTGGATCGTGGCGCCCGAGACCGACCAGAGCGGCGTGTCCCACTCGCTCTCGCTGAACGACCCCCTACGCCTGCGCGAAGTCTCCGACCGGCACTTCGCCGTGAAGGGCACGCCCACCGACTGCGTGATCATGGGGGTGCGCCAGCTCATGCTCGACCGCAAGCCGGACTTGATTTTGTCCGGCGTCAACCGCGGGCAGAACGTGGCCGAGGACGTGAGCTATTCCGGCACCGTGGCCGGCGCCATCGAGGGCACGATCCTCGGCGTGCCGTCCATCGCGCTCTCGCAGGCCTATGGCGCCGGCACGCGCAACGCCTTGCGCTGGCACTGCGCCGAGCATCATGGCCCCAAGGTCGTGCGCAAGATCCTGGAGACGGGCATTGAGCCCGGCATCCTCGTCAACGTGAACTTCCCGGACTGCGAGCCCGAGGAGGTCGAGGGTTCCGCGGTGGTCAACCAGGGCCAGCGCACCCAGGAACTCCTGCGCCTCGACGAGCGGCGCGACGGGCGCGGCAACCCCTATTTCTGGATCGCCTTCGAGCGGAAGCCCTTCACGCCCGGCAACGGGACGGATCTCTGGGCGATCGCCAACCGGCGCATCGCAATCACGCCGCTGCGGCTCGACATGACCGACGAGCCGACCCTGACTCGCTACGCCCAGGCCTTCGAGTAGGAGCCGAGCCGAGGGGATGAGCGAGACCGATCCGCTTCAGGAACCGATGGAGCCGCTTCTCGCCCCTGACATGGATCAGCGGGACGAGCAGGAAGCGGTGGGCGTCGCGTCGTTCCTGTTGTCCCTGCGCTCCCGGGGCATCCGCGACATCGGCATCCTGCGCGCCATGGAGCTGGTGCCGCGGGACGTGTTCGCTCCCCGCCGCTTCTCGGACCTGTCCCGCACCGACGTCGCCCTGCCGCTGCCCTGCGGCCAGACCATGACCGCGCCGCGCACCGTCGCGGCCATGCTCCTCGCCCTCGGGGCCACTGAGGGCCACAAGGTGCTCGAGGTCGGCACCGGCACCGGCTATGTGAGCGCGCTGCTCTCCCGGCTTGGGGCCGATGTTCATTCGGTGGAACGGTTCAACACCCTCGCGGAGGCGGCGATCCAGCACCTGAGGATCGTGAAGGCGGAGCGGGTGCGCATCGAGATCGGCGACGGGCTGGCGGCCCGCCCGCGGGAGCGCTTCGACCGGATCCTGCTCAACGGCGCCGTCGCGGAGGTCCCTTCCGCCGTCACGGCGCTCCTCGGGCCGGGCGGCCGCCTCGTGGGGGCGCTGACCGTCGAAGGATTGCCGCGCCTCGTTCGGATCGACCGCCAGGAGGACGGGGAGCTGCGCCAAGAGGTCGGCGCAGGCCTGCGGATCTCCCCTCTCGTCTCCGGCGTCGCCCAGACTCTCTGACCGTCGCGAAAAAAGCGATCAGAGTTACGGGAAACTTGTCCGCAGAAACTGTTGCTTAACCTGAATCGGCTTTTAATCACCCCATCGAGTTGCGTTCGGTTGGTGGGGTTTGAGTCATGCGTTTGCGGGTGTGTTCTGGGCAGTGGATCGCGGTTTCGCGGATCGCTCTGGTGGGCTTGATCGGCAGTGCCGCGGCAGCCTGTAGTTCGGACACGATGCGGTTTGCGGAGAATCCGTTCTCCAATCCGTTCGCCGCAAGCGACAGGTTCGACTCGAGCGCAGCCCCCGCCGCTCAGGCTCCGGCCCAGAACCTCGCCGCCGCGACCGCCGTGCCGACCCCCTCCGTGCAAGCCCAGGCGCTTCCCCCGGTCCAGGCGCAGCCGCTGTCCCAGCCCTCCCGCGTCGCCTCCGCTCCGGCTCCCGCTCCGGTCGCAGGCAGCGCCAACGGCTGGTCCGCCGCCGGCGGCACTCCCGTCACGGTCGGCAGCAACGACAACCTGAACACGATCTCCCAGCGCTACGGCGTTCCGGCGAGCGCGATCCTGGCCGCCAGCGGCCTGTCGAGCGCCTCGCAGGTGAAGCCCGGCCAGCGGGTCGTGATCCCGGTCTACAACGCCGGCAGCGGCTCGACCCAGGTCGCGTCGGCTCCGACCCCGGCGCCGTCCCGTCCCGCGACGTCGCAGCCCGCGAGCCAGCCCAAGTTCCGCCTCGTGGAGAATTCCAAGGCTGCGGCCGCTCCGGTCGAGCCGGTGGAGGCCGGCAAGCGCAGCCGTCCCGGCATGACCGCGACCGCAAAGGCCGAACCCGCTCCGGCTCCGGTCAAGGAAGCTCCGGTCAGGACCGCCTCGGCGGCTCCCGAGCCGCTGGTCTCGGCGGCGCGGCCGGTCGTCGAGCAGCCCACCAAGGTCACGGCCTATGCCGATCCGCAGCAGGTGAAGCCGGTGGCCCAGCCGGTTCCGGCGCAACCAGTCGCAGCAGCGCCCGCTCCGGCTCCGGCCGCTCAGCCCGAGGCCGCCAAGGCTCCGGTCCAGGAGCCCGAGCAGACGGCGAGCGTTTCCGGCGACTTCCGCTGGCCGGCCCGCGGCCGCGTCATCGCCGGCTTCGGCGCCAATGGCGGCAACGAGGGCATCAACATCGCGGTGCCGGAGGGCACGCCCGTGAAGGCCGCCGAGGCCGGAACGGTCACCTATGCCGGCAGCGAGGTGAAGGGCTACGGCAACCTCGTCCTCATCCGCCACGAGAACGGCTACGTCTCGGCCTACGCCCATAATGGGTCGCTCAACGTCAAGCGCGGCGAGCAGGTCAAGCGCGGCCAAGTGATCGCGACCTCCGGCCAGAGCGGCAACGTGACTTCGCCGCAGCTCCACTTCGAGATCCGCAAGGGTTCGACCCCGGTCGACCCGATCAAGTATCTCGGCGGCTAAGGCCTCTCGGACAATTCGAGTTTCGATCGGCTTTCGAGACCCGTGGCCGATCAAGGAAGGGGACGGTGGAGCTCAGCCACCGTCCCTTTGCCGTTTCGTCAGATCGGCTGGCCCAGGCGCCCGGCCAGGTCCTGGATGAACTGCCAGGCCGTGCGGCCCGAGCGTGCGCCGCGGGTGGTGGCCCATTCCAAGGCTTCGGCTCGGAACACGTCCCGGTCGCCCTTGAGGCCGAGGTGGTCGATGTAGCCGAAGACCATGTCGAGATATTCGTCCTGGCTGCATTTGTGGAAGCCGAGCCAGAGGCCGAAGCGGTCGGAGAGCGACACCTTCTCCTCCACGGCCTCGCCGGGATTGATGGCCGTCGAGCGCTCGTTCTCCATCATGTCCCGGGGCAAGAGGTGGCGGCGGTTCGAGGTGGCGTAGAAGATCACGTTCTCGGGACGGCCCTCGATGCCGCCTTCCAGCACCGCCTTGAGGGATTTATAGGACGTATCGTCGGAATCGAACGAGAGGTCGTCGCAGAAGACGATGAACCGGTGCGGGTCGGCCCGGAGGAGCGCCATGAGCTCCGGCAGGGTCTCGATGTCCTCCCGGTGGATCTCGACGAGCTTGAGCGGGCGCGAGCCCTCGGGCCGGGTGTGGTTGATCTCCGCGTGCACCGCCTTGACGAGGGACGACTTGCCCATGCCCCGGGCGCCCCAGAGCAGGGCGTTGTTGGCCGGCAGGCCCTTGGCGAAGCGCAGGGTGTTCTCGGCGAGCATGTCGCGCACCCGGTCGATGCCCCGCAGGAGGCTCATCTCCACGCGGCTGACCTTGGGCACCGGCGAGAGGCGCCGGGCGGCGGCCTGCCAGACGAAGGCGTCCGCGGAGGAGAAGTCCACCTGCGGCATCGCGGCCGGGGCCAGGCGTTCGAGCGCATAGGCGATGCGCCTCAGGAGCGCGAGGGAATCGGGAAAGGAGAGGGGGGAGAGAGGATCTGATGGAGCGTTGGACATGACGTTCTGCAACCCGTGACAGGGCTGCTTAGCGCGGAAGGCGGAGGGCGTCCATGGAGGCGGCCTTTGGAAATCCCCGCAACTTCATTGATTTCGTGGAGTCGATGGGTATAGTCCGCCCCGCTTCTTATACCGCACGGCGCGGGTGGGCGTTTTTCGGCGCCTGCCTCGCGCCTTTATCCATGGAGAGCCGCTTGTTCATTTCGCCCGCCTTCGCGCAAGGGGCCCCCGCCGCTGGGGGAACGGATATGATTCTGCAATTCGTTCCGTTCATCCTCATTTTCGTCATCATGTGGTTCCTGATCATCCGTCCTCAGCAAAAGCGGGTGAAGTCGCACCAGGAGATGATCAAGAACGTCCGCCGTGGCGACACGGTGGTCACGTCCGGCGGCATCATCGGGAAGGTCACGAAGGTTCTCGAGGATTCGGCCGATATCGAGATCGAGATCTCGGAGGGCGTGAAGGTGAAGGTCGCCCGCGCCATGATCGCCGAGGTCCGCGCCAAGGGCGAGCCGGTCAAGGCCTAAGACGGCCGACGCGTCTCCCAGAAGAGGTTTAGTCGACGATGCTGCGCTACTCGAGGTCCAAGATCATCGCCACCATGGCAATCATCGTGATCGGTCTGCTTCTCGCGGTTCCGAGCATGATGAGCCGCGAGCAGCGCGAGGCTTTCCGGAGCTCTCTGCCGGGCTGGGTGCCGTCATGGGTCATCCCGTCCCGCGCCATCGTCCTCGGCCTCGACCTTCAGGGCGGGTCGCACGTCCTCCTCGAGGTCGACGTGCCCGACCTGCTGCGCACCCAGACCACGCAGCTGCGCGACGACATCCGTCGCGTGCTGCGCGAGACCCGGGTCGCTCCGCAGGGCGGCATCCAGCTCACTCAGCGGGGCGCCCAGATCCGGGTGCCCGACGCCGCCGACCGGGAGCGCATCCTGCCCAAGCTGCGCGAGCTGTCGCAGCCCATCGGCAATGCCGTCATCGGCCAATCGGGGAACCGCGACATCCTCGTGGACACGACTCCCGACGGGCTGATCACCCTGACCTATACGGAAGCCGGCGTGAACGAGAAGGTCCGCCGCGCCGTCGACCAGGCCATCGAAGTGCTGCGCCGCCGTGTCGACGCGCTCGGCACGACCGAGCCGAACATCCAGCGCCAGGGCGTCGACCGCATCCTGGTCCAGGTGCCGGGCCTGCAGGATCCTCAGCGCCTGAAGGAGATCCTCGGCCGCACCGCCAAGCTCGAATTCCGCCTGCTCGGCCAGCAGGGCGCGGCCGACGTGGACATGCTTCCCTCCAAGGATGCGGGCGGCCAGCGGGTGCCCGTGGAGCGCCAGGTCATCGTCGAGGGCGGCGATCTCGTCGATGCGCAGCCGGCCTTCGACAGCCGCACCAACGAGCCGATCGTCAACTTCCGCTTCAACATCCGCGGCGCCCAGCGCTTCGGCCAGGCGACCACCGAGAATATCGGCCGGCCGCTCGCCATCGTGCTCGACAACGAGGTCATCTCGGCACCGACCATCCAGTCCGCCATCACGGGCGGCGCGGGCCAGATCTCCGGCCGCTTCTCCGTCCAGCAGGCGAACGACCTCGCCGTTCTCCTGCGCGCCGGCGCCCTGCCGGCCAAGCTGACGATCGTCGAGGAGCGGACGGTCGGTCCGGGCCTGGGCCAGGACTCGATCCAGGCCGGCAAGATGGCCACCTACGTGGCCACTATCTTCGTCGTCATCTTCATGTTCGCCACGTATGGCATCTTCGGCCTGATCGCGAACATCGCGCTGCTCGTCCACGTGGGCCTGATCTTCGGCCTGATGTCGGTGCTCGAGGCGACCCTGACCCTGCCGGGCATCGCCGGCATCGTGCTCACCATTGGTACGGCGGTCGACTCGAACGTGCTGATCTACGAGCGCATCCGCGAGGAGGTCAGGTCGGGCCGGTCGATCGTGTCCGGCGTCCAGGCGGGCTTCGAGCGCGCCTTCGCGACCATCGTGGACTCCAACAGCACCATGGCGATCGCCGCCCTCATCCTGTTCTTCCTCGGATCGGGACCGGTGCGCGGCTTCGCGGTGGTGTTCCTTCTCGGCATCCTGACGACGGTGATCACCGCCGTGACCCTGACGCGCATGATGATCGCGCTCTGGTACAAGTGGATGCGCCCCAAAGTTCTTCCGTTCTAAGGAGTTGTTGTCGTGCGCCTCATCCGTCTCTGGCCCGAGAACTCCCATTTCGACTTCATGCGCCTGCGGCGCTTCTCCTTCCCGTTGTCGGCGCTGATCTCGATCCTGGCAGTGATCATGCTCTCGACCGTCGGGCTGAACTTCGGCATCGACTTCAAGGGCGGCACGCTCATGGAGCTGCAGTCGAAGACCGGCCAGGTCGACGTCGGCGCCGTGCGTCAGACAGCCGAGAGCTTCGGCTTCGGCGAGGTCGAGGTGCAGGAATTCGGCAATGCGGGCGGCGTGTCCCTTCGCTTCCCGATCCAGTCGGGCGGCGAGGCGGCGCAGAGCGCGGTCGTGCAGAAGGCGCGCGATACCTTCGGCAGCCAGTTCGACTTCCAGCGCGTCGAGACGGTGGGTCCGCGCGTCTCCAACGAGCTCGTCCAGTCCGGCACGATCGGCATCGTGCTCTCGGTCCTGGCGGTGCTGCTCTATCTCTGGTTCCGATTCGAGCGTGAGCTCGCCATCGCGTCCATCATCGGCACGATGCACGACATCGTGCTCACGATCGGCTTCTTCGTGATCACCCGGCACGAGTTCAACATGACCTCGATCGCCGCAATCCTCACCATCGTCGGCTATTCGCTCAACGAAACCGTCGTCGTGTTCGACCGCACCCGCGAGCTCATGCGCCGCTACAAGACGATGCCGACCGAAGAGCTGTTGAATCTCTCGATCAACCACACCATGTCCCGTACGATCATGACGGCCGTGACCACGGCACTGTCCCTGCTGGCGCTGGTGCTGTTCGGCGGACGCGCGATCGAGGGCTTCGCCCAGGTGATGCTGTACGGCGTCGTGATCTGCACCTACTCGGCGATCTGCATTTCGTCGCCGATGCTGATCTATATCGGCCTGCGCAGCTCGGAAGCCGCCAAGGTGCCGGAGGGCAAGGTCGCCGCAGCGGAGTAACGGCATGGCTGAGGGCCGCCTCTACGACGGATTCGTCCCCGGACGCTTTCCCATCGACGCCTACGGCAACGGCGGCTTTCGCTTCGCGGAGATGTCGCACCGCGGCTCGATCCTGGTGCTGCCGTCCGGGATACGAGCCTGGCCGGTCACGTCCATCGCCGAGATGACCGGCAGCACCCTCGATCCGATCTTCGCCGAGGGGGACGCCCTCGAGCTGCTCCTGCTCGGCACGGGGATCGACGTCGCGGCCATCCCGGAGCGGGTGCGGCTGCGCTTCCGCGAGGCCCGGATCGGCCTCGACGTGATGCAGACCGGCGCCGCCGCCCGCACCTACAACATCCTTCTGGCCGAGAACCGCCGGGTCGGCGCGGCACTGATCGCCGTGCCCTGACATGGCCGAAACCGATCCCAATTTCGCCTTCGCCCATTGCGAGTCCCTGGTGCGCGAGGGCGATCCCGACCGCTACTGGGCAAGCCTTTATGCGCCGGCGGACCGACGCCCGCATCTTTACGCCCTCTACGCCTTCAACTTCGAGGTGGCACGGATCCGCGAAGCGGTGCGCGAGGCCCTCGTCGGCGAAATCCGCCTGCAATGGTGGCGCGATGCGCTCCAGGGCGAGGCGAGGGGCGACGTACGGGCCAACCCGGTCGCGGCCGCTCTCGACGACACCATCGTCAAGTTCCGCCTGCCCCGGCAGGCCCTGGTCGACCTGATCGACGCCCGGGTCTTCGATCTCTACGACGACCCGATGCCGAGCCTGAACGACCTCGAGGGCTATTGCGGGGAAACGTCCTCGAGCCTGATCCGCCTGTCGAGCATGGTCCTGGCCCAGGGGCGCGACCCCGGCTCCGCCGACGCGGCCGGCCACGCTGGCGTGGCCTATGCGGTCACGGGGCTGCTGCGGGCCTTCCCCTGGCATGCGCGCCAGGGCCAGGTCTACGTTCCGGCCGACATTCTCGAGAAACACGGCGTGGTTCGCGACGACATCGTGACCGGTAGGGGCGGGCCGGGGCTGAACGCGGCGCTGGCCGATCTCAGGGCCATCGCGCGCCGGCATCTCGATCAGGCCAGGACGCTGCGCCCGACGATCCCTTCCGAGGCAGCGCCCGCCTATCAGCCTCTGGCCCTGGTGGAGCCCTATCTCAGGGAGATGGAGCGGAAGGGCTACGATCCGTTCCAGACGGCAATCGACCTGCCGCAGTGGCGTCGGATCTGGGCCCTCTGGCGGGGGCCGTTCTAGCGTCGCCTGCGACGCTCCCGGTGCTCAGCCGTTGTCTCCGCTGTCGATGATGACGTGCTTCTTGCCCATCGCGCAGTATTCGATGTGCTCCTTGCCGTCGACGACGTAGCGGATCTCCTTTTCGGCCTCCTGCTCGGGCGTGTCGCTCGCCGAGCAGGTGAGTTCCGGCCTCTGCTTCGGCGGTTCCTTTGCCTGTACGGAGGGAACTGATGCGAGCACCAGGAGGGCCGTCAGGATCGCCATGCGGGTCATGCGCTGCTCGGTGGTCCAGACCGGGTGAATCTCTATTCCGCCGCCGCAAGGGCAGCGCTGCCCGAGAGCCACGCTGCCAGATCCGCCCGGGCCCGGTCCGTCAGGGCCTTCTTCTTGGCCTGGGACTTGGCCGGCCCGCGAAGGCGCTTGCCGTCCTCGGATTTGGGGGTGAAATCGAGCGGCGGGAAGAGGCCGAAATTGACGTTCATCGGCTGGAATGAGCGGGGACCTTCGTCGATGGTCTCGATGTGCCCGCCGGTGATGTGGTTGATCAAGGCGCCCATGGCGGTGGTGGAGGGCAGGGGCGCGGGTGCCCGCCCGCGCCGCTCGGCGGCGGCGAAGCGGCCGGCCATCAGGCCGACGGCGGCGCTCTCCACATAGCCCTCGCAGCCCGTGATCTGGCCCGCGAAGCGAAGCCGCGGCATCGCCTTGAGGCGCAGGGTCGGATCGAGGAGCTTCGGCGAGTTCAGGTAGGTGTTGCGATGGATGCCGCCGAGGCGCGCGAACTCAGCGTTCTCCAGGCCCGGGATCATGCGGAAGACCTGGGCCTGCTCGCCGTATTTCAGCTTGGTCTGGAAGCCGACCATATTGAAAAGCGTGCCCAGCGCATTGTCCTGACGCAGCTGGACGATGGCATAGGGCTTGACGGTCGGATTGTTGGGGTCGGTCAGCCCCACCGGCTTCATCGGGCCGTGGCGCAAGGTCTCGCGGCCGCGCTCGGCCATGACCTCGATCGGCAGGCAGCCGTCGAAATAGGGGGTGTTGGCCTCCCAGTCCTTGAACTCGGTCTTGCCGCCGGCGAGCAGGGCGTCGATGAAGGCCTCGTACTGCTCCCTGGTCATGGGGCAGTTGATGTAGTCCTTGCCGGTGCCGCCCGGGCCGACCTTGTCGTAGCGGGACTGATACCAGGCGATCTCCATGTTGATGGAATCGCGATAGACGATCGGCGCGATCGCGTCGAAGAAGGCGAGCGAGGTCTCGCCGGTGAGGCCCAGGAGGCCTTCCGCCAGGGCCGGGGAGGTCAGCGGGCCGGTCGCGATGATGACGGAAGACCAGTCCTCCGGCGGCAGGCCCGCGATCTCGCCGCGCTCGATGGTGACGAGCGGATGGGCCTCCAGCGCCGCCGTGACCGCCCGCGAGAAGCCCTCACGGTCCACGGCGAGCGCGCCGCCGGCCGGAACTTGGTTCGCGTCGCCCTTGGCCATGATCAGGGAGCCGAGCGTGCGCATCTCCTGGTGCAGGAGCCCGACCGCGTTGCCCTCGGCATCGTCCGAGCGGAACGAGTTCGAGCAGACGAGCTCGGCCAGCCCTTCGGTCTTGTGGGCATCGGTCCCGCGGACGGGGCGCATCTCGTGCAGGATGACGGGAACGCCCGCCTGGGCGATCTGCCAGGCGGCTTCGGAACCGGCGAGGCCGCCGCCGATGACGTGGATGGGATCAATGGTGCTCATGCGCTTGAAGTAACGAGCGCATGGTCGGCAATCAACCGTCTTACGGGCGGAGCAGGCATCCCACGGGCCGACAAAATGATCCAGGTCACGCAAAAGCCCCTCTCCCGCCAGCGGGAGAGGGGCAGGAGCCGGACCTCAGAACACGAGGAAATAATCGGCCTTCAGGACAGTGCCTACCTTGAGCTGGGCGAACTGAACGGCCGCGCCCGCGCCGTTGCCGTCGGCGTCGTAATACAGGGCTCCCGTGGCTTGATCGTAGACGATGTGATCGTCCGCATCCTGCGCGGTCTTGCCGACCACGAAGTTCGATACATCGAGACCGCCGCGGTCCCTGGCCTTCTCATCGACCGGAAGCTTGGGCGAGACCTCGACCGCCTCGAAGACATAGGCGTTCAGCATGATCTTCTCGCCGATCTTTCCGTTGAAGTCGGCGATGCGATCGATTCCGGCCTTGTCCAGATCCGCGCTGAAAATGAAGGTATCGGTGCCTGCGCCGCCGCGGAGGACGTCATTGCCGGTCCCGCCGTTCAGGAGGTCATTGCCTGCCCCGGCATTGAGATTGTCGTCCCCGCCGCCGCCCGACAGATGATCGGCGTGATGTGTGCCGGTAATCGCGTCCGCAGCGGCGTTTCCTTTGAAAACAAACCCTAGACCGTCGAACTTCATGTCGAACGGCGCGTATCCATTCGTGCTGAACTTCTTGAATGCCATTGTGACCTCTGCTCCTTCGCCCGAAATGGGCGGACGAAAACAGCTTAGGCGGTCTACCGTGGCATGTTTATGTTACAACATGACACATCCTGGTTTCGGGATGTTCAGGTCCTTTCCTGGCCCACAAACGCAAACGCCCGCCGTGAGGCGGGCGATGCGGATGCTGCAATGCAGCAAAGATTTACGCGGCAGCGTGCTGGCGAGCGATGTTGTCGATCTGGAAGCGGGAGATGCCCAGGTCGTCGAGCTCGCGGTCGGAGAGCTGCGACAGCTCGCGGACGGTGTCGCGATAACGCATGTAGGCGCGGACCTTAGAGAGAATGTAAGACACGAACATCGGAGACTCCTATCAGTTAGCCGGCCTCTCGCCGGCAGGTCTTTGTTCTTGCGTGTGCAATGCAGCATATAGGGGTGTGCGCCGCCGAAGAGGAGTGGTGATATTGTAGGGCTGTTATGCTTTAGTAGCATGCCACCTTAAGGCTCCGTTAACGTGATCTGCGCGGAGCACATGGCCGGAAAAGCCAAGGTTCTTCCGAGACTTGCGTCCCCAAAACGAAAGCAGCCCCCGAAGGGGCTGCCGAGATACGGCGGATGGCCGTGCTCTACAGGATGTAGAAATCGGCTTTGGTCAAAGCGAGACCCGCTTTCAGCTGGGCAAACTTGACCGCCGGAGCGCCGCCAATGCCGTCCGGATCGTACAGAAGAGCGCCGTTCTTGCTGTTGTAGATGATGCGGTCGGAGCCGTCCCTGGCCGCAGGGCCTGTGGTGAAGGCGCCTGCCGCCAGCCAACCGTCCCGGCCGACCTTGGTGAACACTCTGTTGTCCAGCATGATGGTGTCGTCGCGGACCAGGAAGTCCGTGATCCGGTCCGCGGAACTGGCCGAGGGCCGTGTGTCGAACACGAAGTAGTCCTTGCCCCCGCCGCCCGTCAGGCTGTCCAGGTCGGCGCCGCCGCTCAGGTAGTCCTTGCCCGAACCGCCATTGAGCAGGTCCCGGCCGGACCCGCCGTAAAGATCGTCGTCGCCCGCACCTCCATAGAGATCGTCCTGGCCGGCATCGCCGTACACGATGTCGTCGCCGTCATACGCGAAGACGACGTCGCTTCCGAAACCGCCGCGGACGGCATCGTCGAAATCGTTGCCATAGAACGTGTCGTCACCGCCGTTGAGGCTCACGAACCAAGCATCCGCATCGAGGTCGTCGATGGTGGTGTACAGGTTCAGGCCCGTGATCGACAGGACGGTTGCTCCCGCGTCCTCGTAGACGAGGTCGTGGACGACGATGTCGTAACCGTCGGTCGAATAGGTGGCGCTGTAGCGGTCGATAGGGGCGCTGCCGTCGATGTCGAAGATCGCGAGAAACCCGTCGTCATAGACGAGATCGGATGTGACATTCGGATTGGGCGCTAGGAACGTCCAGCCGAGGCTGTCCGTCGTGGTCATGTTGAAGCCGATGCCAGCAGTGTTGAAAGCCGTGAAAGTGGCCATGGAAGAACTCAGGAGAGAACTGCGAAGTGATGGAATGCTAAGCCGCTAATCGTGAACATGATGTGTATGACTTGAAAGTCGCGCGTACAGGCAATGCGAATCTGAATGAATATTCAGAAAGTGTTCGCATAGAAGACGGGCGTCGCAAAACTCCGCATCCATTGGAACGACGTACAGTAAAGCGCGTTTGATCCCCACATTGTGATGTAACGGAGAAGTTGCCATGAAGAAGATCGCGATCGGGGCCGCGGCCCTGTTGCTGAGCACGGCCGCCTTCGCTCAGACGTCGACCAACACTAACACCAATGCGAATCCCGCCTCCGATAGTTCATCGCGTTCGAGCACGACCCTGAAGACCCAGTCCGGCAATGATTCCCAGACCGCCGGCACGACAGGCTCGACCACGTCGGTCCGCAGCCAAGCGTCAGGCGGCGACGTGAACGTGCGCACCCGCGTCGAGGGTGGCGCCCGCGTCGGCGTCGAGACCCGCGAGCGGAGCGGCGTCTCGATCCGCAACACCCGCACCATCCGTGAGGTCGAGGAGCCGAGCGTCTCCGTCAGCCGTCGCCGGACCGTGACCACCTATGACGAGCCGGATACGGAAGTTCACCGCACGATCGTCAAGAAGAAGCCCTCGACCAAGAAGGTCGTGGTCAAGAAGAAGAAGCCCTCGACCAAGGTCGTGATGAAGAAGCGTCGCTATCACGTGGTGGAGGAGCCGGTGGAGATCCGTCGCCGCAGCACCGTGCGCCGCTACGAGGAGGTCAACGAGCCGAGCGTCTCCGTGACCCGCCGCACCAGCGTCCGCCAGACCCGCGATGTGTCGCCGAGCGTCGGCGTCTCGGTCGAGCAGCGCCGCACCAATGTCCGCTCCAACGATGTGGACGTCTCCACCCGTCAGCGCTCGTCGAGCCCCGAATCGACCGGCTCGGTGAACACCCGCAGCCGCATGGAGATGAACGGCAGCGGTTCGGGCAGCACGAGCGGCTCGTCGAACACGAACATGCGCCTGCAGCAGAATGGCGGCTCCTCGGGTTCCTCGACCCAAAGCCCCAAGCAGTAAGCCTCGCGCCAAGGCGCCATCATAAGCAAAGGGCCGGGAAACCGGCCCTTTCGTTCTGTGTAAGTAAGGATAATCTCCCTCCCGCGTTGCGCGAACCTTCCGGAGAGGTCAAAGTCCGGACCGACAAGGACGCGCAGCCGGGGGGCGCCGCATGCAGCAGGTCATCACGTTTCTGTTCAGCAACTTCACGCTGACGCTCTTCGTCGTCGGGCTTATCGCATCCCTCATCGCGCTCCTGCGCCATCCTCGGCCCTGGGACAGGGACCTCGCCGTCGAGGCGCTGCTGTCGTGGTTCCTGTTCTTCTCGATTGGCGTCAGCTTCCTCTACAACTTCGTCATGCATGTCTTCTTCTCGGAAGTAGCCGCCTCGTTCATCGGATGGCAGACCAGCCCGTTCCAGAAGGAGGTCGGCTTTGCCAGCCTTGGCTTCGCGGTCGTCGGATTCCTGGCCTTCAAGGGTAGTTTCGGCCTGCGGCTCGCGGCCATCGTCGGGCCTGCCTGCTTCCTCTGGGGAGCGGCGGTCGGCCACGCCATGCAGATGGTGGAGGCACACAACTACGCTCCCGGCAATGCGGGCGTGATCTTCTACACCGACATCTTCCTGCCGCTGATCGGCCTCGTGCTCCTGGGGATCCAGCGCATGCACCTGCCGGCCGAGCCTGTCGGTGCATATCGCTAACCCGGCAAAAAGGCCGGATGATCCGGCCCTCCTGCCTCAGTGGCGGGCGCTCGTGCCGCCTATGCTGCCCATCGCCAGCTGACAGGCCTGCTCGCACCGGCGGCAGGCATCCGCGCAGATGCGGCAGTGCTCGTGCATGCCGGCATGACGCTCGCATTCCTGGCCGCAGAGACGGCAAGCGGTCATGCAGGCCTCGAGCATGAGCCGGATGACCTCCTCGTTCGACCCAGTTCGGCGCGTCGCCACCATGCCGGTCGCGCTGCATACGTCCGCGCAGTCCATGTTGAGACGGATGCACTGGGTCAGCTGCTGCACCATGGGTTCCCCGAGGCATGCATCCGCGCAGGACGTGCAGATCTGGGCGCAGTCGAAGCATTCCTCGATGCAGCGGACCAGTGCGTCATTGGTGCTGCCCTTCACGTGCGGATGCGTGCTGATCATCTCGTGTGCGTGCATGGGAGCCTCCGTTTTTGTTGGGGAGATGAGGCAAGCCGATCCCGGGCCCGAGCCTCGCAGGCCAACGGCAGGCCCTTGAGGAATGTTCCGGGATCAGGGGCGGGCGCGACCGAAGGCGCCGCTCGCCAGGAGAACGCCCGCACTTGCGGCTGCGAGACCGAAGAGAGCGGGCGGCGTGGGGACCTCTCCGAGCACCGGCACGGCGATGATGGTGGCGAGGACAGGCCCCAGCGGCGACACCACGGCCGCGCGGGACGGGCCGAGCCGGTCGATGGCGAAGCCATAGAGCACGATTCCGATCACCCCCGACATCAGGCCTTGCAGCAAAGCCTGCAGGACCACGGGGCCGGCGAGTCCGCCGCGCAGCAGATCAAGCACCGTCGCGGCTCCGAAGGGAGCCAGCAGCAGTGCTGACCACGTGCCCACGAGGGCGGCCGCGTGAAGGGCCGAGAGGCCGCTGCGGCGATAGGCATGGGTATACACGCCCCACAGGCATGCGCCGCCGAGCAGGAGCAGGTGACCGCGCCATGCGCCTCCCTCGGGATGGAGCAGGCCGAGGCCGCCGATGCAGACCACGCCGATCAGGATGAGAGCGAACCCGGCAAGACGCAGCCGTGCGACGGTCTCGCCGAACACCGCCCAGCCGATCAGCGCCACGAAGAGCGGCATGGTGCCCGGCAGAAGCGGTCCGATCTCGGCGGCCGGCGCGGATTGCATGCCGTACGCCACCACCAGGAAGAAAGGGGCGCCCGAGCCGAGCAGACCGATCCCGGCGAGGGGCGAGAGGCCTTTCGGGAACAGTCCCCTGCGCCAGATCACCGGCGCGAGCACGAGCGCCGGGACGGCGAAACGCAAAAGCCCGACTGCCGCCGGTGGGAGGTCGTGCGTCACCGCGTGCCGGGTCGCGATCATCCAGACCGCCCAGATGGTGACGGTGGCGAGCGCGGCGGCCCAGCCGAGCAGGACCTCCCGGCTGCGTGCGACAGGAGGGGCGACGGAATGGGCAAGGTCGGACATCGAAAGGCTCCGTATCGGGACGCCGCAGCATCGCCTATCGGGCCGGGGCATGTCCTTGCGAAGTTGAGCCCTCCTGTGCTCTGATCTTGGCAGAAAATTGCGTGGAGTGGCTTTTGCGGGGATCCGATGCCCTACATCAATCTCGATGCCATCGACCTGAAGATCCTGAGCGCGCTGCAGGCGGACGGCCGGCTGACCAACAACGAGCTGGCGGATCAGGTCGGGCTCTCGCCGTCACCGTGCCTGCGAAGGGTCCGGCGGCTGGAGCGTGACGGCTTCATCCGCACCTACCGGGCCGTGCTCGACCGGGACTCGGTCGGGCTCGGGTTGACGGTCTTCGTCGAGATCAAGGTGGAGAAGCACTCGCGGGACAACGCCAAGGCCTTGCAGGAGGCCCTGGCGGCGCTGCCTGAGGTGGTGTCGTGCCACATGGTCTCCGGCACGGCCGATTTCATCGCCGAGATCGTGGTGACGAACCTGAAGGCCTATGAGCGTCTGCTGACCGAGAAGCTCCTGACCCTGCCGATGATCGGCGACATCCGCTCCAACTTCGCGCTGACGCCCGTCAAGTCGGATGCGGCCCTGCCGCTGACCCATCTCAGGCGCGGAGCCGGCGGCCGGGATGTGGCCGTCGGCGATTGCTAATGACGACGGATTCTCGGGCGCGTCAGAGGCGGCGAGCCGTGGAACGGTCGGTCCGGGTCGCTCCGGTTGGACGACGATCGACCTCGACGTGGAACTGTTCGACCTCCGGACTTTCGTCCGGAATGGAGCCGATCCTGTAGCGATAGGCGAGCTCACCGCCGAGCCACCCGCTGAACAGCAGCAGGGCGGTCGTCAGGCCCGAAAGGGTGAGGCCCCAGCCCTGAGCGCCGGCGGCCGGATCGTCCCAGCGCAGCCACAGGTTCGCGGCCGCGATCACCACCACGGCCAGGTTGGCAATCATGTGAGTCCACGACACCCAGATGTTGCGGACCCGGTCAATGCTCAGGAAATCGACGAAGCCGGGCAGGGCCGCGACGAGCGCCGTCACGACGCCGGACAATAGCAGCCAATAGGAGGCCCGCGCCCAGAACGTATCCGCCGTGCTGCGGAATGCGATATCGGTCGCAAGGGCGCCGATCAGGAAGGTGATCGGGAAGACGACGAGCATGTGATGGAGCGGATGACCGGCGATCGTCGCCGAGCTCTCGACCCCGTGCCGATGGTATCGTCCCATGAAAAACCTCCGTTTGCCTCCTATGAGGAAATGCCGCGTCTGTACCTTCGTTCCATGTTCCCGGGACGGCGCCGTCTTGCGTCGTCCCGGGCAGGAGCCGCCGGTGGTCAGCTGGACAGCCGATGCGGCCAGCTGTTCCGAAGGGAAGTTACGGCGGACAGGTATTCCCCCGCCGCGCACGGATCGAAATGAGAGAGCGCCCCGATGACTGCATCGATCCGGGACCGTGCGTTAAGGTCCGGAGCGACCCTCCTGGAGACCTGCTCGACCACCAGCTCGTCACGGACCCACGAGAGCAGAACCGTCCGCTTCTCCTCGTCCGTGAAGCGGGGATGCTCCACGACCTCGGATGGGTCTTGGAACACCGCTGCCGGGTCCAAAAGGGCGTCGAGAAAGGATGGGCCTGAAAGATCGCCGGGATCGGCGTGGCCGGTCGGCTTCGCAGAGATCTTACTGCCGATCTGTTCCATGTCGTCCTCCGTCGATGGACGCGCGCCAGCCTCGGGCGGCGGACCGTCCGAGGCTGCTGCACGCCTTTTCGCCTAGTGCTTCGTCTCTTCCGCCCTGTTGATGGCGATGCGCTTGACGTTGGCCTTCGACTGGGCCGATTTCGGCATCGTCGCCGTCAGCACGCCGTTTCGGAACGTGGCCTCGATCTTGTCTTCCTCCACGTCCCAGGCGAGCGGGATGCGGCGCTCGAAATGCCCATAGTACCGCTCGCTGAAGGCATGCTCCTTGTCCTCGGACTCGGAGCGCTTCTCGCCCCGGATGGTGAGCACGCCGTCGTTCATCAGAACCTCGACATCCTTCTCGTCGAGGCCCGGCAGTTCGGCAGAGACGCGGACGTCCTGGTCGGTCTCGATCACCTCGACGCTGGGCCAGCGTCCCATGCGGCCGGAGCCGCCGAAGGGGGCGACATCGAAGCCGCGGAAGATATCGTCAAAGAGCCTGTTCATCTCGCGATGCAGGGTCATGAAAGGATCACCCTCCTCGCGATAGCGGCTCGGGGTCTGCTGATTGCGACCCCATGGGATGAGATCGCGCATGTTCATGGTGTTCTCCTCCTTCCTTCTCTGAGGGCCAAATGTCCGGCGGACATGCGCCAGGACACGGCGCCGGCCCTGCGCCG
>JAFAAP010000159.1 GCA_023426505.1 Pseudomonadota bacterium
GGCGCCGTTGCATGGCCAAGGCTGCAGAACGGACCAGGAGCGAAGGCAAGGCGCCTGGCGGCGCCTGCGCGATCCATCCCCGGCGTGAACGCCGGGGCCTTTCGCGCGATCATTGGTAAGGTACCGGCCAGGGAGATCATTAGGCCTCTCAATGCTGCGGGCCCTTCCGAGCAGCGAGCACTGCCGAGACTAGGCGCTGGCTCGCCAAGGCTTCTTCGCCTGATACAGTGGGCTGGTGATGCCCCTGAATGGCATCCACAAAGTCGTCGATGAGGGCCCGATGCGCATCATGAGGGAAATCCATGATGCTCGCCCCGCTTCCCGTCGAACTTTCTGCTTCGACGATTTCCTCCCGCCCGTCCAGGAAGGACAAGCGCAGCGTTCCGCCTATCAGTGATGCAAAACCCTTCGTACCAATGACTTCAATTCGCTCGGGATGCCCGGGATAGGCTGCCGTCGTCGCCATCAGAGTTCCCGGCGATCCGTTGCCCAGCTGCAGGAGTGCCGAGACGTAGTCCTCCGTCTCCATGTGGTGAAGATCGGTCGTGCGCACATCGGCGGCGATGACGTTTGAGACGCCGACCAGCGATCGGAATAAATCAAGAGAGTGGATGGCTTGAGTCAGGAGAACGCCGCCGCCGTCCCGGGCTAGGGTTCCACGTCCGGGCTCATCGTAATAGCTCTGCGGGCGCCACCACGGTACGGTCAGGAAACCCGCTTGCACCGTGCCGATCTCTCCCCTGAGGAGTGCCTGCCGTAGCCTGAGGCTGCCGAGCCTGAACCGATGCTGGAGAACGACCCCGAACGTGACGCCAGCTGCCTGTGCCGCAGCGACGAGCCGCTCGGCTCGGTCGAGGGTCAGCTCCAGAGGTTTCTCCACCAGCACATGCTTTCCTGCCGCAAAGCAGCGTTCCGACACCTCGAGGTGGCTACTCGGAGGCGTAAGGACCAGGACCGCATTGACGGCCGGGTCCCGGATGGCGGCATCGAGGTTGGTCGTCGTACGAAAGGGAAACTGATTTCGATAGGCCTCAATTCGCTCGGGTGAGCGGCTGGCCGCCCAGAGAACGTCGATCCGGTCCGAGAGGTCGAGGAGGCTTTTCGAGTGCGGCTGCGATGCGGGCCCGAGGCCAATGATGGCCAAACCGATCTTGTTCATGAATGGGGGAGCCTTGTGTCTGCGGGTTGCCCGCCTCCTTGAAGAGGCCAAGCGCTCGCTTGAGCCTTCAGGGCGAGCCGGCACACCGAGAAGGCATGGGTTTGCCTCATTGCAGTTTCCGAGCGGCCTTCCACGTCGGCGACGAAGCTCCGGAAATAGGTCAACGGCTCTTGGCTGCAATCGATGTGGCGGGTACCCGTTCGATCCACGAGGAAAAGATGGTCCGGCCCGGGCCTTCCATCAAGATCGACATATTTGCGCAGTTCGATGGTGCCATTCGTTCCAAGGATGAAGAGACGCCCATCGCCCCAGGTCGGCAGGCCGTCGGCCGTGAACCAGTCAACCCGGATATAGCCATTCCCTTGCGGGCTGCGCAGCAGAACCTCGCCGAAATCCTCGAAATCGGGAAGGTCAGGCTCACCGAAGTGACCGATACTCGCCGCCACGATGTCCACCTCGGCCGATCCGGTGAAATGCAGATACTGATCGATCTGGTGGGATGCAATGTCGACCAGGATGCCGCCATAGGATCTCGGATCGAAGAACCATGCCGGGCGGATCGCCCGGTTGAGCCGGTGCGGGCCCAGCCCAACGGTCTGGATGACACTGCCGATGGCGCCATCCGCAACCAGCTTCCCAGCAACGATGGCCGATGGGACAATGAAGCGCTCGGAAAAGCAGATGGAGAAGATACGTCCGGTCTCGCGTACGGCCTGCTCGACGAGCGCAAGCTGCTCCATGGTCGTTACGCCAGGCTTGTCCACCATGACATCTTTGCCGTGCGTCATGGCACTGACCGCAATGGCAGCTCGGTCGCTGGGGATCGCTGCCGAGACAATGACGTCAACCGTGGGATCTTCCAGGAGCCGTTGCCGCTCGGTGGCCCGGAGAGTGGGAAAGCGCTCCCTGAATCCCTCAAGGACGCGCGGGTCGCTCGTTCCCGGATCATAGCCGGCGCACGTCGCGCCGGCTTCCAGCAATCCCCCGACCATGTGGTAGACGTGGCGGTGGTCCAGACCAATTGCACCAAAACGCATGGGCTACTTGGCTGCCTTGCTGCCGATTTCCTGATCCCAACGCCTGAAGGCTGCAACGAGCCTCTCTGGTGTGAGAGGCGCTTCCGTCGGGAGCTTGGCGATGAGATCGTCATAGGAGGGGCGGCCGAACTCGCTGAGCACATCCCGGCTCTCCTGGGGCGCCATAGCAAGGGTGACGCCTTTCACCGCAGGACCAGGGTAGAAGTAGCCCTTGTCGTACGTTACGGCCTGCTGCTCGGGCTTGAGCATGAACGACATGAGGCTGAGGAGCACCGCTATTTTCTCCTCCGGCACACCTTTGGGAATGCACATGAACTGGGTATCCGGAATCCATCGCGTGCCATCCAGGACAAAGACATCCGCCTCCTTTGGGACGATCCCGAGCGCCCGCGGGTTGATGTCCCAGCCACAGGTGGTCACGATCACATCACGGGTGCCTTCGCCGAGTTCCTTCATGGTAGCGCCGGTTCCGGCCGGGTAGTAGTCGATGCCGGTATCGAGCTCCTTCAGGTAGCCCCAGGTCTTGTCCCACCCGTTCATCGGATCTTTCGGATCCTTGTCTCCGAGGATGTAGGGCATGCCCATCAGGAATGTCCAACCCGGGCCTGAGTTCACGGGACGCGCATAGGTAAACCGGTTCGGATTGGCCTTGACCCAGGCCAGCAAATCGCTCGCGGTCTTCGGAACGCTCTTCACCCGGCTCGGCATGTATTCGAACAGAGGACCCGACGGGGAGTAGACGACGGCAACGCCCTGATCCTGCCCGAAATTCCTCTGCATCATGAGAGCTTGCTCGTGATACACATCCTCCGGCGTCGGCAGGTCCGACGCGAAGGACCTCCAGACATCAACCCAAAGATCCTGCTGGATGCCATCCGACATGGCGCCGGGACCTGTCAGTACCAGGTCTATATCGACTTTGTTGGCCTGCTGCTGTGCTTTGAGCTTGCCGGGAAGCTCCGGAGACGGCGCGCGGCTGAAGGTGAGGCGTGACACCAGCTTCGGATTTTCACGTGCGAAGCGTTCGATCGCGACCTGCGTGAGCTGAAGATTGCCCGCCACGTCTATGACGTTGAGCGTTACCGGACTTGTCGGAAGCCTCGCCGATTGGCCGAGTGCTCCGGAAGCATAAAGACCGGCTGCGCCGGCCAATCCTCCAAGAACGCTCCGGCGTGTCATGTCGGGCATCATTGTTGCTCCTCCTGACGAAACCTTCTCTGCGCCCAGGAGCCTTGCTCCGGCCAAACGCCATAGTCCTTGCTGTTACGTTAATTGGTCAGCGTGGTGATCGAGAACAGCGATTTGGGAGTAGGACGATACGGGCAGCTCCGTAGCAATAGGTCCCATAGTCCACGGAATTGCCTGCCGCATTCCCAGCGTCCCGGGTGTTGGGCGCGGATCGACGCGATATGCAGAGCGCACCTGTCTAGCGTCCGCTCACCCCGAAAGCGCGGACGCCCGACCTGCTCCGGCTCGGCACCATCAATCGAAGGTTGTTCCTGCATAGGACAGGTTCTATGCCCCTGTGATCACTCGGCCATGGCAGCCTCAACCGACGTCAGTGCGGTCATGTTCGTGATCCGGCGGACCGTACTCGTCGGCGTCAGAATGTGCACCGGACGTCTGGCCCCGAGCAGAATAGGCCCGACCGTGACCCCCTGCCCTGCAACGGCTTTGAGCGCGTTAAAGGTGATGTTCGCCGCATCGAGGTTCGGCATCACCAGTAGGTTAGCCGCTTCGGTCAGGCGCGAGTCGGGGAACACCCGATCGAGAATCCCTTTGTCGAGCGCCGCATCGCCGTGCATTTCGCCCTCGACCTCAAGATCCGGCGCCTGGTTCTGGATCAACTCCAAGGCTTCCCGCATCTTCACGGCCGAGGCCGTCTGAGCGCTTCCGAAGCTCGAATGAGAGAGAAGCGCCACCCGCGGCGTCACGCCGAAGCGCCGGACCTCGTTTGCCGCCAGCAGAGCGATCTCGGCAGTCTGTTCGGCCCTGGGATTCTCGTTGATGTAAGTGTCGGTGATGAACACCGTCTGGCTCGGCAGCATCACCACGTTCATGGCGGCGAGCGTGTTGATGCCGGGTTTGCGTCCGACGACATCCGCCACGTGCTTCAGGTGGGCCTCATAAGCTCCGTAAGTGCCGCACAGAAGGCCGTCGGCCTCCCCTCGCCGAAGCAGCATCGTCCCGATCAGCGTGTTGTTGCGCCGCATCTCCGCAAGAGCTGTATCGCGGGCCAGACCTTGCCGGCGCCGAAGCTGGTAGTAGTCTTCGGCCAAGCCTGTCAGGTGAGCCTCATCGTCGACACTCACGATGTGATAATCGTCGCCCTCCGTCAGCCGCAGGCCCAATTCGCTGATTTTGGCCCGGATGGTCTCCGGACGGCCAATGAGCACCGGACGAGCGAGACACTCCTCAACCGCCACTTGCACGGCCCGCAGCACCCGCTCGTCCTCACCCTCGGCATAGGCCACCCGCTTTCTCACCTTGGCGGCGGCCGCAAAGACCGGCTGCATGATCGCGCCGGAGCGATACACAAAGCCCTGTAGCCGCTCCCGGTAGGCTTTCAGGTCCTCCACAGGCCGCGTTGCAATTCCACTCCTTATGGCGGCCTCGGCCACGGCAGGGGCAACTGCCGTGATAAGGCGCGGATCGAAGGGGGCTGGGATCAGGTACTCTCCGCCAAAGCGGATGTCGCGCCGGCCATAAGCCACGGCGACCACATCGGACACGTCCTCCTTGGCCAGAGCCGCGATGGCTCGGGTCGCGGCAAGCTTCATCTCTTCATTGATCGTGGTCGCGCCGACATCAAGGGCACCGCGAAATATGAAAGGGAAGCATAAGACGTTGTTGACTTGGTTCGGGTAGTCCGAGCGGCCGGTCGCGATGATGCTGTCCGGGCGCACGGCTTTGGCGACTTCCGGGCGGATCTCGGGCTCAGGGTTAGCCAGGGCCAGGATCAGCGGCTTGTCGGCCATGACCTGCACCATTTCTGGCTTCAGCACCCCAGCCATGGAGACGCCGAGGAAGACGTCAGTCTTCGGCATGACATCGGCGAGCGTCCGAGCATCCGTTTCTTGGGCGTAGCGTTCCTTCTGCGGATCCATGCCCTGTCCGCGGCCCACGTAGATAACGCCCTTGCTGTCAGTGACCCACACGTTCCTACGCCGGACGCCGAGCCCCACCAGCAGATCGAGGCAGGCGATGGCGGCTGCCCCGGCACCGGAGCACACGAGCTTGATGTCCTCAATGCATTTGCCGACCACTTCCAGGCCGTTCAGCACGGCGGCGGCCGCCACGATGGCGGTGCCGTGCTGATCATCGTGGAAGACCGGGATCTTCAAGCGCTCACGCAGGCGGCGTTCGATCTCGAAGCACTCAGGCGCCTTGATGTCCTCAAGGTTGATGCCTCCGAAGGTCGGTTCAAGCGCGGCGATGATATCGACGAGCTTATCCGTGTCGGTCTCACTCACCTCGATGTCGAACACATCGATGCCGGCAAACTTCTGGAACAGGCAACCCTTGCCCTCCATCACCGGCTTGGAGGCGAGCGGACCGATGTTGCCAAGACCAAGGACAGCCGTGCCGTTCGAGACCACAGCTACCAGGTTGGAGCGGCTGGTGTACAGCGCGGCGGCGCCTGGATCGGCGTGGATGGCCATGCAGGGAGCGGCGACACCCGGGGAGTAGGCGAGAGCCAGATCACGCTGATTGGTCATGCCCTTGATTGGCAGGACGGCAATCTTTCCAGGCCGTGGAAAGCGGTGGTACTCCAAGGCACTCCGGTTAAGAGCCTCTTTCGCGCTCTGATCCAGGTCCGTGGCGCTCGAATTCACCTCTTCGCCCATAGCACTCCTCCCGCCTGATGTTTCGGGTCTCCCGAATATGTCTAGGTAGCGCCCCTGTTTGTTCGGCAAAGGCTACTCTTAAGGGCGGGAAGCTCCGACTGAGCACTTCCGCTGCGACTCCGAAGATGCACACAGGGCTGCCCGGTCGGAGGACCTCACCTCCCGGCGGCAGCATTCCGGTCTGCCGATCGATCCTGAAGGTCACGATGTTGTCGTTGTCCTCATTGGCAACGAACGGCCCGGCCTTAAGGGATGAGGGCACCAAGTGGCCTCAAACCCGTGGCCCATCGTCCCAAGTGACGAATTCATGCATCAGATAAATTCGCTTCACCCGATTATTAGCCGAGGCCAAGCTCTTTCAGGATCGCTGTGATACGAGCCTGCTCCTCCTTGATGAACGTCCCGAACTGGGCAGAGGGCATGTAGAGATCGACCCACTCCCGTTCCTGGAGGAGTTTTTTCCAGGATTCGCTTTGCACCAGCTTGGCGACTGCCGCTTCGAGGGCTTGCTTCTCCTCCGCACTGACATTCGGAGGAGCCATCAGACCGCGCCAGTTGACGAGCGTGGCATCGATGCCCTGTTCGCGGAAGGTCGGAATGTCGATGCCGGGCAGGCGCTCCGGCGATGAGATGCCGATGGGCCGGAGCTTACCGACCTTGAACTGGCTCGCGACCTCGTTGAGGCCACCGGTTGCGACAGTGATCTTGCCGTTCATCACCAGTGGCAGCATCTCGCCACCGGTCCCGACGGGAATGTAGTTCATCTTCTTCACATCACCACCGCCTGCCTTCGCGACAAGGCCGCACAGGACGTGGTCGGGCGATCCATGCGCAAAGCCACCCCAGGTGATCGAGCCGGGATCCTGCTTGAACTTGTTCACCAAGTCCGTGACGGTCTTGATGGGCGACTCAGCAGCTACGAACAGCGGCTGGTACTCACCCTGGAGACGGGCCAGCGGGGTCGTCTGCTCCAGGGTCACCGGGGACTTGTTGATGACTGGGGCGCCAACAAGACCGAAGCCAGCCACCATCAAGGACGGGTCGCGATCCTTGGAGTTGATGAACTGAGCCAAGCCGATAGTGCCGCCAGCACCCGGCACATTCTGGACCTGCACGCTGGTGGCGATCTTTTCCTTCATCAGCACATCCTGCACGGCGCGGGCGAGCTGATCGTATCCGCCACCGGGACCAGCTGGAGCGATGATCTTAAGGCTCTTGAGCTCTTGCGCCCATGCCGGCAACGCCGGCAGAAGGCTGGCTGAGGCGGCGGCAAGAAGGGCTTTGTTGAAGCTGCGACGATCTAAGGTCATTCCCTGTCTCCCATGGTTGTTCTTCTGCACATCACGTTGGTTGGTTATGCCCTTGATGGGCGGCGGTGCTCCGCAAGGGTTGGTGGACAGCCTGCGAGTCAGCGAATTCGCTGCTTTCGAGTGCTGGCTTACGTGTTCAACGCTTTCACGGGCCGCATCCTGTTAGGCCATGTACTGGCCGCCGTTCACCGACAGGGTCGAGCCCGTGATGAAGCCCGCGTCGTCGCCAGCGAGGAACAGGACGCTGCGGGCGATCTCCTCGGCCTCGCCGAGGCGGCCGACCGGGATCAG
>JAFAAP010000115.1 GCA_023426505.1 Pseudomonadota bacterium
TTGTGCCTCGAGTGCTTCAACGAAGCCTAAACACGTCCCTTTTCCCCTAGGACTTAGCGTTTCCAGCCCCCTTGGCCGGAAACCACCAAATCACGACCGGGGTGCCCCCGTCGCTGAAGCCACATTAGCCAGCCCGATCCGGCAAGCAACCGAATGAAGGCGCAAAACGGGCTGTCGGGAGGGCTTTTCAAATCCACGTTGCACAAAGGCAACGTTTTGACCGCGGACTATTTACCAATCGGAAAGGAATGGGGCGGCGTCCTAACAAATCCTTAAAAACAAACGTCTTTTGCAGGCGGTTTTCCGGCCCGCCGATGCCTGAATCGGTCTCAGGCGACGCCCCATCCTGGGCGCAGCCTGTGAATAACCGCAGCATCGCGCTGCCCCGGTTTGGACTCCCGTGCGCCAAAAAGAGAGGCCGGGACGAGCCCGGCCTCCGGCGAATCGAAACAGTGATTCACGCTCAGGCCGCATCGGGCTTGAGCACGCCGCGGCGGATCTGGTCCTCCTCGATGGATTCGAACAGGGCTTTGAAGTTGCCCTCGCCGAACCCGTCATCGCCCTTGCGCTGGATGAACTCGAAGAAGATCGGCCCGATCGCCGTCTTGCCAAAGCGCTGGAGCAGGACCTTGGTGAAGCCGCCCTCCACCACGCCTTCGCCGTCGATGAGGATGCCGTTGCGCTGGAGCCGGTCGAGGGGCTCGCCGTGCTTGGGCAGGCGCTTGTCGATGCGGGAATAATAGATCTCGTTGGGAGCCGGCATGAACTCGACGTCGTTGGCGAGCAGCGCCTCGATCGAGTCGTAGAGGTCGTGGGAGCCCAGGGCCACGTGCTGGATGCCCTCGCCCTTGTACTCCTGCAGGTATTCCTCGATCTGGCCGGTCTCGCCCGCATCCTCGTTGATCGGGATGCGGATCTTGCCGTCCGGGCTCGTCATGGCGCGGGAATGCAGGCCTGTGAGCTTGCCCTCGATGTCGAAGTAGCGGATCTGCCGGAAGTTGAAGAGCTTCTCGTAGAAGGCCGCCCACTCGTTCAGGCGCCCGCGATAGACGTTGTGGGTCAGGTGGTCGATGTAGTGCAGGCCGACCCCGTGCGGGCGGGGATCGGGTTCGCCGAGCCACTCGAAATCCACGTCGTAGATCGAGCCCTTCTGGCCGTAGCGGTCCACCAGGTAGATCTGGAGCCCGCCGATGCCCTCGATCGCCGGGATCTCCAGCTCGTTGGGGCCGGTCTGGGTCTGGACCGGCTTGGCGCCGAGCTTCAGGGCCCGGTCATAGGCGTATTTCGCGTCCACCACCCGGAAGGCCATGGCCGGGGCCGAGGGGCCGTGCTGGCTGGCGAAGCGCTCCGCGAAGGAGCCGGGCTGGGCGTTCACCACGAAGTTGATGTCGCCCTGGCGGTAGAGCAGCACGTTCTTGGACCGGTGTTTCGCCACGAGGCTGAAGCCCATGGACTTGAACAGCCGGTCGAGCTCCTGCGGGTCGGGATGGCAGAACTCCACGAACTCGAAGCCGTCCGTCCCCATCGGGTTCTCGTCGGAAATGGCCGGCGGCGGTGCGTCGTGCGGGAAAGGTCCCATGGTTTCCTCCTGTCATGGCTTCGGCCCGTCGGGCCCGTTCGTTCAAAACAACGCGTCCGCCCGGCGGCGGATGCGATTCGTGTCACGCCGCGTCGGGCTGGCTCCCGGGCGCGGCGTCCTGAAAGGCTTTGTGGGCGGCGCAGGCCGCGTCGACGGCGGCGATCCTCGGATAGGCGTCGAGCGGGATGTCGAAGCGCCGGGCGTTGAAGACCTGCGGCACGAGATAGACGTCGGCCAGGCTTACCCGGTCGCCGAACGCATAGGGCCCGGGTTCGAGCATTCCCTCGACCGCGTCGAAGCCCTGGCGGATCCAGTGGGCGTACCATGCATCCACGTCCGCCTGCTCGTGCCCGAGCTGATGCTTGAGGTAGCGCAGCACGCAAAGGTTATTGAGCGGGTGGATGTCGCACCCGATGAGGCTGGCGACCGCCCGGACCCTGGCGCGGTTGAGGGCTCCCATGGGCAGGAGCGGCGGCTCGGGATGAACCTCGTCGAGATATTCGAGAATCGCCGGCGACTGGGTGAGGACGGCGCCATCGACCTCGAGCGACGGCACCCGTCCGTGGGGATTGACGGCCGTGTAGGCCTCCGCCTGCTGCTCGCCCTTGAGCAGGTTCACGGGAATCGATTCGTACGCCACGCCCTTGAGGTTGAGGGCGATGCGGACCCGGTAGGCCGCGGAGGAGCGGAAATAGGTATAGAGCCTCACGCCTCGGCCTCCCCTTCCGGCACCAGGGACCGGGCATGGTCGCTGAGCTTGTCGATCAGGCCGGACAGCGCCTTCTGCTCCTCGGGGGTCAGGACCGACAGTAGACGTTCCTCGAACGCCAGCGCCTGCGGGGCGAGCGCGTCGTAGATGCCCCGGCCCTTGGCGGTCAGGGCGAGCCATTCCTCCCGCCGGTCGTCCTGGTTCGGACGCCGCACGATGAGGCCGCGCTGCTCCAGGGCCGAGACCGCCCGCGAGACCGTCGATTTGTGCATGACGCCATGGGCCGCGATGTCGCGCGCCGTCCGCACGTCGTACTGGCCGAGGGTGGCGACGACCCGCCAGGCTGGGATCGAGAGGCCGAACCGCTCGGCATAGACCTGCGCGAGCGCATTCGAGGTCAGGCTCGCCAGGACGTTGAGCCGATAGGGCAGGAAACGCTCGAGCACCACCAGGGGCGCAGGGGCTTCCTTCCGTGCAGTGGACCGTGATGCCATCGTTGACAGAAACCGTTGCTCATGCAACCAATAGGCCAAAGTCGTTGCATTAGCAACCACATTCGGTGCCGGTGCGGGGGCCGCACGCGGCCCGCCGAGGGAGATGGCGATGAACCTTCAGAACGTCTCTGGATTCCGTGCCCCCGAGGAGCGCAGGAGCGCCATCGTTCAGGGCTACATGTCGGGCTTCGGCAACAGCTTCGAGACCGAGGCCCTGGAAGGCGCCCTGCCGATTGGGCGCAACTCGCCGCAGAAGCTCAATTACGGGCTCTATGCGGAGCAGCTGTCGGGCTCGCCCTTCACGGCCCCGCAGGCCACGAACCAGCGCTCCTGGCTTTACCGCATCCGCCCCACCGTCAAGCATTCCGGCCGCTATGCAAAGGTCGACAAGAGCCTTATCCGCACGGCGCCGGCGGCCCGCGACGAGAGCGAGCTGCCCATCGGCCAGATGCGCTGGGATCCGTTGCCGATTCCGGGCGAGGACCTGACCTTCGTGACGGGCCTTCGCACCATCACGACGGCGGGCGATTCCGACACGCAGGTGGGCATGGCGGCCCACGTCCTCCTCGTCACCCGCTCCATGGAGAACGAGTATTTCTTCAACGCGGACGGCGAATATCTCGTGGTCGCGCAGGAGAATTCCTTACGGTTCCGCACCGAGTTCGGCATCATCGACATCGCGCCCGCCGAGATCTGCATCATCCCGCGCGGCGTCATCTTCAAGGTCGAGCTGATCGACGGACCGGCGCGCGCCTATGTGTGCGAGAACTACGGCGGCGCCTTCACCCTGCCCGACCGCGGCCCGATCGGCGCGAACTGCCTCGCCAACCCGCGCGACTTCCTCACGCCCGTCGCGGCGTACGAAGACAAGGAGGAGCCCTCGAGCCTCTTCGTCAAATGGGGCGGCGAGCTTTACCGGACCGAGATCGGGCAGTCGCCCCTCGACGTGGTGGCGTGGCACGGCAACTACGCGCCCTACAAGTACGACCTACGCCACTTCTCGCCGGTCAACGCGGTGTTGTTCGACCACCCGGACCCGTCGATCTTCACGGTGCTGACCGCGCCCTCCGAGACGCCCGGCACGGCGAACATCGATTTCGTGATCTTCCCCGAGCGCTGGTCGGTGGCGGAGAACACCTTCCGGCCGCCCTGGTACCACCGCAACCTGATGTCGGAGTTCATGGGGCTGATCTACGGCGTATACGACGCCAAGCCCGAGGGCTTCGTGCCCGGCGGCATGTCGCTCCACAACCAGATGCTGCCGCACGGCCCTGACACGAGCGCCTTCGAGCATGCGAGCAACGTGGAGCTGAAACCCGTGAAGATGGAAGGCACCATGGCGTTCATGTTCGAGACGCGCTTCCCGCAGCGTGTGACGAAATACGCCGCCGGCCTGCCGCAGCTGCAGGAGAGCTACATCGATTGCTGGCGCGACCTGAAGAAGAACTTCGATCCGAGCCGGCGCGAGCCGAAGTGAGGCTCAACGCCCGCCGCATCAGCGAAAAGGCCGGGGCATCCCTGCCCCGGCCCTTTTTGTCTCTCCGTGTCGGACCGGTCTCAGGCCCGTCCGCGGGTGCGGATCATGAAGGTGTCGAACGCGTATTCGTTGAGCTGCCACCAGGGCAGAACGTCGTTGCGGTAGGCCACCATCGAGTCGTAGCCCTTCTTGAAGTCCGGGCTCTTGGTGGACAGTTCGGCGTAGTACTCGTTCGCGGCCTTCAGCGACGCCTCCATGATGGCGGGCGAGAAGGTGCGCAGCTCCGCGCCGGCGCCGACCATGCGGCGGAGCGCGGCGCCGTTCACGGCGTCGTATTTCGCCAGCATCCAGTTGTTCGCCGCCTCGCAGGCGTGGAACAGGATCGCCTGGTAGTGCTTCGGCAGCTCGTTGTACTTCTGCTGGTTGACCACGAGATGCAGCATGGCGCCGCCCTCCCACCAGCCGGGGGCGTAGTAGTATTTCGCCACCTTCAGGAAGCCCAGCTTCTCGTCGTCGTAGGGGCCGACGAATTCCGCGGCGTCGAGGGTGCCGCGCTCGAGCGCCGGATAGACGTCGCCCGGCGCGATCTGCTGCGGGACGACGCCGAGCCGCGCCAGCACCTGGCCGCCGAGGCCGCCGATGCGGAACTTGAGGCCTTTCAGATCATCGACCGTGTTGATTTCCTTGCGGAAGAACCCGCCCATCTGGGTGCCGGAGTTGCCGCACGCGAACGAGGTGGCGTTGAAGCGCGCCAGCACGTCGTTGATGAGCTCCTTGCCGCCGGCGAAATGCCACCAGGAATGCTGCTGGCGGGCGTTGAGGCCGAACGGGATGCCCGTGCCGAGGCCGAGGGCCGGCTCCTTGCCGGTATAGAAGTAGACCGGCGTGTGGGCGCATTCGACCGCACCGTTCTGGACCGCGTCGAGAGCCTGGAGGCCGCCGACGATCTCGCCCGGCGCGAAGACTTGGATCTGGAACTTCCCGTCGGTCGCCTCGGCCATGTACTTCGAGAAGGTCTCGGCCGTGCCGAAGATCGTGTCGAGGGACTTCGGGAAGCTCGACGTCAGGCGCCAGCGGATCTCCGGGGAGGACTGGGCGATAGCAGGCGCGGCCACCGTGCCGGCAACGGCCGCGAGACCGGCCCCTTTCAGAAAGTTTCTTCTTTTCAACGTCGTTGTGGTCATCAGGCGTTTCCCCAGCAGATTTTCCGTTGCAAGCTCACTAAATCACATCAACCCGGTCGGTGGCTATGAAGCTTTCTTCCCTTAAGCAAGGCCGTGATGGCCGTCTCGTCGTCGTCTCCAAAGACCTGACCCGTGCGACGGACGCATTTTTCATCGTCCCGACGCTTCAGCAAGCCCTCGATGAGTGGGACAGGGTTGCGCCACGGTTGCGGGACCTCGCCCAGCAGCTGGAGCACGGCTCCGTGCCGACCTTCCGGTTCCACGAGCATGACTGCGCCTCCCCGCTGCCCCGGGCCTACCAATGGGCCGATGGGTCGGCCTATGTGAACCATGTGGAGCTGGTCCGAAAGGCCCGCGGCGCCGAGATGCCGGAATCGTTCTGGACCGACCCGCTGATGTACCAGGGCGGCTCCGATTCCTTCTTGGGTCCGCGCGACCTGATCTACGCGGTCGACGAGGCCCACGGCATCGACTTCGAGGCCGAGGTGGCGGTGATCACCGGCGAGGTCCCGATGGGCGCCTCCCGCGAGGAGGCCGCCGCCGCGATCCGCCTGATCGTGCTCGTGAACGACGTCTCGCTCCGCAACCTCATCCCGGCGGAGCTGGGCAAGGGCTTCGGGTTCTTCCAGTCCAAGCCCTCCTCCGCCCTCTCGCCCGTGGCCGTGACGCCCGACGAGCTGGGCGACGCCTGGGACGGCGGCAAGGTCCACCTGCCCCTGCGCTCGGCTCTCAACGGCAAGCCCTTCGGCTGCCCGAACGCGGGCGTCGACATGACCTTCGACTTCCCGACCCTCATCGCCCACGCGGCGAAGACGAGGCCGCTGGGCCCCGGCACGATCATCGGGTCCGGCACGGTGTCGAACAAGGACAAGGATGGCGGACCCGGCAAGCCCGTTTCGGAGGGAGGCGTCGGCTATTCCTGCATCGCCGAGCAGCGCACGGTGGAAACCATTCTCGAAGGCAAGCCGAGAACTCCCTTCATGCGGTTCGGCGACACGATCCGCATCGAGATGAAGGACAAGGCCGGCCACTCGATCTTCGGAGCCATCGAGCAGGAGGTCGCGGCCAACCACCGAGAGGGGTGATGCTGCGCCTCGATCACGTCCAGCTCGCGATTCCACCCGGCGCCGAGGATGCGTGCCGGGCGTTCTACATCGACATCCTTGGCATGGCCGAGGAGCCCAAGCCGCCGGCCCTCGCCGCCCGCGGCGGCCTCTGGCTCCGGTCGGGCGAGGTGCGGCTTCATCTGGGCGTCGAGGAGGATTTCCGCCCGGCCCGGAAGGCTCATCCGGCCATTCTCGTCGGCGATCTCGACGGCCTCGCGCGCAAGCTCTCCGAGGCGGGCCATGCACCGGCCTGGGACGACGCGATCCCCGGAACTCGCCGGTTCTACGCGACGGATCCGGTCGGAAACCGCCTGGAATTCGTGGCCTGCGCAGACCCTGCGGAGATGTGAACGGAGCGTCAGCACGCTTTGCAAAGCGTGGCGGAACTCTTCCCCCTGCCGTGTCTTTCTCCCCCGGACAATCCAACAACAGGGAGAACCGTCATGAATCTCGGCAGCATTCTGGACAGCCTGATGGCCAACCAGCGCAACCAGGGCTCCTTCGGCGGTCGGCCCGGGCAGCCCGGCATGGGCGGCATGCAGGGCGGCATGGGCGATCTCGCCTCGCGCATCCCCGGCGGCATGGGCGGGCTTGCGGGCGGCGCCCTCCTGTCGATGATTCTGGGACGCGGCGCGGGCCGCTCCGCCGGCGGATCCCTGCTCAAGGCCGGCGGTCTCGCGGTTCTCGCCAGCGTCGCCTTCAAGGCCTTCGAGGACTGGAAGGCGAAGCAGGCCCCCGCTCCGGGCCAGCCGGCGAACCTCCCGACGCAGCCGCCCGCGGGCAGCGGTTTCCACCTCGACGAGGAGAAGGACAAGGAAGGCAACGAGATGGGCCTGGCCCTCGTGCAGGCCATGATCTCGGCCGCCAAGTCCGACGGTCATCTCGACGGCGAGGAGAGCATGCGCATCCAGGAGCAGATCCAGCAGCTCGGCCTCGGCAACGAGGAGAAGAGCTTCCTCCTCGACCTGATGGCGAAGCCGGCCGACGCCGCCGCCATCGCGCGCCTGCCGCGCACCAAGGAGCAGGCCGCGGAACTCTATGTCGCCTCTCGGATCGCCATCGGCGATGTGAACACGCCCGAGGAGCGGGCCTACCTCGACCGCCTCGTCGCCCTGCTCGACCTGCCCGGCGACCTGGTGGCCCATCTGGACACCCAGGTGGACGCGGCGCGCAAGACGCTCGCGGCCTGACGCGGTTCGGCGGCCGGGCCATTCTGGCC
>JAFAAP010000172.1 GCA_023426505.1 Pseudomonadota bacterium
AACCGTGCTCATGAGACTGATCAGTTCCTGCGCGCGCTGCTGATCGAGCTGTTTGCGCGCCGACATTCCGAAGTCGTAGTGTGCAATCCCCTGGGCTTTGGCGGCCATCAGCTCGGCATCGTACCAATCCTTGCCGGAATTGTTGCCCCGCAGGTTGATGATGGAACGGATACCGTGCTCCTTGGCGTATCGTGCCAGTGCTTCCGGTGTCGGCTGGGCCGATCTGTAGACCACTCCCTCGATGACGGGATGGAAGTTTTCACTGAGATGGATCCGCCCGATGGCTCCCGCTGCGATCAGGCATAGCGCTGCGACGCCGGCGGCTGCCGGCTTCGCCCAGCGGGCAAGCATCTTCCCAGGCTTGCCCAGGGTGCCGCGACGGTTCTGGAACGTCCACTTCATGGCCCGCTTCCAATCCAAATGTTCCGATATGGGGGCAGATTGCCGATCCGGTCCTTCTTCAATTCTAAAGCCGTTCCCATCGGCATGGAACTGCCTCTTGTTTCCTGCGGGGATAAGCCCCAGGAATGAGAAAAGCGTTATAAACCGGAAACGCGCCACGGCAGCCCCGTTAAAGGGCATGACACCCGGGCAGGGTTGAGGGTAAAGCACCAGCACGATCCTCTGCCGGGAAATGCCCCTCCTACCCGAAGTGAAACAACATGGCTCAACCCCACGATAAGATTCTCATCGTCGATTTAGGCTCCCAGGTGACCCAGCTCATCGCACGGCGGGTGCGCGAGGACGGCGTCTATTCGGAAGTGGTGCCGTTCCAGAAGGCCGCCGAGGCGATCCGGACCATGAAGCCGAAGGGCGTGATCCTCTCGGGCGGGCCGGAATCGGTCACGACCGACGCCTCGCCCCGTGCCCCGAAGGAGCTGTTCGAGACCGGCCTGCCGGTCTTCGGCATCTGCTACGGCCAGCAGCCCATGGCGGCGCAGCTCGGCGGCGAGGTCGAGGGCGGCCACCATTCCGAATTCGGCCGCGCCGAGATCGAGGTCTTTACCGAGAGCCCGCTCTTCCAGGGCGTGTGGCAGGTCGGCAAGAAATATCCCGTGTGGATGAGCCACGGCGACCGGGTCACCAAGCTGCCGGAGGGCTTCGAGGTGCTCGCCGCCTCCGAGAACGCGCCCTTCGCGGTCGTGGCGGACGAGGAGCACAGGTTCTACGGCGTGCAGTTCCACCCGGAGGTGGTGCATACGCCCCAGGGCGCTCAGCTCATCCGCAACTTCGTCCGTGACATCGCGGGCTGCAAGGGCGACTGGACCATGAAGGCCTTCCGCGAGGAGGCCATCGAGCGTATCCGCGCCCAGGTGGGCACCGGCCGGGTGATCTGCGGCCTGTCGGGGGGCGTCGATTCCGCCGTGGCGGCGGTGCTCATCCACGAGGCGATCGGTGACCAGCTCACCTGCGTGTTCGTCGATCACGGCCTGCTGCGCGCTGCGGAGGCCGAGCAGGTCGTCACTCTGTTCCGGGATCACTACAACATCCCGCTCGTGCACGTTCAGGCCCAGGACCTGTTCATCGGCGCGCTCGAAGGCGTCTCCGACCCGGAGGTCAAGCGCAAGACCATCGGCCGGCTCTTCATCGACGTTTTCGACGAGGAGGCCAAGAAGATCGGCGGCGCCGACTTCCTGGCGCAGGGAACGCTCTATCCCGACGTGATCGAGAGCGTGTCCTTCACGGGCGGCCCTTCAGTCACCATCAAGAGCCACCACAACGTGGGCGGGTTGCCTGAGCGCATGAAGATGAAGCTCGTGGAGCCCCTGCGCGAGCTGTTCAAGGACGAGGTGAGGGTGCTCGGCCGCGAGCTCGGCCTGCCCGAGGCCTTCGTCGGCCGCCACCCGTTCCCGGGCCCAGGCCTCGCCATCCGCGTGCCAGGCGAGATCACCCGCGAGAAACTCGACATCCTGCGCAAGGCCGATGCGATCTACCTGGAAGAGATCCGCAATGCGGGCCTCTACGACGAGATCTGGCAGGCCTTCGCGGTGCTGCTGCCTGTCAAGACCGTCGGCGTCATGGGCGACGCGCGCACCTATGACCACGTCTGCGCCCTGCGCGCCGTCACCTCCATCGACGGCATGACGGCCGATTTCTACCCCTTCGACATGGGCTTCCTCGGCCGGGTCGCGACCAGGATCATTAATGAAGTGAAGGGCATCAACCGCGTCACGTACGACATCACCTCCAAGCCGCCCGGCACGATCGAGTGGGAGTAGGGCTGACCGCACCCTACTCTTGAACTTCAGGATTCAACCGCCCAAGTGAACTTAATTGCATTTGGGCGGCTGGTTCGTCATGCCTCCGGCTCGCCTCGGAGGTTTTTCTGATGCATGACGATGACGAGGCACGCTTTCCCCGGATCAGCCTCTGGCAGTTTCTAGCCGGTGTGCTTCTGACGCCAGTGAGGTTCTATGACAGGTGGTTTGGGGGAGGATGGCTCGACGCTCTCGCGTCGGCCGATGGGCCACGCAGACGGCGCACGCGCTCGAACCTAGCTGAAAACCGGTCCACAACGGCCTCGCAGGACCCGAGCCAGCATTGACCGGCTCCTCCCGCACGATATCCAGGCACTGGAAATCGTTGAGGGAGTAAACAATGTCAGCCACGCAGCCGGTCACGATCTACGGCATCAAGAACTGCGACACGATGAAGAAGGCGCGCGCCTGGCTCGATGCCAAGGGCGTTCCTTACACGTTCCACGACTACAAGGCCGAAGGGATCGACCGCCCGCGGCTCGAGGCCTGGGCCCGCGATGTCGGCTGGGAAACGCTGCTCAACCGCGCGGGCACGACCTTCCGCAAGCTGCCGGACGACCAAAAGACCGGCCTCGACGAGCACAAGGCCCTCGCGCTCATGCTCGAGCAGCCCTCCATGATCAAGCGACCCGTCCTCGACCTCGGCGGCCGCCTCCTCGTGGGGTTCAAGGCGGAGCAGTACGAAGAGGCGGTTCGGTAGGGTCCCGAAGGCGGCGGAATTCCTTCCGTGTCATCTCCGGCGCGCCGCAGGCGCGGGAAGGGGATCCACTCTCCAGCACCGCGCTATGGATTCCCGTTCCCTGCGGTCCCGAAACAAGAAGGGCAGGTTCGCGAGAACCTGCCCTTTCTCTTTGGTTTGTGAGACCGCCGTTACTGAATTTTCGGCGGCTCGTCGAAGTTCAGGCCCGGGAGGCCGCCGGGCTCGCCGGGGGTGCCGAGGCCGGGCACCAGCAGCTCGTCGAGCTTTTTCTGGACCGCGGCCGGATCGACGGCCGGGCCGGCCGACTTGTAGTGCATGACGATGTTCGGGAAGAGCACGACGATCGCCACCATGATGAGCTGGATGATCACGAAGGGAATCGAGCCCCAGTAGATCTGGCCCGTGGTGACCGGCTCCATCTTCTTGCCCGTCACGCGATCGATATACGGCACTTTCGGGGCCACCGAGCGCAGGAAGAAGAGGGCGAAGCCGAAGGGCGGGTGCATGAACGAGGTCTGCATGTTCACGCCCAGCATCACGCCGAACCAGATCAGGTCGATCCCGAGCTTCTCGGCCGCGGGGCCGAGGAGCGGCACCACAATGAAGGCGAGTTCGAAGAAGTCGAGGAAGAACGCCAGGAAGAACACTAAGATGTTCACCACGATCAGGAAGCCGACCTGGCCGCCCGGAAGCGAGGTGAGGAGGTGCTCCACCCAGATGTGGCCGTTCACGCCGTAGAAGGTGAGCGAGAACACGCGCGCGCCGATGAGGATGAAGAGCACGAAGGCGGAGAGCTTCGCGGTCGCCTCGGTCGCCTGGCGCACGATGGTGAAGTTGAACCGGTTCGGGTTGTTGTCGAGCTTGCGCTTGACGGCCGCGAGGATCACCGAGCCCAGCGCCCCCATGGCGCCGCCTTCCGTCGGGGTGGCGAGTCCGATGAAGATCGTGCCGAGCACCAGGAAGATCAGCAGGAGCGGGGGCACCATGACGAAGGTGACCTGCTCGGCCATGCGGGACATGAGGCGAAACCCGGTGAGCCGCTCGATAAGACCGACGACGAAGGAATAGATCGCGCCGGCCGCGACCATCTCCATGGTGAGGGCGAAGTTCTCGTGGTTCTGCTGGTGCAGATAGAAATAGAGCGCCAGGAAGACCGCCGTCACGACGGCGGAGGCGACGATGTGCCGGGCGCCGAGCATCTTGTTCATCACGGCGCAGATGAGGGCGACCACGGTCGCCACGCAGATCGTGAGGATCACGAAGTCAGCGCCGGCCTTGGTGCCGGTCTGCGACAGGACGTAGTAGCCGACGAGGCCCGAGAATACGACCAGGATGCCGAGCTGCCACACGCCGCGCGAGCCGTTGGGCTCGCGGTAGCCGATCGCATCCGGCGGCAGGCCGGGGGCCGATTTCGGCACGAAGATCGACATCAGCAGCACGAAACTGGCGTAGAGGCCCGACAGGATCAGTCCGGGCAGGAAGGCGCCCTCGTACATGTCGCCGACCGAGCGGCCGAGCTGGTCGGCCATGACGATGAGGACGAGGGAGGGCGGGATGATCTGGGCGAGCGTGCCCGAGGCCGCGATCACGCCCGAGGCCAGACGGCGGTCATAGCCGTAGCGGAGCATGATCGGGAGCGAGATCAGGCCCATAGAAATGACCGAGGCCGCGACCACGCCCGTGGTGGCGGCAAGCAGCGCGCCCACGAAGATCACCGCATAGGCGAGGCCGCCGCGCACGGGGCCGAAGAGCTGGCCGATCGTGTCGAGCAGGTCTTCCGCCATGCCGGACCGTTCGAGGATGTAGCCCATGAAGGTGAAGAACGGGATCGCCAGCAGCACCTCGTTCGACATGGTGCCGTAGATGCGGTCCGGCAGTGCCTGGAGCAGGGGCCAGGACAGGTTGATGGTTTCGGGCGCCAGCGGCGCGAGCTCCACCGCGATGAAGAAGAACAGCAGGCCGTTCGCCGCCAGCGAGAAGGCGACCGGGTAGCCGAGGAGGAGGAAGACGACGAGCGCCGCGAACATGATCGGCGCGAGGTTCTGGGCAATCAGCACAGCCATGGACGGAAACTCCGAAAACTTTGGTCAGGGCGCTCGGGTCAGCGGATGCCGTCGCCCGGAGGTTCGCCGCCAGGGGCATTCACGTCGACCAGCTCATGGATGAGCCGTTCGGCTTCCGCCTCCGGGCTGTGGCCGGTGGCGGCATGCTCGTCGACGAGGTCGCCCTTCATGATCGCGATGCGCTTGATCAGCTCACTCAGCCACTGGAACGCGAGGGAGATGAAGCCCAGAAGGATGAGGCCCTTGGCGGGCCAGATCAGCAGGCCGCCCGCGTTCGACGAGACCTCGCCCGACTGGTAGGAGCGGATGAAGTACGGGAACGAGAGGTAGAGCATCAGGGCCACGAAGGGGAACAGGAACAGGAGGTGCCCCATCAGGTCGATCGTGTCGCGGCCGCGCTTCGACAGCTTGTTCGAGATGATGTCGATCCTGATGTGCTCGTTGACCTTCAGGGTCCAGGCGGCGCACAGCATGAAGGTGGCGCCGAACAGGTACCATTGCAGCTCGAGCCAGGCGTTCGACGACACCCCGAAGATGCGCCGGATGATGGCGTTGATGGCCGAGACCAGGATCGCCACCACGATGGCCCAGGCCGCGGCCTTGCCGACCCGCTCGTTGATGGCGTCGATGATCCGGGATAGCTGAAGGAGCGCTGCCACCTGTCTTCCCCCTGAAAATTGTTGTTAGAAGTTAGAGCCTGCCTAGCGGACCCGGGGCCGCCTCGCCAGTGCCGCATTAGTCTAATCTACGGCATCGGGTCAGTAGCGAGGAAATTTTCGTGCCGCAAGATACCGCTGCGGTAAAAGTTTAGGCAGCCTAAGGCCTTCCGGGGGTCACAAACTTGCTATCGCTGGGGCAGGCCGGGCATGTGTTCTCAATCGAGGGCGGATGGTCCGGCCCGAATGGTGCCGAAGGCCGGGCGAGGCTATAGTTTCCTAGGAACCGGAGAATCTGAGGGAACCACCGTGACGCTGCTGCTATTGGGTTTGATCGTCTTCCTGGGCACGCATTCCTTCAGCATGGCGCGCCAGCGGCGTGCCGAGGCCATCATGAAGCTGGGGGAGGGCGGCTACAAAGGCCTGTACTCGCTCCTGTCCCTCGCCGGGATCGTCATGATCGCCATCGGCTACGGCCAGTACCGGCAGGCGGGCTACATCCCGGTCTGGGACCCGCCGGTCTGGACCCGCCATCTGGCGCTCCTTCTCGTGTGGTTCGCCTTCGTGTTCTTCGTGGCCGCCTATCTGCCCGGCCGCATCAAGCGGACCCTCAAGCACCCGATGCTCGCGGGCGTGAAGGTCTGGGCCCTGGCGCATCTTCTCGCCAACGGGGACCTCGGCTCGATCCTGCTCTTCGGCTCCTTCCTGGCCTGGGCGGTCGTGGCCCGCATCAGCGTCAAGCGCCGCGACGAGGCCAAGCCGCACGGGGCGCCCCTGGAGCCGCCGGCGGGGCTGCGCAACGATGCCCTGGCCGTGGTGATCGGCACGCTCGTCTACGTGGCCTTCGTGGTGTGGCTCCACCCGCTCCTGATCGGGGTTCCGGTCCTGCCCGGCCGGGCATGAACGGCGGTTCTTGCGGCACCCGGGCCTTTTCCACGGCCCGGGCGATCCCACTTTTCATGAATCTGCGACGGGATCAGCCTCTCGCCTTCCTGAGGGGTGTATGCTAGGCGACCCACTTCGATGCAGGAGAGGCGGCCGCACGGCCGGAGAATTGAGTAATGGCTCCGAACGACGAGTTCATCCGCGAGGTCGACGAGGAATATCGCCGCGACCAGCTGACCCAGATCTGGAACCGCTACAACGGCGTCATCATCGGCATCGCCATCCTCATCGTGGCCGCGGTCGGCGGCTGGCGTTACTGGGAGCACTATCAGCAGACCCAGTCCCAGGCCGCAGCGGCGCAGTACGAGGACGCCCTGAGGCTCTCCCGCGAGGAGAAGAGCAAGGAAGCGGAAACCGCCCTCGAGACTCTCGCCAAGGACGGCAGCACGGGCTACGGCCTCCTGGCCCGCTTCCGCCTCGCCGCCGAGCTCGGCCGGGAGAATGCCGAGAACGGCGCCTCGGCCTACGACGCACTCGCCAATGACGCGAACGTGAAGCCGCTCTGGCAGGACCTGGCGCGTCTTCGCGCCGCCTGGCTGCGCATCGACAGCGCTGATCCGGCGACGCTGCGTCCGGCCCTGGAGCGCCTCGCCGTTCCGACCAACGCCTGGCGCCACTCGGCCCGCGAGCTGCTCGGCCTGTCCGGCCTGAAGGCCGGCGACATGGATTATGCCGGCCGCTGGTTCGACCAGATCGCAGCCGACCGCGAGACGCCGCAGAGCCTGCGCCAGCGGCTTTCCATCTACACCGCGCTCGTCGCCGGCGGCGCCGTTCAGGTCACGCAGTAAGGAAGGGACAGGAGACATGACGCCTACCGTCACCATTGTCGGGCGGCCGAATGTCGGCAAGTCGACCCTGTTCAACCGCCTCGTCGGGAAGAAGCTCGCGCTCGTCGACGACCGCCCGGGCGTGACCCGGGACCGCCGCGAGGGCAACGCGCGGCTCGGCGACCTCGAATTCCGCATCGTCGATACGGCGGGCCTCGAGGAGGCGACCGAGGAGTCGCTCCTCGGTCGCATGCGCGCCCAGACCGAGGCCGCCATCGAGGACGCCGACGTCATCCTCTTCGTCATCGACGCCCGCGTCGGCATCCTTCCCGCGGACCGTCCCTTCGCCGAATTGGTGCGCCGCTCCGGCAAGCCCGTCATCCTCATCGCCAACAAGGCGGAGGGCGGCGCCGGCCTGTCGGGCGCCTACGAGGCCTTTTCGCTGGGGCTTGGCGACCCGATCCCGTTCTCGGCCGAGCACGGCGAGGGCCTTGCCGACCTGTTCGAAGCGCTGATGCCCTTCTTCCCCGAGCCGGACGAGGACAACGAGGAGGACGAGGACGATCCGGGCAAGCCGCTCCAGGTGGCCATTGTCGGGCGTCCCAACGCGGGCAAGTCGACCCTCATCAACCGGATGGTGGGCGAAGAGCGTCTGCTGACCGGCCCCGAGGCCGGCATCACCCGCGATTCCATCTCCCTCGATTGGAGCTGGCGCGGCCGGGCCGTGAAACTCTTCGACACCGCAGGCCTGCGCAAGCGCGCCCGGGTCGAGGACAAGCTGGAGAAGCTCTCCGTCGCGGACGCCCTGCGCGCCGTGCAGTTCGCGGAGGTCGTGATCGTGCTCCTCGACGCGACGATTCCCTTCGAGAAGCAGGACCTGTCCATCGTCGACCTCGTCGAGCAGGAGGGGCGCGCCCTCGTGATCGGCCTCAACAAATGGGACCTCGTGGCCGACCAGCAGGGCCTGCTCAAGGACCTGAAGGAGAAGGCCACCCGCCTTCTGCCGCAGGTGCGCGGCGCCCCGGTGGTGCCCGTGTCCGGGCTCGCCGGCAACGGCATCGATCCGCTCATGAAGGCCGTCCTCGAGGTCTACAAGGTCTGGAACACGCGCATCTCCACCGCGAGGCTGAACCAGTGGCTGGGTGAGGCCATCGATGCCAACCCGCCCCCGGCGGTCTCCGGCCGGCGCATCAAGATCCGCTACATGACCCAGGTGAAGGCGCGTCCGCCGCATTTCGCCATCTTCGGCAACCAGCTCGACGCCTTGCCGAAGAGCTACACCCGCTATCTGGTGAACGGCCTGCGCGAGGCCTTCAACCTGCCGGGCACGCCGATCCGTGTGTCGCTGCGCATGGGCCAGAACCCGTTCGACAAGGGACGGAAGTAGTCGCGGCTCAACGGCTTGCGGTCGTCAGGGCCGCGCCGATGCCTACGAACGTCACGCCCGCCGCCCGGTTGAACCACCGGCCGTGGCGGGCGAGCCAGGGGGCGATGCGCTGGGCCATGACCGCGAGCAGCAGCTCGTAGACGATCTCCACCACCACGAAGGTGCCGCCGAAGATGGCGAGCTGGACCGGGAAGGACACGCCCGGCGCCATGAACTGCGGCAGGAAGGCCGCGAAGAAGATCAGTGCCTTCGGGTTCGAGACCGCCACCAGGAAACCCTGGTTGAACATCCGCAGCCGCCGCGCCTCCCGCGGGGCCGAGTCGGGTGCGGAGAGCGAGATCGCGGGCGCCGGCGAGCGCCAGACGCGGATGCCGAGATAGACGAGGTAGGCGGCGCCGATCCATTTTGCGATGGTGAAGGCCTTCTCGGAGGCTGCGAGCAGCGTGCCCATGCCGGCGAGGGACGCCGCGATCAGGATAAAGAAGCCGAGCGCCCCCCCGAGCACCGTGTAGATCGTCGGCCGGAAGCCGAAGCACGCACCATGGGTGAGGGACAAAAGCCCGTTCGGCCCCGGCGTCAGAGACAGGCCGATGGCGGCGACGCAATAGACCAGCCAGAGTTCGAGGCTCATGGGATCACCAGGGACGTGCGACGATGCACAACCGGACGGTAGCGCCGCGCGGGAATGAGGGCAAGGCGGTCCGGAAACGCACATGGCCGGCACGAGGCCGGCCATGTCGGAAGATGTGACCGTTGCCGAACGCTCAGGCCGGCATCTGCGGCGTGAGGAGCTTCCCGCCCTGCGGGAAGTCGTAGATCTTGCCGGTCTCGCGCCAGCTCGGAAGAGCAAGCTTCACGAGATGCGGGGCAAGCTCCTCCGGGGTCTTCAGGGTGAGCGGGTCCTCGCCCGGCATGGCCGCGCGGCGCATGGAAGTGCGCAGCGGTCCGGGGCTCACGAGCATCGCCTTGATGGGTGTCGTGACCGTCTCGGCCGCATAAGTGCGCACCATCGCTTCGAGAGCCGCCTTCGAGATCGAGTAGACGCCCCAGTAGGCCGTGCATTTGTGGGCGGCGCCCGAGGTCAGGAAGATCGCGCGGCCGGCATCCGAGGCGCGCAGCAGCGGATCGAGGGAACGGAGCAGGCGGTAATTGGCCGTCACGTTGATGGCCATCACCTCGTCCCAGACCGGCTGGTCGATATGGGTGATCGGCGCGAGCTCGCCCAGGATGCCCGCGTTGCCGAGCAGGATGTCGAGCTTGCCCCAGCGCTCGTAGATGGCGGCTCCGAGCCGGTCGATGGCCTCCAGGTCCTTGAGGTTGACCGGAACGAGGGTCGCCGAGCCGCCGAGGGCCCGGATCTCGTCATCGAGGGATTCGAGCGCGCCCTGTGTGCGGGCGAGGGCGATGATGTGCGCACCCGCTTCGGCGAGGGCAAGGGCGGCGGCGCGGCCAATGCCGCGCGAGGCGCCGGTGACCACCGCGACGCGGTTCGAGAGAGGCTTCTGCATGATCGATCAGTCGGCTTCGGCAAGGAGGGAGAGGCGACGCGGCGTCGCGACGGTCAGGTCCGTCAGCGGCGTCGGGTAGTCGCCCGTGAAGCAATGGTCCGTGAATTGCGGCTGCGCGGCGTTGCGGCCCTTCTCGCCCATGGCGCGGTAGATGCCCTCAATGGACAGGAACGCGAGCGAATCCGCTCCGATATACTGGCGCATCTGCTCCAGATCGTGGGTCGCGGCGAGGAGCTTTTCCTTCTCGGGCGTGTCGATCCCATAGAAGTCCGGATGCGTGATCGGCGGGCTCGCGATGCGGAAGTGAACCTCCTTCGCGCCGGCTTCGCGCATCATGCGCACGATCTTCACCGAGGTCGTGCCGCGCACGAGGCTGTCGTCGACAAGGACGATGCGCTTGCCCTCGATGGCGGCCCGGTTGGCCGAGTGCTTCATGCGCACGCCGAGCTCGCGCACGGACTGGGTCGGTTGGATGAAGGTGCGGCCCACATAGTGGTTGCGGATGATGCCGAGCTCATAAGGCAGGCCGCAGGACTGGGCGAAGCCCAGGGCGGCCGGCACGCCCGAATCCGGCACCGGGATGACCACGTCGGCGTCGGCGGGCGCCTCCATGGCGAGCTCGTGGCCCATGCCCTTGCGCACCGCGTAGACGCTGCGGCCGTTCACGATGGAATCGGGCCGGGCGAAATAGATGTACTCGAAGATGCAGGGACGGGCCGGCTGCTTCGGGGCGAAGCGGAAGGACTCGATGCCCTCGTCCGAGATCACGACGCATTCGCCGTTCTCGATGTCGCGGATGAAGCGGGCGCCGATGATGTCGAGGGCACAGGTCTCCGAGGTCAGGATGTAGCGGCCGTCGAGCTCGCCCAGCACCAGCGGTCGGATGCCGAAGGGGTCGCGCGCGCCGATCAGCTTCTTGTTGGTCAGCGCCACGAGCGCATAGGCGCCCTCGATCTTCTGGATCGCCTCGACGAAGCGGTCCACGACCCGGTCCTGGCGGCTGCGGGCCACCAGATGGACGATCACCTCCGTGTCCGTGGTGGACTGGCAGATGGCGCCGTCGCGGATGAGGTTGCGGCGCAGGGTCAGGCCGTTCGTCAGGTTGCCGTTATGGGCCACCGCGAGGCCGCCGCCGTCGAGTTCGGCGAAGAGCGGCTGCACGTTGCGCAGGACTGTCTCGCCCGTGGTCGAATAGCGCACGTGACCGATGGCCGAGAAGCCTTCGAGACGCTCGATCGTCGCGCGGTCGGAGAAGCTGTCGCCCACGAGCCCCAGGCGGCGCTCCAGGTGGAAGACGTGGCCGTCGAAGGAGACGATGCCCGCCGCCTCCTGGCCTCGGTGCTGGAGGGCGTGGAGCCCCAGCGCCGTGATCGCCGCCGAATCCGGGTGGCCGTAGATGCCGAAGACGCCGCATTCTTCGCGCAGGGTATCGCCGTCGAGGTCGAGGTTCACCTGCTTCGGGAGAACCTGCCACGTCTCAGACTGAGCAGCCATCGTCATGTCCTTGGATGCACGCCAAAACCAAAGGCGTGAGAGCGCTATGTATTCACTCCCACGCCGATCGCCAATGTCTCTTCATGCCGCCCCCGCTTGCGCGGGCCGAATGGATCAGCCGCGCCGCTGCGGAGGCTGGGCCGGTGCGGGAGCCGCCGGAGCGGTGCCGCGCTGCGGATCGGGCTCCGCCGGCTCGGCCGGCTCGTTCTCGGGGGCTCCCTTGTCCCGCAGGCGCTGAATCAGGGCCTCGGCATTCTCCGGCAGCATCGCGATGATGCTGTCGCGGGTGTTCTCCATGGCCGGCCGCGTCTTCGAGGTCGCCGCCCAGTCCGGGTTCTTGCCCTGGAGCAGCCAGCCCATGAAGGCCCAGCCGATCACGCAGATCAGGAAGCCGCGGGCGGCGCCGAAGAACAGGCCAAGGGTGCGGTCGAGCGCTCCGATGCGGGAATCGAGGATCAGATCGGAGATCTGGACCGTGATGATCGACACGATGATTAGCGTCACGACGAAGATGCCGCCGATGGCCGCGACCAGGGACACCGTGTTGCTGCTGATGTATTGCTGCGCGAGGGGCAGGGCCATCGGGTGCAGGTACCAGGCGGCGGCCGCCGCCACGGCCCAGGCGACGATCGCCAGCACTTCACGCGTGAAGCCGCGCACGGCAGCCAGGAGGGCCGAGATCAGAACGACGCCGAGGACGACCAGATCCAAAACAGAAAAGGGCATGAGCCAAGCCTAACGCACAAAACAGGGTGGGAGCCGCCTTCGCGGGTTCAAGGCCTGGGCTGTATACCCTCAAGAATTCCATTCGTCACCCTTGGAGTCGTACGGGCGCCCGGCGCTTCGTCAGACGGCTGCTGCCACGATTTCGCAACGAAATCTGTGGCCGGAGGATGGCGTGGTCCCGCACCGCAACGAAGAAGGCCCCGGAGAGGGTTCTCCGGGGCCTGTCGGAACTTGCTGAGAAAATCCTGCTCAGATGAACAGGAAGTCGTCGAACAAGACGGTGGTGCCGGGCTTCACCTTCAGGATCTCGATGGGCTTGGCGCTGCCGGAGCCGTCGACATCGAGGTAAACGGTGCCGTTCTTCTTGTTGTAGACGACGAAGTCGTTCCCATCCTTGGACGCGGTGCCGATGGTGAAGAACTTCTTCTCCAGCTTGCCTTCCTTGAAGACCTTGTCGAGCCCGACCGAGGACTTCTTCTCCGGCTTGCCGCCCTTGTCCGGCTTGCCGCCCTTGTCGTCCGGCTTGCCGCCCTTCTTGCCGAAGGCGAGGAGATCGCTCTTGCCGGCCTTGACCTTGAACGATTTCAGGGCGTCGAGGTCGAACTGGATCTTGTCCTCGCCGGACTTGAAGTCGCGGATCTGGTCGAAATGGCCCTTCTTGAAGGGCGTGTCGAACACGAAGGTGTCCGCGCCGGCTCCGCCGTAGAGGATATCCTTGCCGGCGCCGCCGTTGATGACATCGTCACCGCCCAGGCCCCAGATCCAATCGTTCCCGGCGCCGCCATTGATGACGTCGGCGCTCTCGGTGCCTTTGAGCTTCTCGTTGCGCGAGGAGCCGCTGAGCTCGCTCACATCGGCGACGTTGATCGTCAGTGTCTTCTGGAAGCGCAGGCCGCCGGCATCCGTGACCTCGATCGTGACTTGATGGGAAGGGGCGGTTTCGAAGTCGAACTTAGCGCCCTCGGCCACGACCAGCTTGCCGTCAACGATGATGAATCGGCCACCTGCGTTGTCGAGAAGGGCGAACGTCGGCATGACAGCAGGCGCCATTTCCGGGCGATCGGGGTCTACGGCCGTCAGCAGCCCAACCTCGGTCCCGGCCTTGGCGGTCTCCGATACGACCGCCTTCGACAGCAGGATGTCGGTCGGCGCTTCGTTGACGTCCGTGACAGTGAGCCGGAAGGACTTGTTCGCGACGTCCGTTCCACCAGTGGTGTTGCTCTCCGCAGAGATCGTGATGTCGAGGCTGCTCATAGCCTCGAAGTCGAACGGGTATCCGGCCTTCGCAAAAAGCTCATTACCGACGATCTCGAAATGATCGCTCAGGCTGCCCGTGAGGCTGTATGTGAACGTCTCTCCGTTCTCAGCGTCTGTAACGGAGAGGGACCCGATGAGAGTGCGGTCCTTGAGGTTTTCGGCGATAGAGCTTGCAGAGAGAGAGTGATCGTCGGATCAGCCATGCGGAGTCCCCTGGAACAGGCTTGAAAATCCCGAGTTTCCCCGGGCACTAACCACTAGGAAGTAATCATAGCGGCTAGTTTCGGCTTATTCCAAACAAACTCAAATGTAACTATGTGTCAACTAGGCCGAATGGCCGATCCTGTTGCCGAACAATCACGGTAAGGCTGGCCTAGGAAGCCTTCCGGCGACGTGCGGCGATCCCGGCCACGAGGTCGGTGATGTGGCCGATCGACGAGGCCGGCAGCGGAAGCCGCTCCTTGCCGTTCTTCTCCACCCTCGGAGCCGGCGAGACTGCGTTGGAGAAGCCGAGCTTGGCCGCCTCCTTCAGCCGGGCCTGCTCCTGGGCGACCGGCCGAATGGCGCCCGAGAGGCCCATTTCGCCGAAATAGACCGTGTCGGGCGGCAGGGGCGAGCCGGAGAGAGAGGAGATCAGCGCTGCGGCGGCGGCCAGATCCGCAGCGGGCTCCGTGATGCGCAGGCCGCCGGCGACGTTCAGGTAGACGACGTGCATGCCGAGCTTCAGGCCGCCATGCGCTTCCAACACCGCCAGAACCATGGAGAGGCGGTTTTGGTCCCAGCCGACGACCGCGCGGCGAGGCGTGCCGAGGGAGGAGGGCGCCACGAGCGCCTGGATTTCCACGAGGAGCGGGCGGGTTCCCTCCATGCCGGCGAAGACGGCGGTCCCCGGCGTCGCGAGGTCGCGGCCCGCCAGGAACAGCTCGGACGGGTTGGGGACCTCGCGCAGGCCCCGGTCGGACATTTCGAACACCCCGATCTCGTCGGTCGGGCCGAAGCGGTTCTTCACGGCCCGGAGGATCCGGAAGTGGTGGCCGGTGTCGCCCTCGAACGAGACCACCGCGTCGACCATGTGCTCGACCACGCGCGGTCCGGCGATCTGGCCGTCCTTGGTCACGTGGCCGACCAGGATCACGGCCGTGCCGGTGGTCTTGGCGAATCGGATCAGGGCCTGGGCGCTGCCGCGCACCTGCGTGACCGTGCCGGGGGCGGATTCCACCGTCTCGGTCCACATGGTCTGGATCGAGTCGATGATGGCGAGCGCGGGGCGGGGGCCCTGCGACAGGGTCGCGACGATGTCCTCCACGTTGGTCTCGGAGGCGAGCTCCACCGGCGCCTGGCCGAGGCCGAGCCGCTCGGCCCGCAGGCGCACCTGCGCCACCGCCTCCTCGCCCGAGATGTAGGCGACGCGGTGCCCGCGGTTGGCGAGTGCCGCCGAGGCCTGCATCAGCAGGGTCGACTTGCCGATTCCGGGGTCGCCGCCGAGGAGGATGATGGACCCGTTCACGAAGCCGCCGCCGGTCACGCGGTCGAGTTCGGCAATTCCGGACGGGGTGCGGGGCGCCTCCTTGGTGTCGCCCGACAGGCCCTCGAGCGGGAAAACCCGGCCCTTGGCGCGAGAGGGGCGCGTCGCGGCCGGCCCGACCATGGGATTGGCCGAGCCCGTTTCCTCGGCGATGGTGTTCCACCCGCCGCAGGCCTCGCACTTGCCTTTCCAGCGGTTGTAGACGGCGCCGCAGCTCTGGCAGGCGAAGGAGGGCTGACGCTTCGCCATCAGCCTTCCCCCCCGCGATAGGTGCGGGCGTAGCGGGCGCCCAGATTGGTCAGGATCTCGTAGCCGATCGTGCCGGCGCGGCGGCCGACCTCGTCGACCGTCAGGTCGCCGCCGATCAGCGTGACCGAGTCGCCGCGCTTCACCTGAGCGGCCACTTCGGTCACGTCGATGGTGATCAGGTCCATGGAGACCGTGCCAGCGAAGGGGCAGGGGCGGCCGTCGACCAGCGCCATGCCGGCGAGGAGCGTCTCTCCGCTGTGGCCGCGGGCGCTCGCCGAACGGGGGTAACCGTCCGCGTACCCGACCGAGACGGTGGCGATGCGGCGCCGGCTCGTGGCGGTCCAGCGGCCGTTGTACCCGACGGTCTGGTCTTCCTCGACCCAGCGGAGCTGAACGATGCGTCCTTCGAGGCCGACGACGGGACGCATTGGATTCGCGCTATCGGGCGTCGGGTTGCCGCCGTAGAGGGCGTAGCCCGGCCGCACGAGGTCGAAATGGGGCTTCTGCGCCAGATAGATGCCGGAGGAATTGGCCAGCGACGCCGGAATGCCCGGCAGCGCCTGACGGACCGCCTGGAAGGCATTGATCTGGCGTCCGTTGAGGGGATTGTCGCTCTCCTCCGCGCCGACGAAATGGCTCATGAGCAGGGCCGGCTCGAAATCGCGCAGCACGTCCCGGCCGCCAAGCTCCAAGCCCTCGGAAACCGTGAGCCCGAGTCGGTTCATGCCGGTGTCAACGTGGATCGCGGCCCTCAGGCGGGAGCCTTGGGCGCGGGAGAAGGCGGCCCATTCCTCGATCTCGTCCTGAGAGCCGAGGACCGGCCGCAGGTCGTGCGCAACATAGGTCGGGCCGGTTCCGGTCAGGAGGCCGTTCAGCACGTAGATCGCAGCGTCCGGCGCAACCGAGCGGGCGCGGATCGCCTCGCTCAGGTGGGCCACGAAGAAGGTGCGGCAGCCCGCCCGGAGAAGAGCCGGGACGGCCTGCTCGATGCCGGTGCCGTAGGCGTTCGCCTTGACGACCGCGGCCGTTTCCGCCCCGCCCGCGCTGTCGCGAAGGGCGCGCCAGTTCGCCGCCAGCGCGTCGAGGTCGATGTGAAGGAGACCGCCGGCCGCCTGATCGGGGATGCTGCCGGTCGTTTCGGTTCGGGAGTTCAGCTTGGTCAATCGCCCATCCGTTCGGGAAGTTTGTCTTCGTCCGCCAAGTCGGTGAAGCGGGTGATATCGGCCTGGAAGGCGAGCTGCACGGTGCCCGTGGGACCGTGACGCTGCTTGCCGATGATGACCTCCGCCTTGCCGTGGACCTGGTCCATTTCAGCCTGCCACTTGAAGTACTCTTCGGTGCCGGGTTTCGGCTCCTTGTTCTTCAGATAGTACTCCTCGCGGTAAACGAACATGACCACGTCGGCGTCCTGCTCGATCGAGCCCGATTCACGCAGGTCCGCGAGTTGCGGCCGCTTGTCGTCGCGGGCTTCCACCTGACGGGAGAGCTGGGACAGGGCGATCAGCGGAACCTCGAGCTCCTTGGCGAGGGCCTTGAGGCCGGTGGTGATCTCGGTCAGCTCCTGCACGCGATTCTCGCCCTTCTTGGCGGAGGCGGAGAGGAGTTGGAGATAGTCGACGATCAGCACGTCGAGACCGCGCTGGCGCTTGAGGCGGCGGGCGCGGGCGGCGAGCTGGGCGATAGAGATGCCGCCGGTCTGGTCGATGTAGAACGGGATCGACTGCATCTCCCGGGCGGCTTCGGTGATCTTGTAGAAGTCGTCCTCGCGCATGTCGCCGCGGCGGATCTTGTAGGACGCGACGCCCGACTGCTCGGCGATGATACGAGTCGCGAGCTGCTCGGCCGACATTTCGAGCGAGAAGAAGCCGACGATGCCGCCGTTGACGGTCTTCAGGTTGCCGTCCTGCTGCTTCTCGGCCTGGTAGGCCTTGGCGATGTTGAAGGCGATGTTGGTGACGAGCGAGGTCTTGCCCATGGCGGGGCGGCCCGCGAGGATCACCAGGTCGGAGCGCTGCAGGCCGCCGAGGGTCCGGTCGAGGTCGATGAGCCCGGTGGAGATGCCGGAGAGCTTGCCCTCGCGCTTGTACGCCGCGGCCGCCATGTCGATGGCCTGCGTGAGCGCGTCCGAGAAGCGCTGGAATCCGCCGTCGTAGCGGCCCGTCTCGGCCAGTTCGTAGAGGCGGCGCTCCGCCTCCTCGATCTGGTCGCGCGGCGCGCTGTCGACCGGCGAATCGTAGGCCGCATTGACCAGGTCCTCGCCGAGGCTGATGAGCTTGCGGCGGACGGCGAGGTCATAGACGGTGCGGCCGTAATGCTCGGCGTTGATGACGGTCGTCGCCTCGCCCGCGAGGCGCACGAGGTACTGGTAGGGCGTCACGCCGCCGAGATCCTGGTCGCCCAGGAAGGTCTTCATGGTGATGGGCGTGGCGACCTTGCCGGCCTTGATGAGGTCGGTCGCGACCTCGTAGATCCGCCGGTGAAGATCCTCGATGAAGTGCTCAGGCAGAAGGAAGTCGGAGACGCGATAATAGGCGTCGTTGTTGACCAGGATCGCGCCCAGGAGGGCCTGCTCGGCATCGATGTTGCTCGGCGGCGAGCGGAATTGCGGCTCGGCGGCCTCAATGCGGGCGATCAGGGCGTTGGCGGTGGCCATCTGGCGCTCCGAAAACGAGGGAAGGGGTAAAAGACCTCTTTAGCCGGATTTGGTTGCCCGAAGGTGACCGGTCAGACACAGATGAAGACTTGCCTCTCATCCGGTCCGTTTGTCCTCACTGTCCTCGATACTCACATCTCCTGCCTTGGCGTCAGGTGAGGCCGCTTGACTCGGGAAAGGGCGGCTTTGCCAACGAAAAGGCGCTCCCCGTCGAATCGACGGAGAGCGCCAGCTTAGAACAAAACGTGAACTATAACAACCGTGGCCGATTAGAGCTCGACGTCGCCGGCATCCGCCAGGGCTGCGCCGACCTCGAGGCCGAGATCGTCGAGATTGGTCTCCTCGCGGGTGGTGACCTGCTCGCCGCGGGCCTGACGCTCAGCCTCTTCCGGGCTGCGGGCGACGTTGATCGTCACCTTGACCTCGACCTCCGGGTGCAGCGACACCGGGACGGTGTGCAGGCCCAGCGTCTTGATCGGCAGGTTGAGGACGATCTGGTTGCGGTCGACCGTGAAGCCGCCGGCGGTCATGATCTCGGCGAGGTCGCGGGTCGAGACCGATCCGTAGAGGACGCCCGTCTCGCCGGCCTGGCGGATGATCGTGAAGCTCTGGCCGTCCAGCTTCTCGCCGACGGCTTCGGCCTCTTTGCGGCGCTCGAGGTTGCGGGCCTCGAGCTGGGCGCGCTGAGCCTCGAAATGCTCCTTATTGGTCTTGGTGGCGCGCAGCGCTTTGCCGCGGGCCAGGAGGTAGTTGCGGGCGTAGCCGGGACGGACCTTCACGGTCTCGCCCATCTGTCCGAGCTTTGCAACGCGCTCGAGAAGGATCACTTCCATTGGTTTTCTCCTTTGACGTTCGTGATCAGGGGGAAAGGGTGGGTGGTTGCTTCGGGCCCGCCTTGCCGGATCCGAACCGGTAGCGGAGGCCGAAAAGGGTGTCGGCGAGGCCGAGCAGGGCCGCGGCGACGAGCAGCACGCCCTGGGTCATGAAGATCAGGACGTAGAGGCCGGCGAGCAGGAAGCCGCGGCCCGACTTGCCGCGGGTGCGGTCGTGGACGGCGGCCAGCCCCTGGAGGGCGAAGGCCATGAACATGGCTCCCGCCAGCGCGAACCCGAACACGCCGATGAAGCCGTCGATGCTGGCGAGCACGACGGCGACGGCCAGGGCGACGACGACGGTCCGCGGCATCATCAGCTCGCAGATCGCCGGCCAGGGACGGGGCAGACGTTTCGAGATCGACACGATCTTGCCGGCGGTCCAGAGGTAGAGAGCAAGCGCCGCCGTGAACCCCTGGGCCGAGAGGAAGGGAGTGGCGCGGGCGAAGAGGTCGATGACCGCCTCGCGGTCCTCGGCATCGAAGCCGCTCTCGGAGGGCGGGAACTGCAGGTTCACAAAGGCCTGCGAGATCTCGCGGGCGTTCTCGTGGAAAGCGTCGAAGTCGCCTCCGGTCGAGATGATCGCGGTGGCGAATATGGTCAGCGCCGCGGTTCCGGCGATCCAGGCCAGCAGGCGCCCGAGCGGGTACCATTCCATCGTCCCGTCCGGATTGGGGCGTCCGAGGAGGGAGAGGTAGGCGAGCCACCAGGCGGGCAGGGCGGTGACCAGCGCGAATCCGAGGCCGCTCAGGGGCGACAGGAAGACGGCGATCGCCAGGCCGCCCACGACGGCGGCGACGAGGCCAGACCGATGGTTCCAGCCGAGGGAGACGATCAGGACAGGGATGGGGGCCAGCAGATACAGGACGGCCGCAAGCGGCGTCGCCTTGAGGACGACTGCCGTCAGAAGGGCCGAAACGAGGCCCGCGCCGATGCCTGTAACAACAAAATTCATGGTCTCGCTGTCCCGCTGCTCTTCGCAGGGTTAGGGGTCTCTGGCCCCAACTGACCCGGCGGAATCTCACCGACGGGCGACGTCAACGGAAGGACGGGCCGCACATCGTGCGCGGCCCGTCGAGATCTTTAGCGGAGCACGTAGGGCAGGAGGCCCAGGAAGTGGGCGCGCTTGATCGCCTGGGCGAGCTCACGCTGCTTCTTGGCCGACACGGCCGTGATGCGCGAAGGAACGATCTTGCCGCGCTCCGAGATGTAGCGGGACAGGAGCTTCGTGTCCTTATAGTCGATCTTCGGCGCGTTCGGGCCCGAGAACGGGCAGGTCTTGCGACGACGGAAGAACGGACGACGGCCACCGCCGGCGCCACCAGCACCAAATGCCATGATTAAGCCTCCTCGCCTTCGCTGCCGCCGAAGCTGGCGCCGTCACCGTCGCGCTCGCGGCGCTCGCGGTCCTTGCGCTCGTCGCGGTCGCGCTTCTGCATCATCACGGACGGCTCGGTCTCGAGCTCGTCGACGCGGATCGTCATGAAGCGAAGGATGTCTTCGTTGATGCGCATCTGACGCTCCATCTCGGCCACCGCGTTGGCGGGAGCGTTG
>JAFAAP010000055.1 GCA_023426505.1 Pseudomonadota bacterium
GCCCAGCTCGCCCGGCTTCACTACAACGGCGCGGAGATCGCAGCCGGCAACATCGCCAATGCGCTGCTCTACAAGGGGGACCTCCGCTCCCTGATCGAGAACGCCGTCGGCGGCACCGGCAATGACGTAATCGTCGGCAACCAGGCCGCCAATCTGCTCAAAGGCGGTGGCGGGGCGGACAGGCTGACCGGACTCGGCGGAAGCGACATTCTGGACGGTGGGGCCGGAGCCGATATGCTCGTCGGCGGGACAGGAGCGGACGTGTTCGACTTCAACTCCACGCAGGATTCACCGTCGAATGCGCGTGACACCATTCAAGACTTCGTACGGGGAAGCGATCACATCGACCTGCGCACCATCGACGCGAGCACCGCATCGGCAGGAGATCAGGGTTTCTTGTTCATCGGTGGAAGCCCCTTCACGGGCCAAACGGGGCAGCTGAATTTCAGCAATGGCGTGCTGGCAGGCGACGTCAACGGCGACAAGATCGCGGATTTCCGCATCACTCTCCCGAACGTGCCCGCGTTATCAACGAGCGACTTCTACCTTTGACCAGCCCAAGTGAGAGATATCCGCAGGCTGTCCGAACCGACCTTGGTCTGCGGCGCAACCATGCTTGAGCCGGGCAGCCCGTTTCTGTGCTTACGATGCGATGAAAGTATGTCCAAGAGACCAACTTGGATTCAATCCTAGAACCCAAGTCATGGAAAGATTGGTGGGTGATGTAGGGCTCGAACCTACGACCCGCTGATTAAGAGTCAGCTGCTCTACCAACTGAGCTAATCACCCGTCGCCGAAGCGGCTTCAGCGGTTTGTCCTGCTGAAGTGGCCGTGCGTGTAACAAACCGCACGGCCCCTGTCTACCCTGTTCAGAGAGGTTTTTTGGTTTCAGGCTGCGGATTTCGCCTTTGCCCGATGGTAGCTGCCATCGCCGCGCGTCAGGACGCGATCGTCGGGCTGCAACTCGCCGGGCTGGATATCCTCCTGAGCCTCCAATTCGCGCCAGAGCGGAATGAGACGGTCGAGATCGAGGGACGGCCAAGCTTCGATAGCGTCGAGGACGAAATAGGTCTCCTGGAAGTCATCGATCCGGTAGAGGGTGCGCATGACGCGCCCGAGGTCGAATTCCACCCGGTTCGGCGAAGGGCTCTCAAGAGAGAAGATCGTCTCACCGGGCGATGAGGCGATGCCGGCACCGACGATCCGTAGGCCTTCCGATGTGCGGGCGAGGCCGAATTCCACGGTGTACCAGTAAAGCCGCGCCAAGCGCTTCAGAGCCCCGTGCTCGGCCGCGACGAGGCCGGCTTTGCCATAGGCCTCCAGATAGTCGGCATAGATCGGCTGCATGATGAGAGGGACGTGCCCGAACACGTCGTGGAAAATGTCCGGTTCCTCGATGTAGTCGATCTGCTCCGGCTTGCGGATCCAGAAGCCTGCCGGGAACTTCCGATCCGCCAGGAGCCGGAAAAAGGCTAGATCGGGAATCAGGCCCGGCACGGCGACGACTTCCCACCCAGTCGCGGCCTTGAGGCGCTGGTTCATGACCCGGAAGTCGGGAATGCCCTCCTCGCCGATGCCGAGGCGATCGAGCCCTTCGAGGAATTGGTCGGCGATGCGGCCATGAAGGATTTCGCGCTGGCGCTTCGCCAATGTGCGCCAGGTCGCGTGGTCGGTCTCGGTGTAGTTCTCGAAACCCTGAGAGACGAGGTAGTCCCTCGGATCGTCGCTGCCGGTGGCGGAATTCATGGGCTTCTCCTCCGCTGTTGTTCGGTTAGGATATCACCCACTCATCGTCATGATCGGCCAATTTGTTCCATGATACCGGCTGCGAAGGTCAGATCGTGACCTTATGGAAGGAAAATGTTGTTGCGTCGTCCCCTGCCTCCCTCCGATCGCCGGATCCTGCGCGTCCTTCAGAACGACGGGCGGATCACCAATGCGGCCTTGGCCGAAAAGGTTGGGCTGGCTGCCTCCCCTTGCCTGCGCCGCCTCAAGGCTCTTGAGGACGACGGGGTGATCAAGGGTTATCGGGCCATGGTGAACCGAAAGGCCTTGGGGCTTGAGGTCGAGGCTTTCGTGTTCATCAAGCTGGAGCAGTCGGAGCCCGGATGGCGCACAAGGCTGGTCGAGCGGCTGAAGGGCTATGAGGAGGTGATCGCCTGCTACGCCCTTGCCGGAGAAGTGGACCTGATCGTCCATGCGGTCGCCAAGGATATCGAGAGCTTCGGGGAGTTCACCATGAATCGGCTGCTCACCCTGCCGGGAGTGGCGGATGTGCGTTCGAGCTTCGTGCTGTCCAGCATCAAGCCGCTCGGTCCCATTCCGGTCCCGGACCATGCCTGAGGCCGTGGGCTCCCACGCAGGCGGGAGCCCTGGCAGACCCTCACTCCGCAGCGTATTGGGCGTGGAGACGGGCGCCGCGGCTCATCAGCTTGTTGAGCGCTCCGAGATAGGCTTGAGCGGAGGCCACGAGCGTGTCCGGATCGGCCGCACGGGAGGTCACGCTGCGCCCATCCGCAGAGAGCCGTACGGACACCTCGGCCTGGGCGTCGGTTCCCTCGGTCACGGCATGCACCTGATAGAGCTCCAGCGTCGCCTCGTGGGGCACCAGGGCCTTGATGGCGTTGAAGGTGGCATCCACCGGGCCGTTGCCCTCCTGCTCCTCGACGGCCGCCTTGCCGTCGATCTGCAGACGCATGGTCGCGCGCTGTGGTCCACGCGTTCCGGCGACGACCGAGAGGGATACCAGCTTGATGCGGTCGTGAGCGGTGGCGATGTTCTGGTCGACCAGCGCCTCGATGTCCTCGTCGTAGACGTGCTTCTTGCGGTCCGCCAGATCCTTGAAGCGCTCGAAGGCGTCCTGGAACTGGTTGTCGGAGAGGCGGTAGCCCAACTCCTCCAGCTTGTTGCGGAACGCCGCACGACCCGAGTGCTTGCCCATGACCAGGGACGTCTTCGAGACGCCGACGCTCTCGGGCGTCATGATCTCGTAGGTCTGGGCGTTCTTCAGCATGCCGTCCTGATGAATGCCGCTCTCATGCGCGAAGGCATTCCGGCCGACGATGGCCTTGTTGTACTGCACCGGAAAGGATGTCGCCGCGGAAGCCAGCTTCGAAGCGCGGGTCAGCATGGTGGTTTCGATACCGGTCTCGTAAGGCAGCACGTCGCCACGGGTCTTGATCGCCATAACGACCTCTTCCAGGGCCGCGTTGCCGGCGCGCTCACCGATACCGTTGAGCGTGCACTCAATCTGGCGCGCTCCGCCCTCCAGCGCCGCGAGCGAGTTCGCGACCGCGAGACCCAGATCGTTGTGGCAATGGGCGGAGAAGATCGCCTTGTCGGCATTCGGCACCCGCTCGCGCACCGCGCGGAACATGGCCCGGTATTCGTCCGGCGTGGCGTAGCCCACCGTGTCCGGCAGGTTGATCGTGGTGGCGCCGGCCTTGATGGCGGCCTCGACGCAGCGGCACAGATACTCGATCGAGGTGCGGGTCGCATCCATGGCGGACCACTCGACGTCCTCCACGAGGTTGCGCGCCTGGGTCACCGTCGCGGTGATGATCTCCAGCACCTCTTCCTCGGTCTTGCGCATTTGGTGCGCCAGATGGATCGGCGACGTCGACACGAAGGTGTGGATGCGTGGCCGCGCCGCGTGGCGAACCGCCTCACCCGCGCGGGCGATGTCGGCTGAGATAGCGCGGGCGAGACCCGCGACGGTCGCTTTCTTCACCCGCTTGGCGATGAGCGACACGGCCTCGAAGTCGCCGTTCGATGCGATCGGGAATCCGGCCTCGATGATGTCGACACCCATCGTGTCGAGCAGATCGGCAACCTCCAGCTTCTCCTCGAGCGTCATCGTCGCGCCGGGGCATTGTTCGCCGTCGCGCAGGGTGGTGTCGAAAATTAGAACGCGGTCCTTCGAGGAGCCGGCGGAATGGGTGGTCATCGGTCAAGTCCTTCTCGGGGCGAGCGGGCTTTGCGCTCAAGGTTGTTCCTGCTGTTCAGAACCCCTGAGAGCCCAGGCACCAAAGCCCAGCCGACCCTCAGGGGCGACTAAGGAGAAGGAGGCCAAGGAGACGAGCGCGGGCGGCCGCAGAAGCGGGGCCTTTCATCCATGCGCTGTGGGAGCCGATTGCCATCGCGTCCCAATTCCTCCTCAGGCCGCGGTCGTGCCGCGGAAGACGTTTCGTTTGTAACGACGGATCTCTCCGATGGCAAGAGATTGAAACAAACGAAAAGAGAAGCCTGTCGGCGGCATATCAAATCGCCCCTTGATCGGCCTGAGCTTGGCCTTATGTCTGCGACGAAACCGACCAGGAGAATGATGGATGAAGAGCTCTGCTCCCGTTCTGTGGCTCACCGGCGTGCTGGCGCTCCCCTTGGCTGCCTGCAACCAGACAACGCCCTCTGCCCCGGCGAGCGCAACTGTCACCCCATCCGGGTTCCGCATGCCCGAGGGGGTTGGATGCCAGGGCGAGGTGGCGCGCTACAAGGCCGTCATGGACAATGATCTGGCGATGGGACACGTCAACCAGTCCGTCTATGGGCGCGTTTCCCGAGAGATCGACCAGGCAGCGGCCGCCTGTGCGGCCGGACGCGATGCCGAGGCGCAACGAATGATCCGGGCGACCAAATCCCGCTATGGCTACAGCTGACCGAAGCTCCAGCGGAAGAAGGACTGGAGAAAGAGCGGCATCGTCTGTGGATCGATATCCTCGGGGCCGCGGATGATACGAACATCCGAAAGCTCGGGCGGGTCCTGGCGCGCGATGGTCTTCAGGATCATCGCTGCCCCCTCTTCGGCCGGCACGGGAAGGGTCACCGTGCGCATCATGGCGATCGCGGGCCAGCGCTGGACGATGATCCATTCGTCCTCAACGTGGTAGTCCGCCTCGCCGAGCCCCGTCTCTTCGAGCAGCTCGCGGGTGAGGCTGGTGGCCAGGTCGACGGTGCCATCCGGGCGCAAATCGGAGCGATCAGGCGTTCCTGCCGGGAAATAAACCCGGCCCGCATTGGCCGTGTGCTCGTGCATCACACCGCACAGGAACGCGCCGTCCGACCCACGCAGGGCTCCCATGGCGAAGCCGTTCGCGATCGTCCTGTCAGGATGGCCAAGGTCGATCCAGGCGAGGAGCCCCGCGTAGTCGACCTCGAAATACGTGTTGACGCACCGCTCCGGCGATAGCTCCACGTCACGCAGCATCAGCACGCGGCCGTTGAAAAGCTTGGGTGTGCGGACTTTGCGGCGCTCCCAGTTAGCGTCGATCTGCTCCTGATTTTGCCGGGCCCAGGACCATTCCATCGGCTCGAAGCGCGCCTCCACACGGGCGACGCGCGTGATGCGATGCTCCTGGTCGATCACAGGAGCTCACCACGGCTGACCATGACGGCATGTCCGCCAATCTCGGCCGAGACGAGGGCGCCGTCCTTGATCACCATCTGCAGCGAGATCACGCTGGGGCGCCCCATTTCCACGCCCTGCTCAATGACGATGTTGTGCTCGCCTTCGCCGAGCGGCTCGCACTGCATGAGAGCACCCGCGAAGGCTGCAGCGGCGGAGCCGGTCGCCGGATCCTCGGCGACGCCCATGCCGGGGCCGAACATGCGCGCCCGGAAGCGCAGGCCCTGGGCATCAGTCATCCGTGTATACACATAGGCTGAGGGATGGTCGCTGTCGCCGAACGCCTTGTCGAAGGCCTCTCCTTGCGGCTTCGCTCGCGCCAGGGCCTCAAGCGAGGCGACCGGCACGAGGTCGTAGGCGACTCCGGCCGAATGGCGGCTCGGCACATGACGATCGAAGCCGATCTGCTTGGGATCAAGGCCGAGCGCCCAGGCGCAATCGGATGTCTCCTTCCCGTCACCCCAAGTGAAGGGGAGTCGCGGGAGCCGGAACCGCGCGAGGCCCTTTACGGCGCTATCGACCTCGACCGCACACGGCACGATGCCGACCTTCTCCTTCAGCCCGAAGGCGACGGCGCCGGGCTCGCCGTCCTGATCGAGAATCGCCAGCAGCACGGCGGTTCCGACGGTCGGATGACCGGCGAACGGCAATTCGCGGGCGGGCGTGAAGATGCGGATGTCCGCCCGCTGGCGCGTCTCGGATGCGGGCGAGACGAAGACGGTCTCCGACAGGTTGAATTCTTGAGCGATGGCCTGCATTCCGTCGGTATCGAGCCCTTGCGCATCCAGCACGACGGCCAGGGGATTGCCGGCGAGCGCCTTGTCGGTGAAGACGTCGAGTGTGACGAAGCGACGGGGCATGGGGATCAAACCTCTTCGGCCGGAAAGCGATGGGTTGGAGAAACGAACTCGTCCTGCGCAGCGATGGTCAGGATTTCCCGTGAGCCCGCCTCCTCCGTGCGCTTGAGAAGCCCGTAGACCGAGGCCGAAGCCTCCGCAAGGGCGGCCGTCGCCGCCCGGCTGCGCGCATAATGCACGAAGAACAGCGCTGCGATCGCATCGCCTGCCCCGTTGACGCTCAGCGAAAGCTTGGGCGTCCGCACCCGCCAGAAACGGCCGCCCTCGCCTGCGATCAGGTCGACCGCGTCGGACGGCGTTTCCTTGGTCTCCACCGACGTGACCAGAACCGCCTTCGGCCCCAGCGCCTGAACGGCGGTGATGGCATGCTTGATATCGGCCAGGGTCTCGGTTGTGAGACCAGCGAGATAATCGAGCTCGAACTGGTTCGGCGTGACGATATCAGCTGCGGGTACGGCCTGATCGCGCATGAATTCCGGAATGCCGGGCCGGACGAAGACGCCGCGCCCGACGTCGCCGATGACGGGATCACAGCAATAGAGCGCCTCAGGGTTCAGCGAGCGCAGGCGGGCTACGGCCGAGAGAATAGCGTTTCCGATATCGGCGGAGCCCATATAGCCCGAGAGTACACCGTCGCAGCGGCCAAGGACCCCACGCTCGGCGATTCCCTCGACGAGCTCCTCGATGGCAGGGCCGTCAAAGACGCGGCCTTTCCACGACCCGTAGCCGGTGTGGTTGGAGAACTGCACGGTATGGATAGGCCAGACCTCGACACCGAGGCGCTGCATCGGGAACACCGCCGAGGCATTGCCGACATGGCCGAACGCGACATGGGATTGGATCGAGAGAACATTCATGGCTACGCCCCCTGGACGACTCCGTTAACGCATCGGCTGTCCGGCTTCAAATTGCAGAATGTGATCCGATCCATCACATGAGGTATAGGCAGCCCGTTATCCCGCGCCCAAGGATGAGGAGCAAGCAGAGCGGTCATGGATCTCGATGCCATCAGAAATGCAGTCGTCGGCTTCGTGCAGGCCCACCACGCCTACGCGCCGTTCGTCCTTGCGCTCATGACGTTTGGCGAATCGCTGGCATTCGTGTCGCTGCTCCTGCCGACGATGACCCTTCTCATCGGGGTGGGCTTCGTCATCGCAGCCGCCGACATTCCGTTCTGGCAGGCTTGGCTGGGAGCGGTCGCAGGCGCGTTTCTCGGCAATTGGCTCTCCTACGAGATCGGGCGCCGCTACAAGAAAACCGCCTATGAGGTCTGGCCCCTGTCGCGCAATCCGCAGCTCACCTTGCGCGGCGAGCAGTTCTTCGAGCGATTTGGCCCCTGGGCCGTCTTCCTCGGACGCTTCTTCGGCCCGATCCGTGCCGTCATCGCGCTGATTGCCGGAATTTTCCTGATGCCCGTCCCGCTTTTCCAGGCGGCCAACATGGCCTCCGCTTCCGTATGGGCCTTCGTGATCCTCGCTCCAGGCGCTGGATTGGCGCATTATCTTCTGTGGTAGACCCTCATAGGAACCGAGCGGTCCAGCCCTCATTAACCTTCCATATGGAAGGAGTATTCCGATGGGCAAAGGCAAGATGAACGGCGACAATTCGGCCGAGAGCAAGGATCCGAACCGCTTCACCCGCGGCTCCGGCGGCACGATGAAGAACCGGAACGACCCCGGCAAGCAGGACAACAACAAGGCTCAGAATACCAAGGACAACCGGCAGTAACGTCTCAACGCCGAGGCGCAAGCTCCGGATGACAGATCCTCTCCAGACGAGCAGGTGGCAGGGAGCCTAGGCAGTGCTACGTGAGTTCCGAAACCTTCGGAAACTTCGCCATGTCCGCCGGCGCTCCCGATTCATACGAGAGGCATGAAGACGCCCCCTGGACAGCGACCCGGTCGATGACCAGGTGGTTGTCGCCGTTCAGCCGGAATTCTGGGGGACCTACGACCGATGGATCGTCGGGATCCCATATTCCGGCCTGTGGCTTCTCGAAAGCTGGACATCGGGCGGGTCAGCCCTTGGAAAAGCCGGCTTGATCCACATGGCCTATGGCTTGGCCACTCTCCTGCTGGCTTTGGCTGTGTGCGCCGCTCTCTACAAGGCGTTGGCGCGCACCTCGGAGCGTCTTGCAGGGATCACCGTGACGGTGAGCGGCATCGCTATGTTCTTGGCCCATATCGCCTGACAAGAGGGCGGAGCACAGCCACAGCAACAAAAAGGGGCGGTGGAACCGCCCCTATCGCTTATTCGCTTCAGAGTGAGAATCTTAGTTCCGGCTCTTGTCGACGAGAGCCTTCTCCTTGATCCACGGCATCATATCGCGCAGGCGGGAACCCACGTCCTCGATCGGATGCGCGGCATTGCGCGCGCGGGTGGCCTTGAACGAGGTCTGGTTAACCTTGTTCTCGAGCATCCAGTCGCGGGTGAACTTACCGGACTGGATGTCGGTCAGCACACGCTTCATCTCGGCCTTGGTCTCCGGCGTGATGATACGCGGACCCGTCACGTACTCGCCGTACTCGGCGGTGTTCGAGATCGAGTAGTTCATGTTGGCGATGCCGCCCTCGTAGATGAGGTCGACGATGAGCTTCACCTCGTGGAGGCACTCGAAATAGGCCATCTCGGGAGCGTAGCCTGCCTCGACCAGGGTCTCGAAGCCCGCCTTGATGAGCTCGACAAGGCCGCCGCAGAGCACGACCTGCTCGCCGAAAAGGTCGGTCTCGCACTCTTCCTTGAAGGTGGTCTCGATGATGCCGGCCCGGCCGCCGCCGTTGGCGGACGCATAGGAGAGCCCGAGGTCATGAGCATTGCCCGTGGCGTCCTGGTGGATCGCAATGAGGGTCGGGACGCCGCCGCCGCGCAGGTACTCGGAGCGCACGGTGTGGCCGGGGCCCTTGGGAGCGACCATGAGCACGTCGAGATCCTTGCGGGGCTCGATGAGGTTGAAATGGACATTGAGGCCGTGCGCGAAGAGGAGCGCGGCGCCCTGCTTCATGTTGGGGTGCAGCTCGTCCCGATAGATGTCCGCCTGCAGCTCGTCGGGGGTCAGCATCATGACCACGTCCGCCCACTTGGCCGCCTCGGCCACTTCCATGACGCGAATGCCTTCCTTCTCGGCCTTTGCGGCCGAAGGAGAGCCCTTCCGGAGCGCCACGACGATGTCCTTCACGCCCGAATCACGCAGGTTCAGCGTATGGGCGTGGCCCTGGCTGCCATAGCCGACGATGGCGACCTTCTTGCCCTTGATCAGATTAATGTCGGCATCGCGATCATAGTAAACGCGCATGGCTGCCTCTTCCTTCACCGTTTCTCTTGTGTCGATTTGCCCCGGATTGTCCAAGGCTTACTGGATGCGGCTTCTTAGCGACCTCTTGTTTCAAAGGGAAGCTAGGAAACTGTTATTTTTGTTCGTGTTTATGTTATTCCGTTTTCAGTTTGCGTCTTACGATCTCCTGCGTTAGTCAGCCACAACAATATCACCTTCCAGAGGTCAAAATGCCTAAGATCGACGTCTCATTCATTCTGCTCTCCGTCCTGTGCCTCATCGTCGGCATCGGGATGGGAATCGTCATGGGGGCAGCCCACGACTTCCAGTTCACGCCCGTGCATGCCCATCTCAACCTGCTTGGTTGGGTGAGCCTCGCGCTGTTCGGGCTGATCTATAAAGCCTACCCGGCCCTGAAGGCCTCCTGGCTTGCCAAGGCTCACCTGATCCTCTCCGGCTCGACGGCGGTGATCTTCCCGGTCGGCATCTACCTGTCCATCGCCCACGAGAACCCGGCTCTCGCCATTGCGGCGTCCTTCGTGGCCTTGGGAGGCGTCCTGGTGTTTCTCGCCAACCTCGTGCGCATCTTCTTCTTTGCCGAAAAAGCGCCCACCGGCGCGGAAGAAGCCCTTGCCTGATTGAATTGTCGTCCGCGTTGTGGAGAAATGGGCGGCATGGATCAGCTCGTTTCTCCCGACGCCGTCATCGCCTTCTGGCGCGAGGCCGGCCCCGAAAAGTGGTTCGCCAAAGACGACGCCTTCGACCAGGCCTGCCGCGACACCTTCCTGCCGACCTATCGCGCTGCAGCGCGGGGCGATCTGAACGAGTGGGAACTCACGCCGGACGGCGCCCTCGCCCTCGTTCTGCTGCTCGACCAGTTTCCGCGCAACATGTTCCGCGGAACCCGAGACGTTTACAAGACGGATCCTGTCGCCCTGATGGCGGCCGACCGGGCGATCGAGAAGGGCTTCGACCATCAGGTCGATCCCTCGTTCCGCCGCTTCTTCTATCTGCCGTTCATGCATTCTGAATCCCTGCGCCATCAGGAGCGTTCGGTGACCCTGAACGAGGCTCTCGGCGAGGCGGACTCGATCAAGTGGGCCCGCCATCACCACGACATCGTGGCCCGTTTCGGCCGCTTCCCCCATCGAAACTCCATCCTCGGCCGGGAATCGACGCCCGAAGAGGATGCGTTCCTGAAGGAAAGCGACTTCAGGGGCTAGAACGTCATCGCGTCAGCACCGCGCGCCATCGCGGCCACACCCGTGCGCGAAACCTCGACAAGACCCACTGCAGTCATCAGCTTGATGAAGCGCTCGACCTCTTCCGTCGTGCCGGTGAGTTCATAAACGAAAGAGGTGAGCGTCGCATCGAGTGTACGCGCGCCGAATGCCGACGCCAGCCGCATGGCCTCGACCCGATGGTCGCCCTTCCCCACCACCTTCACGAGGCAGAGTTCGCGCTCCACCGCGTCGCCCGTGATCGTGAGGTCGACGACCCGGTGCACCGGGACGAGACGCTCGAGCTGGCTCTTGATCTGCTCGATGATGCTGTCCGTGCCCGTCGTCACGATGGTGATGCGCGAGATATGGGCCTCGTGCTCCGTCTCGGTGACGGTGAGGCTCTCGATGTTGTAGCCGCGGCCCGAGAAGAGACCGGCGATCCGCGCCAGGACGCCCGGTTCGTTGTCGACCACGATGGCGAGCGTGTGCCGGTTGACGGGTTCGATGCGGGTCGCATCAGGATAGTGCGTGCTCATCTGGCTCATGGCTCTTCGTTTCCAGGTCTCGTCTAATTTCAGGCGGCTTTGCGGTAGATCGCGGTCGGCTCTTCGTCGACCTCGTCGGCATCGACGACCCACGTTTCTTCAAGCGCGGCGGAGCGCCACTCCTGGAAAGCCGGCAAGGCCAGGATCGCATTCACGTAGGCCTGTGTCGTGGCGTCGAGCGCGATCGAATACGTGTCGAGCCGCGTCACCAGCGGCGCGTACATGGCATCCGCTGCAGAAAATGAGCCGAACAGGAAGGAGCCGTCCTGGCCGAATTCTTGACGGGCCTGCCGCACGATCTCGCTGAACCGCGCAACGTCGCGTGCCACCGCTTCACCCCGATCGCGTGGAGCATATTTCTTCCCGAGATTCATCGGGCAGGCCGAGCGTAGGGCCTGGAATCCGGCATGCATCTCGGCAGCGACGGAGCGTGCCATCCCACGGGCCTTGCGGCCCGCCGGCCAGACCGGTGCGCCGAACGCCTCGCCGACATAGTCCATGATCGCGATGCTCTCCCAGATGGTGGCATCCCGGTCGATGAGGATCGGCACTTTTCCGGCCGGCGAGTACTCGAGAACACGCGCCTTGGTGTCCGGCTGGTCGAGGGGAATCACGATCTCCTCGAACGGAATTCCGAACTGCTTCAGCAGCAGCCACGGCCGCAGCGACCAGGACGAGTAAAGCTTGTTAGCGATGACGAGAATGGGCATGGCAGGATTTCCGTCTCAGACCAGCATCTTGCCCTTCTCGTCGATCACGGAGCCGATATCGGTTCCGGTCTCGCCGAGATAGTCGTTGAGAAGCATTTCGTTATGCGCCTTGCCGGACGGAATCATCGGGAAGCAGTTCTCGGTCTTGTCCACGATGCAGTCGAAGATCACCGGACGGTCGACGTTGATCATCTCCGTGATTGCCGCGTCGAGATCGGCCGGCTTGTCGCAGCGCATGCCGACACCGCCATAGGCCTCGGCCAGCTTCACGAAGTCCGGCAGGGACTCCGAGTAGCTCTGAGAGTAGCGTCCGCCGTGCAGCAGTTCCTGCCACTGGCGCACCATGCCCATGTACTCATTGTTCAGGATGAAGATCTTGACCGGCAGGCGATACTGCACCGCGGTCGACATCTCCTGCATGTTCATGAGGATCGACGCCTCGCCTGCGATGTCGACCACCAGGGCCTTCGGGTTGGCGAGCTGCGCTCCGATGGCGGCCGGCAGGCCGTAGCCCATGGTGCCGAGGCCGCCCGAGGTCATCCAGCGGTTCGGGTCCTCGAACTTGAAATATTGCGCCGCCCACATCTGGTGCTGTCCGACCTCGGTGGTGACATAGGTTTCACGGCCCTTCGTCAGTTCATAGAGACGCTGGATCGCGTATTGCGGCTTGATGGTGTCCGCCGACGGACGGTAGGCGAGACAGTTGCGGGCGCGCCAGCCCTCGATCTTGCCCATCCACTCCTTGAGAGCGACCTTGTCCTGCTGCGGCGCCGTCTGGCGCCACAGGCGCACCATGTCCTCGAGCACATGGGCGCAGTCGCCCACGATCGGGATGTCGACCTTCACGTTCTTATTGATGGAGGACGGGTCGATGTCCACGTGGATTCGTTTGGAGTACGGCGAGAAGGCATCGAGGCGGCCCGTGATGCGGTCATCGAAACGCGCGCCGATGTTGATCATCACGTCGCATTCATGCATCGCGAGGTTCGCCTCGTAGGTGCCGTGCATGCCGAGCATTCCGAGGAACTGCGGGTCGGAGGCCGGATAGGCGCCGAGCCCCATCAGGGTCGAGGTGATCGGGAAACCGGTCAGGCGCACGAGCTCGCGCAGCAAAGCCGCCGCGTGCGGCCCGGAATTGACGACGCCGCCGCCGGTATAGAAGACCGGCCGCTTGGCGTTCGCCATGAGTTCGATGGCGGCGCGGATCTTGTCCATGTCGCCCTTGACCGTCGGCCGGTAGGTCTTGTGCTGATTGTTGACCGGACGTGCATAGGATCCAGCCTTGAACTGGATGTCCTTCGGCAGATCGATCACAACCGGACCCGGACGGCCGTTGGAGGCCACGTAGAAGGCTTCGTGCAGGATGCGCGGCAGATCCTCGATCGATTTCACGAGATAGTTGTGTTTCGTGCAGTGCCGCGTGATGCCGACCGTATCGCATTCCTGGAACGCGTCCGAGCCGATGAGATGCGTCGGAACCTGACCCGTGATGCAGACCACCGGGATCGAGTCCATCATGGCGTCGGCAAGACCCGTCACGGCGTTCGTCGCACCCGGCCCCGAGGTCACCAGCACCACGCCGACCTTGCCGGACGAACGGGCATAGCCCTCAGCTGCGTGGACCGCGCCCTGCTCGTGACGGACGAGGATATGCTTCACCTTGTCCTGGTGGAAGAGCGCGTCGTAGATCGGAAGGACCGCCCCGCCCGGATAGCCGAAGATATGCTCGACTCCCTGGTCCTGCAGGGCACGGATCACCATTTCGGCTCCGGTCATCGTCTCGCTCATGTCACTCGCTCCGTCGGGTCTGTCTCAAGGGTGCTGGAGGAATTCTAGGCAATAAAAAAGGCCCCAGAGGGGGCCTGTGCGCCATCGCCGGACCTGCGGGTCAATCCCGCTCCGTCGATGGCGCTCGTACTACGAGAATAAGCTTGCGCATTTGTCGCGACTCTCGTTCCAAAAGTTGCGTTGACGCTAAACGAAGAGAATCATTCGGTCAAGCGGGGTCGAATTTTGCATAAAACAGCCCAGCTTCTATGCTGATTGAAGCTGTTTCGACCAAGAATGACATGACTGATAGCGTCTCTTCAACCGGCATGACCATGACCGGCACGCGTCTCACCGCCCGGGCGCTTCTGCTGGGCGACCGCATCGACGTGGCAGGACTGGAGCGCAGCGACCTCCTGTCTTCGGCGCCGATCGCCTTCAAGGCCGGCCAGGACGGCTTCGCGGCCCTCTTTCGCTTCGGCGCGGTCGTCCTGGTGGGCCTGACGCCCCTCGAGGAGGACGACGTCATCCGCAGCCTGCGCCAGCGCATCACGGGGGAGTTCGCCCGCCGGGAGGAGGAGACGGCGATCATCGAGATCTCGCCGGAACGGGACGATCAGATCCCCCCTGGCGGCCCGATCTACATCCGCGAATTGTCGACCGAACGCCTGATCGTAATCGCCGACGCCCTCGCGAAGAGCGTGTCGCTCGCGCGCGACGAGCGCGATGCCGCCGCCTTCTTCGACATCGTCGAGCCCTTCTCCCGTCACCTTGCGGAAAAGGGTCGCCATCCCGGAGGACGGCGGGAAATCCTCAAGCATGTGGGCCATGCTCTCCTGGTCCGGCAACGCATTTCCGGCCGCGTTGCTGTGGAGGAGAAGCCAGACGTGCTGTGGGACAGGCCGGATCTGGAACGCCTCTACGCCCGCCTTGAGGACGAATACGAGCTGAAGGAGCGCGCGGCATCCCTCCACAGAAAGCTCGAGGTCGTCGGAGACACGGCCCAGGCTTTGGCCGACCTCATCGATACGGAGCGTTCGCTCAGGCTCGAACTGATCATCGTCCTGCTGATCGTGTTCGAGATCTTCATCACCTTCTATCAGATGTTCACGGGTGCGGCTGGCCACTGATTCGGGCCATGGTGGCGTCGAATCCCTGCTCCGGCGCGACCCAGGTCCAGTCCGGCAGCTGGTGTCGGAACCAGGTGAACTGGCGCTTGGCGTAGCGCCTCGTGTCCCCCTGCCCTCGTGCGATTGCCTCCTCCAGGCCAACCTCGCCCCTCAGATAGGCGAGCAGCCCCGGCACGCCATGGGCCCGCATCGCCGGCAGCATCGGGTCGAGTTTCCGTTCACCGAGATGCCCGACCTCATGGAGCGCCCCCTGCTCCATCATGGCGAGGAAGCGCTGGTCGATACGACGGCGCAGGCCCTCCCGTTCCGGAGCCAGGAAGAGCTTGACCAGAGGCGTCCCGCTTAAGGGGCCCGGCTGGCGCGAGCCATGAAAGGACACCAGCGGCTGCCCTGTCGCGGCGAAGATTTCCAGGGCCCGCTGAATCCTCAGGCGGTCGGAGGGGCGTAGGGTGCGAGCGGTTTCGGGGTCGCGCTCCATCAGAAGCCTGTGGAGCTCGGGCGTTTCGACCCCTTCGCTTTCCCTGCGAACCTGCTCGCGCACCTCGTCCGGCACAGCCGGCATGTCGGACAGTCCCTCGGTCAGAGCCTTGAAGTAGAGACCCGTGCCGCCGACGAAGATCGGGACCTTGCCCTCCAGGGCGCGAAGGACCTCGAC
>JAFAAP010000067.1 GCA_023426505.1 Pseudomonadota bacterium
TGTTGCTGTCCTGCCAGCCGTAGCCGGCGTTCACGCCCACATAGAAGCCGGTCCAGGTGAAGATCGGAACCGCCGCCACGATCGGCGCCGGAGGAGCCGCGCGAACCGGAAGGTCAGCAGCCGAGGCGGAAGATACGGCAAGAGCGGCGCCTGCCGTAGTGGCAAGCAAACCGAGAACAAGCTTTCTCATCATCGTCATCCCTTGTGTGAGGAGTCACGTGGAGCAGTCTATGCTCCAGATTGCCTGGAAAGCTATTGCAGGTCTGCAACACCTCTGAGTTTGTTTTTGTGATCCGGAATTTATATAAAATTCAAACTAAAATTTACATTGCAGCTGCTATCTGGTTCATTATTACAGAATAGGAATGTTTTTTAAAATCTTACCATCCTGTTGACACTTCAGAATCGCTGTGACCTAATCCATTTGTTTTCGGATCGACACTTCCGAAGGCGAGGAGATGACTTGACCCTGCCCCATCGGGGCAGGGTTTTTTACTGTAAACATCTTACGCGAAACCTTTCGCCTCAGATGCGCTAATCTGACGTGGGTCTGGCAAGACATCGATTGCTTCCGCCGACGCGAGACTCCGGTGACCTCTGAAGATGTCGCCGCTGTTTCTTACGGCAAGGCTTGGACCTTCGTAGATCTTGATCGAGCAGCCTTTCGCCTTCTAGTTGCATGGACGCTGGCGGAGCCCATCCGACAGCAATGACGCTGACGGTCGCCCCAAGCCGGCGAGAGCGAGCGGCTTCATTTTTCGCTCGACGGCTCTAAGGTACGAACAGGGTCAGAATTCCAGAAAGCGGGTACGATGAAACGCGTCCAGACGAGCAGCCTTCAGATCGCGCCGGTCCTTCATGATTTCATTGAGCGGGAGGCCGTGAACGGCACCGGGATCCTGGCCGAGGCCTTTTGGAAGGGGCTCGCCAGCCTGGTGCGGGATTTCGCTCCCCGTAACCGGGAGCTCCTGGCCATCCGCGACCGGCTGCAGGGCCGGATCGACGAATATCACCGTGCCCGCGCCGGACAGCCCGTCGACCCGGCCGGGTATGAGCGCTTTCTCCGCGAGATCGGGTACCTCCGGGACGAGCCGGCGCGCTTCACGGTCTCGACCCGCAACGTGGACGACGAGATCGCCCGTATCGCGGGTCCGCAGCTCGTGGTGCCGGTCTCGAATGCCCGCTACGCCCTGAACGCCGCCAATGCCCGCTGGGGCAGCCTTTACGACGCGCTCTACGGCACCGACGCCCTGCCGGAAGAGGGCGGCGCCGAGCGGGGCAAGGGCTACAACAAGGTGCGCGGTGCCCAGGTGGTCGCCCGCGCCCGCGACCTGCTCGATCAGATCGCCCCTCTCGCTCAAGGCAGCCATAGGGACAGCACGGCCTACCGGATCGAGGGCGGAGCCCTGACGGTGGAAATGCAGGGCGGGGGACAGGCAACGCTCGTCGATCCGTCCAATCTCGTCGGTTATCAGGGCGAGGCCTCCGATCCGTCCGCCGTGCTCCTGCGCCACAACGGCCTGCATGTGGAGATCAGGGTCGACCGGTCGAACCCGATCGGCGCCGACGATCCGGCCGGCGTCGCCGACCTGGTGGTCGAGGCGGCCCTCTCCACGATCATGGACCTGGAGGACAGCGTCGCGGCGGTCGATGCGGACGACAAGGTGCAGGTCTACCGCACCTGGCTCGGCCTCATGCGAGGCGACCTCGTCGAGAGCTTCGAGAAGGGCGGCAAAACCATCGAGCGGCGCCTCAACCCGGACCGCGTCTACAAGGGACCGCTGGGCGGCGAGGTGCACCTGCACGGGCGCAGCCTCATGCTGGTGCGCAATGTCGGCCACCACATGTTCACCGACGCGGTGCTCGACGAGGCGGGGCAGGAGATTCCCGAGACGATCCTCGATGCGGCGGTCACGTCGCTGATCGCGCTCCACGACCTCAGGGAAACAGGGCCGCTCCGCAACAGCCGGACGGGATCCGTCTACATCGTCAAGCCCAAGATGCACGGACCCGACGAAGTCGCCTTCGCCAACGACCTGTTCGCGGCCGTGGAGGACATGCTCGGGTTGTCCCGCAACACGCTCAAGATGGGCATCATGGACGAGGAGCGGCGCACGACCGTGAACCTCAAGGCCTGCATCGAGGCAGCCTCGGAACGCATCTTCTTCATCAACACCGGCTTCCTCGACCGCACCGGCGACGAGATCCACACCTCGATGGAGGCGGGTCCGATGGTGCGCAAGAACGACATGAAGGCGACGCCCTGGATCAAGGCCTACGAGGACAACAACGTGGATGTAGGCCTCGCCTGCGGCCTGCCGGGCCATGCGCAGATCGGTAAGGGCATGTGGGCCGCACCGGACAAGATGGCCGACATGCTGGCGCAGAAGATCGGCCATCCGCAGGCCGGCGCGAACACCGCCTGGGTGCCGTCGCCGACCGCTGCGACGCTCCATGCGCTGCACTATCACGACGTGTCGGTGCAGAACCGTCAGGAGGAGCTGAGAAGCCGCCCCCATGCGAAGCTGTCCGACATCCTGACGATCCCGGTCTCCCAGTCCAACTGGGCGCCGGACGCGGTGCAGCAGGAGCTCGACAACAACTGCCAGGGCATTCTCGGCTACGTGGTGCGCTGGGTCGACCAGGGCGTCGGATGCTCCAAGGTGCCGGACATCCACGACGTGGGGCTGATGGAGGATCGCGCGACCCTGCGCATCTCGAGCCAACACATCGCCAACTGGCTGCGCCACGGCATCGTGACGGAAGACCAGGTGATGCAGACGCTGCGCCGGATGGCCGAAGTGGTCGACCGGCAGAATGCCGGCGATCCGCTCTACCGCCCGATGGCGCCGGCCTTCGACGGCCCGGCCTTCCAGGCTGCCCGCGATCTGGTCTTCAAGGGGCGCGAGCAGCCCAACGGCTACACCGAATGGATCCTGCACAAGCGTCGCCGCGAAGCGAAGGCCGCCGGCGCGCCGGACCGCACCGAGGAGAGCGGTGTCCGCACGCGCTGACAAGCCCGATCATACGATGCGACCTGCATGACAGCGCATGACGCCCGCCCGGAAGGCGTTGCGCGCTGTCATGAACCTTACATGGAACCGTTCTAAACCGCTCCCGCACCCAAAAGGGAGAAGCGGATATGGACGAGAACACGGCCCGTCTTCGGGCGAGCGAGCTCGAAGATTCAGGCGATGCCGGCAACAACCCGACGGCAAACCTCACGATGGGCGAGATCATCGCCGCCCGGTTCAACCGTCGCGACCTTCTGCGCGGCTCGCTGGCCGTCGCGGCCATTTCTGCGACCCTCGGCCAGCGCGCGCTCGCGGCGAACGAGCAGCCGGCCAAGAAGGGCCTGAGTCCGTCTTTCGACTTCAAGGAAATCGAGGCGGGCGTCGATCAGACCCACCACGTCGCCGAAGGCTACGACGCGCAGATCCTGCTGCGCTGGGGCGACCCGCTCTTCCCCGATGCGCCGGAATTCGACCCCGCGTCGCAGACCGCCGAGAAGCAGCGGCGCCAGTTCGGCTACAACAGCGATTTCGTGGGCTACATCCCGATCGACGGCTCGAGCGACCACGGCCTCCTCGTGGTGAATCACGAATACACCAACGAGGAGCTGATGTTCCCGGGGGTCGGCGTGCAGGACGCCAAGGACGTCAACTTCTCCAAGATGACCAAGGATCTGGTCGATATCGAGATGGCGGCTCATGGCGGCGCCGTGGTCGAGATCCGGCGCCGCAACGGACGCTGGGAGGTAGTGAAGGATTCGAAGTACACGCGCCGCATCACGGCCGAGACCCCGATGGACATCACCGGTCCGGCCGCTGGCCACGACCGCATGAAGACCGCCGCCGATCCGAGTGGCCGCAAGGTTGGCGGCATGGTCAACAACTGCGCCGGAGGCGTCACGCCCTGGGGCACGTGGCTGAGCTGCGAGGAGAACTTCAACGGCTACTTCTGGGGCAAGGTCGCGGACGACCATCCGGAAGCGAAGAACTACAAGCGCTACGGTCTCGGCTCGCCGGCCTATGCCTGGGGCAAGGTCCACGACCGCTTCGATGTCGCCAAGGAGCCGAACGAGCCCAACCGCTTCGGCTGGGTGGTCGAGATCGATCCGTTCGATCCGAACTTCGTGCCGAAGAAGCGCACGGCGCTCGGCCGCACGAAGCATGAGGGCGCGGCCGGCATCACCAATCGGGACGGCCGCTATGTGATCTATCTCGGCGACGACGAACGCTTCGACTACGTCTACAAGTTCGTCACCGCCGGCAAGGTCGATCCGCAGAACCGCGCGGCCAATTTCGGCCTGCTCGACGAGGGTACGCTCTACGTCGCCAAGTACAACGCGGACGGTTCGGGCCAATGGCTGCCGCTCGTGCAGGGCCAGGGGCCGCTGACGGAGGCGAACGGCTTCAGGAGCCAGGCCGACGTCCTCATCGAGACGCGCCGCGCGGCCGATCTCGTGGGCGCCACCAAGATGGACCGTCCCGAGGACATCGAGGCCAATCCGCAGACCGGTCGCGTCTACGTCATGCTGACGAACAACACCCGCCGCAAGGAAGACCAGGTCGACGCCGCAAACCCGCGCGCCAACAACGCCTTCGGGCACATCGTCGAGATGGTGCCGCAGGGCGGCGATCATGCGGCGGCGGCCTTCACCTGGGAGGTGCTGGTGAAGTGCGGCGACCCGTCGGTGGCGTCCGTGGGGGCGACCTTCTCGTCGGAAACGACCAGGAACGGCTGGTTCGGCATGCCCGACAACTGCGCCATCGATAGCCAGGGCCGCCTCTGGATCTCTACCGACGGCAACAACGCCAAGGCGACCGGCCGCGCGGACGGGCTCTGGGCACTCGAGACCGAGGGCGAGATGCGGGGCACGTCGCGCCACTTCTTCCGCGTTCCTGTCGGCGCCGAGATGTGCGGGCCCTTCTTCACGCCGAACGACGAGACGCTCTTCCTCGCAGTCCAGCACCCCGGCGAAGCCGAGGAGGGTGCGCCCGCCACCTTCGAGAACCCGGCGACGCGCTGGCCCGATTTCAAGGACGGCATGCCGCCGCGCCCCTCGGTCCTCGTCGTCACCAAGCAGGGCGGCGGCAAGATCGCCTGACGCCGACGGGATGAAATGCAAAGGGCGGCCGAGAGGCCGCCCTTCTTCTTTGCGATTCCGCGGGCACCGCGCTCCGGTGCGCTCCGTCGCGACCTCAGCTCTCGGAGCCCGTCGTGCCCTTCGCCTGACGCGGCTTGCGGGCGCGCTTGGGCTGCTCCTGAGACTTGCCGTCCGGCGTCGGGGACAGCAGGTCCTGCGCCACGGCGGACACGGCGGCGATGCCGGTATTGACCACTGCACCGACGACGTCCTTCGTGGCCGATGCCGCATCCGATCCGGTCTTGAAGGCCGCCTTCTTGACCTTCGCGCCGGTCTCGGATTCCGCTCCATAACGGGC
>JAFAAP010000081.1 GCA_023426505.1 Pseudomonadota bacterium
GTGTCCTCTCGTATGGCGGCCGGCAAAAAGGAACGGCCGGGCTAGAGCCCGGCCGCGATCTTCAAGAGATGAAATAAGCTTCGTCAGCGCGCCGGGCGCAGCTCGAGATCGCCCACGCCGAGGGCGAAGTTGAGGCCCGTCTGGCCGCTGACGGACACGGGCTGGAGCGCGACGGACTGCTGGAAGCCGCCCACCAGCACATTGGCGCCGAGTCCCGCCCCGATGGTGGCCTCGGCCGATCCGCCCACGTAGCTGCCGGCGAGCGAGCCGCGCCGCACGGGTCCCGCGGAGAAGACCGCCCAGGTGATCACGCCCCTCCGCGTGGCGCCGATGTCCAGGCCGAAGCGGCGGATGACGCCCACATAGCGCTCGTTGGGACCACGCCGTGGGTTGAAGGTGCAGACGGTGCTCTTCTGCGACCCGAGGATGAGTCCGACGCCGCCCGAAACGCTGCACGTGAGCACGCCGACGCGAACCCGGTTCTGCGCCTGCGCCTCCGTGGCGCCCAGAGATGCGATGACTGCGAGAGTGGCAAGGGAAGCGGCGGCGCGAAACATCGCGATCTCCTCAGCTTGGCTTTACGAGGCGATCAACGACGCGAAAGGAATATAGTTCCGCAGCGGATCAGGTTCTTAGGAGTGGCGTCCCGGCACCGCGGCGGGCTCCGCATCCTGGTGCTCGCCGCGGCGGACGACCGCCATGGCCTGGATGGTGACGGGCCCGGCCCGCAACAGGTTGAGGGCCGAGACGATCATCTCGGCCAAGCGCTCGGGCGTGACGCTGTCACCCTCGATGTCGAAGAGAAAATCCTTCGCCTCGATGTGCCCGCCATTGGTGAAGTCGACCCGGAAGTCCGACTTCACCCGGTATGGTGATTGCTGGTTGACGCGGTAAGGCGCCGCCTCGGGATCCGGATGGAAGGTCCGAGGCAGGCCGCTCATCGCAACGAACCGCAGAAGCGCTGGATGCGGTTGCAGGCATCCTCGAGCGCCGCGTTGGACGTGGCGTAGGAGATGCGGAAGTTGGGGCCGAGGCCGAAGGCCGACCCGTGAACCGCCGCAACGCCCTCGGTCTCGAGCAACTCCGACACGAAGTCCTCGTCGGTCTTGAGGACCTTGCCCGACGGGGCAGTCTTGCCCATGGCTTCGGCACAGGAGGGATAGACGTAGAAGGCGCCTTCCGGCATCGGGCACTTGAGGTATTTCGACTGGTTCAGCATCGAAACCACGAGGTCGCGGCGTTCCTCGAAGGCCTTCTTGAAGACCTTGAGGTGGTCCTGCGGCCCATCGAGGGCCTCCACGGCCGCCCATTGCGCGATGGAGGAAGCACCGGAGGTCTGCTGGCCCTGCACGAAGTCCATGGCCTTGATCAGATGCTCGGGACCGGCCGCGTAGCCGATGCGCCATCCGGTCATGGCATAGGCCTTGGACACGCCGTTCATGGTGAGCGTGCGGTCGTAAAGGCCGGGCTCGACCTGGGCGGGAGTGACGAACTCGAAGTCGCCGTAGGTCAGGTGCTCGTACATGTCGTCGGTGAGCACCCACACGTGCGGGTGGCGCATCAGCACGTCCGTGATCGCCTTCATCTCGGCGCGGGTATAGGCCGCACCGGTCGGGTTCGAGGGCGAGTTGAGGATGAGCCACTTGGTCTTCGGCGTGATGGCGCGCTCGAGCGGCTCCGGCTGGAGCTTGAAGTTGTGCTCCATCGTGCAGTCCACGAAGACCGGCGTGCCGCCGCACAGGCCCACCATCTCCGGGTACGACACCCAATAGGGCGCCGGGACGATGACCTCGTCGCCCGGGTTCAGGGTGGCGAGCAGCGCGTTGTAGATGACCTGCTTGCCGCCGGTCGACACGATGGTCTGGGACGGCTTGTAGTCGAGGCCGTTTTCGCGCTTGAACTTGCGGGCGATGGCCTCGCGCAGGGGCACGATGCCGGACACGGGCGTGTACTTGGTCTCGCCGCGCCGGATGGCCGCGATGGCGGCTTCCTTGATGTTGTCGGGCGTGTCGAAATCCGGCTCGCCGACGGAGAGGCTGATCACGTCCCGGCCCTGGGCTTTCAGATCCCGCGCTTTCTGCGTGATGACGATCGTGGCAGACGGCTTGATGCGGGAAAGGGCGTCAGACAAAAAGCCCATGGGAATCCTCCGGTCGGGGCGTTAGAAGGGACCTGTGACGGCGGCGGACCCTAGTCCGCCCGAGCCGTTCAAGCAAGCAAAACAGCCCGTTCCCGACGGGGTTTTTGAGGAGATGCCTCCCCGATGATCACTTCCGTTACCCGCCGCCTCGCGCTCGGACTTTTCGCCGGCGCGACCCTCATGGCGACCGCCGTCAGCGCCCAGGACTATCCGAACCGCGTGATCAAGATGGTGGTCCCCTACCCGGCGGGCGGCCCCACCGACGTCATCGCCCGCATCGTGGCCGAGGAGATGGGCAAGAGCCTCGGCCAGAACGTGATCGTCGAGAACCTCGCCGGCGCCTCCGGGGCGGTCGGCACCCGCACGGTCGCCCGCGCGGAGCCGGACGGCTACACGATCGTGTTCGGCAACAATCAGACCCACGGGAACAACATGTTCCTGCTCAAGGAGCCGGGCTACGACGCGATCAAGGACTTCGCGCCGCTCGCCGGCGCGGGCGCGTTCGAGCACGTCTTCGTGGTGCCGAACTCCCTGCCGGTGAAGTCGATGCAGGAGCTCGTCGCTCTCGCCAAGAAGGATCCCGGCAAGCTCAATTACGGCTCGACCGGCGTCGGCTCGGGCTCGCACCTCGCGACCGAGCTCTTCATGACCCGTACGGGCATCAAGATGACTCACGTGCCGTTCCGCGGCGCCGCCCCGCTTGTGACGGAGCTGATGGCCGGCCGCATCGACGTGTCGAACTCGACTCTGCCGAGCGTGCTCGCCCAGTTCCAGGCAGGCGAGATGCGCGCCATCGGGATCGCGAGCCCGCAGCGCAATCCGCAGGCGCCCGACGTCCCGACCCTGCGCGAGCAGGGCATCACCGACGCGGACGCGGAATCCTGGGCCGCCTTCTTCGCGCCGGTGAACACCCCGAAGCCCATCCTCGACAAGCTCTCGGGCACGATCATCGCGATCCTGAACAAGCCGGACGTGAAGGAGCGCATCACGAAGCTCGGCTTCACGCTCAACGTGCGCGATCCTGAGGCTTTCAAGCCGTATCTGGCCAAGGAGATCCAGACCTGGGCCGACGTGATCAAGACCGCCAACATCAAGGCGGAGTGACGTCGTTCCGGTCATCCCCGGCATGTCGGGGATGACCGCCTTCTGTCGCGCTGACGGAGATTCGGACATGCAGTTCCATCAAGGCCGCCTGATCGACCACGTCCACCTCCGCGTCGCCGATCTGGAGGCGAGCCGCCGCTTCTACCGCGCGGTGCTCAAAGCGATAGGCCTCGCGTTCCGGTCGGAAAGCGCGGAGCACTTCTCATGCGATGAACTCTGGGTCGACCAGGCCGACGGTCCGGTCTCCCGCGTGCACCTCGCCTTCCAGGCGAAGGACCGGGATGCGGTACATGCCTTTCACGCGGCCGCTCTCGCGAATGGCGGCCGCGACAACGGCGGACCGGGCGAGCGCTCGTACCATCCGGGCTACTATGCGGCTTTCGCCCTCGATCCGGACGGCAACAACATCGAGGCCGTCTTCCACGGTCCTGCCGAACGGTCCGCCGCTTCGGTCGTCGTCGAGTCGAAGCGCTGAGGCCAAGCTGCCCAAATGATTAATAACTAGTTAACACGGGCACTTAGCGGCCCATCTAAAAGCAAACTTTCCACCGACATCTGGAACTTTGCGGATTCAGGACTGTTTTTTCAGTAGATCCCGCGTTCCTGGTAGGGAAAGTAGCCATGACGACCTTCCGCACGAGACATGATCGCCGCATCGACGCCCGTGCCCAACGTCTCGATCCCAGGCAGGAGAGCCGGTTCTCCCTGGCTCTGGTCCTGCTGATGGGGCTCGCGACGCTCTCCGTCATGGCGACGACCCAGATGCTCACCGAGCAAAATCCGGGGACAACCTCGCACATCATCCTGCAGTAACACGTGAGTGATTGCCTGTCCGGTTGACGCCCTGTCCCGACAGGCTAGCTCTCCGTCCGTCCGATGACGGAGAGACCCATGAGACTTCCCGCCGCCCTTGCCGCCATCCTGATCCTCGGGCTCGGCCCGGCCGCCCTGGCCCAGGACACGCAGCGCGTCCGCACCGACAAGGTCGAGGTGATCGTCGAGACTGCGGCGCGGGGCCTGGAGCATCCCTGGGGGCTCACCTTCCTCCCCGACGGCCGCATGCTGGTGACCGAACGACCCGGCCGCCTGCGCATCGTCTCGCAGGACGGAGCGCTGTCCGATCCGATCAAGGGCCTTCCGGCCATCGCCGCGCGACGACAGGGCGGCCTTCTCGACATCGCCCTCGACCCGAGTTTCGCCCAGAACCGTCTCGTGTACTTCACCTTCGCTGAGGACCGCGGCGACGGGCAGGCCGGCACCAGCGTCGCACGCGCCCGCCTGAGCGAAGACGGATCGGCCCTCGAGCAGCTTCAGGTGATTTTTCAGCAGCAGCCGTCCTATACCGGCGGCAACCATTTCGGCTCGCGGCTGGTCTTCGACCGCGAAGGCAATCTCTTCATCACCCTCGGCGACCGCTTCGACCTGCGTGATCAGGCGCAGAATCTGACGAGTCATATTGGCAAGGTGCTGCGCATCAAGCCGGAGGGCGGCGCGGCGCCCGGCAATCCCTTCCTGAACCGGCAAGGAGCCCGTCCGGAGATCTGGTCGATCGGCCACCGCAACATCCAGGCGGCGGCGCTGCATCCGACCACCGGAGCGCTCTGGACCGTCGAGCACGGCGCCCGCGGCGGCGACGAGGTCAACATCCCGGAGAAGGGCAAGAACTACGGCTGGCCGGTAATCTCCTACGGAGTCGATTATTCCGGCGCCAAGATCGGCGAGGGCACGAAGAAGGCCGGCATGGAGCAGCCGGTCTATTATTGGGACCCGTCCATCGCACCCTCCGGCATGGCGTTCTACACGGGCGACAGGTTCCCGGGCTGGCGCGGCAGCATGCTGGTCGGCGCCCTTTCCGGCAAGCTCGTCTCCCGCCTGGAGACCGACGGCAACCGGGTGACGGGCGAGGAGCGGATGCTGCAGAACCTGGGCGAGCGCATCCGCGACGTGCGCCAAGGACCCGATGGCCTCGTGTATCTCCTGACGGATTCGCCTCAGGGCCGCATCCTACGGGTGAGGCCGGCCGACTGAGCTGCTTCTCTTCGAGCATCGTGTTGGTCGAGGAACCGGCATCCACTTCCTCGCACGATGCTCTAGCGTCCCTGGAAGATGAACGCCGCTCCGGCCGCGATGAGGGCGAAGCCGATCAGGTGGTTCCAGGTCAGGGACTCCTTGAGGTAGAAGACCGAGAAGCCTGCGAAGACCAGCAGGGTGATCACCTCCTGCATGGTCTTCAGCTCCGCCGCCGAATAGACCTGCGATCCGATGCGGTTGGCCGGAACGGCGAACCAGTACTCGACGAGCGCGATGCCCCAGCTCGCGAAGACCGCGATCCAGAGGGGCGTCGCCTTGAACTTCAGGTGTCCGTACCAGGCGAAGGTCATGAAGACGTTCGAGGCGACGAGCATGGCAATGGGAGCGACGTGAGGATTCATGGGAGTCCGGATGAGGTGACATGAGGGCGCCCTGCCCTATTCTTCTCAGCCCTGAAGTCAAGCAGCGGGTTGGCGCAGGCCGATGAAGACATCCAAAGAGGTTGCGGCAGGACAGACCGGCGCCGGCCACGGATTATGGCGCGGCTGGCAAACCGGCATGGCGCGGGGCTGGCAGATCATGTTCGGATCGCCCGACCTCGGCGTGGTCGATTTCACGACCCTCGAGCGCCGCAGGACGCCCAACGACAGCCTGGCCTGTCCGGCCGCGTTCTGCCCTCGGGCGAAGCCGGACTTCGAGCCTCCGGTCTATCCCGTTCCGGCACTTCGTCTGCGCCGTATCGCCACGGAGGCGATCGCACGGGAGCCGGACGTGGCGCTCGTGCATTCCGACCAAAGCCAGGATCGTTATCTCGTCCGCACGCGACTCCTCCGCTTCCCGGACACGGTGAACCTGTCGGTAATCGACCTCGGTGGCGGTCGCTCGACTCTCGCCCTCTACTCACGGAGCCAGATCGGCCGCTCCGATCTCGGCGCCAACCAAAGGCGCCTGAGGCGGTGGGTGGACCGGATCAGCAGGTCCGTTGCGGCTGAACCACGCGGCAGCGGGAGCTGAGGCGTTCCAGAACCTGCGAGCCCCCGGCGATCTGCGGATTGGACGGGTCGAACCCCTCCTGTTCCTCGCGCCTGGTAACGAAGCCCCGGGCGGCCTCGAAGGCCCGGTCGAGCCTGGGCTCGCTCCGCACCGCCTTGTTGAAGAACGCATCGCCGAAATAGGTCCATGTGGCGCCGTCCCGGCAGCCGAACGAGGGCTTGTCGGAGGCCGCCGCCGTGATGACGAGTGTCCTGTCGTCGGCGAGCTCCTTAGCGAAGACGCCGGAATAGCACGCCGACACGATCACGACCCGATGCTGCGCCTTCGCCTCGTTCAGCAGGAAGCGCACGTCCTGCGGCGTCATGAGCTGCTGGGCGCGTCTGGACACCACACCGACCCCGTCCGGGCTGCCGTGGGAGGTGAGCACGAACACCACCATGTCCTCCTGCGGGTCGACCACCTGCCCCACCGCCCGTGCCGCCGCCAGCATCGCGGCGGGCGTCGCGTCGGAGACCCGCTTGGAGTTGAAGCGCACGATGGTGCGTCCCTTCGAGCCGAACTGGCCCTCGAGGATGCGGGCGGCGCCTTTCGCCTCGCTCTCGAAGACGCTCTGCGGCCCCCAGAGCCCGAAGGACAGGATGTAGGCGTCCGTCTCTCCGGGCCGCTGCGGCTCGAGCTTGAAGGCTGAACCGCGGGCGCTCTGGCTGGATGCTTCGAGAGGGAAGCCTGCCGAGAGGGCGAGGCCGACGAGGCAGAAGGCGAGGAACCGGCGCATGTTGTTCTCCTGGCGCCGGACCATATTAACCATAACGGAGTTTCATGGCGAGGATCGCCGCCACCAGCACGAACGTGACGCTGTTGGCGAAGATGATCGGCGCGTTTCCGGCGAGAATTCCATAGATCAGCCAGAGCCCGACCCCGAGCGTGAAGGCGCTCTGGGTCAGGAGGGACAGGGACTTGGTGTCCTTGGTCCGGAGGGTCCTGAAGGCCTGCGGCAGCCAGCACACGGTGGTCAGGATGGCGGCAACGAAGCCGAGGATTTCAAGTCTGGACATGGTCGAATCGCGAATGGAGCCGATGCACCCTTATCACGCTCCGTTCGGCCTCGGCCATGGAATCGATGCGAGCCGCGTCATGCCGCAACGGCATGACCGCCGTCCGTCGCTCAAGCTGAACCGAAAGCCGCTTTCGGGGTTTCCCTCTCGCAAACGGCAAAAAGAGATTTCTCCGAGAGGACTTCCATGGATATCGCGCTCGACAAGGTCTGCGAACTCATCCTCAGGGCGAGGGCTATTGACGTTAAGGAAGGCCTGACGGACCCGGCGTCGGGCTCGAACCCCATCGACGATGGCAGCATCGATTCCCTCACCTCCGCGCCCGACGACGCCACCGAGGACGAGTTCCGCGACGTGATCGCCGGATTGAACGACGACGAGCGCGCCGACCTCCTCGCCCTCGTCTACATCGGCCGGGGCGACATGGAGCCCGAGGAATGGGGCGCGGCGGTCCGCCTTGCCCGCGAGCGCGAAGATGCCAGCTCCCTTTCGACCGCGGACTGGCTGCTCGGAATCCCGAACCTCGCCGACCTCTGGGACGAGGGCCTCAGCGCCATGGGCCGAAGCTGCACCTGATCCCGGTGCATTCCGCAACCCAAGCCGTTGCGCGGATCTCCCCGGTTCCCCTATGAATACAGAGGGCGGCAGGTTTTGTCGCGGCCCTGCATCCGGGCAGAGAGCTCCGGTGTAGTGACAGCAGACGCATAGGGAGATCACGCGTGAAGGCAGCGCTCGGGGATGTCGTTCCCCCGGCCTTCGACCTGACCCACGCCCTCGGCCGGTGCGCCAAGGGCGATCGGCTTGCCCTGCGCGCGATCTATGACAGCGAAGCGCCCCGGATGCTCGGTGTCGCCATGCGGCTCCTGCGCCGGCGGGCTCTCGCCGAGGAGGCCGTGCACGACACCTTCGTACAGATCTGGCAGAAGGCCGCGAGCTTCGATCCCGCACGGGGCGACGCCCGTGCGTGGCTTTATGCGGTCCTGCGCAACCGAGCCCTGAACATCCTGCGCGGGGAATCCCGGACGGATCTCGTCGAGGATTTCGAGCCCATGGGGCTCGTCAGCGACGAGGAGGATGCGGAATCGCTCATGCTGCGCCTGTCGGATGCCGGCAGCCTGAAGCGCTGCCTCGAACGCCTCGAGCCCACGCGGCGCCAGGCGATCACCCTCGCCTACATCCACGGTCTCAGCCATGGCGAACTGGCCGGACGGCTCGGCGTGCCGCTCGGCACGGTCAAGTCCTGGATCCGCCGCTCCCTCGTGTCGCTTCGGGAGTGCATGACATGAGGCGCGACGACTTCGATCGTCTGGCAGCGGAGCACGTTCTCGGCCTGCTCGAAGGCGAAGAGCGCGGGATGGCCGACCGTCTGCTCGCCTCGGACGGGGACTTCCGGAATCTCGTGGAGCTCTGGCGGCAGCGCTTCTCCGCCTGGGACGAGACCGCGGACGAGCTTCCCGCAGGCGACGCACTCTGGGCCAGGATCGAGAGCAGCGTGAGCGCCGCTCCCGTGGCGGCTCCCAAGACATCGGCGGCGGTATCGCGGGCCGCATCGCCGGGCGCCCTCGAGCGGCTTTGGGAGAGCTTGAGCTTCTGGCGCACGCTGGGCCTTGCCGGCGTGGTGGCCGCCTTGCTGCTGGGCCTCGGCATGGGTTTCTTCGCCATCAAGGCTTCGCGCCAGCCGGTCATGATCGCCGTTCTCCTGAACGACGCCAACCAGCCCGGCGCGGTGCTCAGCACGTTCGAGGACGGGCGCATGGAGCTCGTCCCACTCGGCGACATGACGATCCCGCACAACCACTCCGTTCAGGTCTGGACCTTCCCGGATCCGGCAGGGCCGCCGATCTCCGTCGGCGTGCTGCGGGCCGCCCGCACCGCACGCATGACGATGGACGATCTTCCGCAGCCCCATTCGAACCAGCTCTTCACGATCTCGGTCGAACCGCTCGCGGGCTCGCCCACGGGCCTGCCGACGGGGCCAGTCGTGATGAAGGGAATGGCGTCGGCGGCGCTCTGAAACATCGTCCCAGCGGACCCCGGTGCCCGCATGGTGCTCTAGGCGAAGGTGCCGCAATTGCGACATGGATCGCGCAGACACTACCCAGAACGAGTCAAGGAGGTACCCATGACCCCGCGACAGCCTCATCCGCCGACGCCGGAGAGCGCTCCTCAGAGCGCCGAAACCGAAACCGGCGAGGCGCAGTCCGCCTCCGCCGCGAACGAGAAGCCGCAACAAGCGGCGGAACCGGCCTCCGAGGACGACGACCGCGTCGCCGCCTATATGCGCGGACCGACGGCCTTCACCGCCTGACGGTCGGGCCGCTTCACGGACTCGTGAAGCAAACCTTCCGCATCCATCCGCGAACACGCCGTGTAGCCAGCCCTGAAGGGTCAGCCTTCGATCCCCGGACCCGCGCCGGGATCAATCAGCAACCACTTTAGGGATTGAAACGATGACAGTTCGCATCGCCTGCCTTGCCGTCGCCCTTGCGTTCTCCGCTCCTGCCCTGGCTCAGGACGCCACCAAGACCATCGTCGAGAACGCAGTCAATTCGAAGGACCACACCACGCTCGTCGCCGCCGTGAAGGCTGCCGGCCTGGTGGATACGCTGCAGGGCAGCGGCCCCTTCACGGTCTTCGCGCCCACCAACGCGGCCTTTGCCAAGCTGCCGAACGGCACGGTCGACACGCTCCTGAAGCCCGAGAGCAAGGCCGCGCTCACGGGCGTGCTCACCTACCACGTGGTGCCGGGCCGCCTGACCGCGCAGGAGCTCATGGCGAAGGTGAAGGAGGGCGGCATGACCACGCTGAAGACCGTGCAGGGCGAGACCCTCACGGTGATGCAGGCGGGCAACGGCCTCAGCATCAAGGACAAGAAGGGCGGCACCTCGACGGTGACGACCTCCGACGCGATGCAGAAGAACGGCGTCATCCACGTGGTGGATTCGGTGCTGCTTCCGGGCTGATGCCTCCTCAACGGACGATCGAGAAGGCGGCCCCACGGGCCGCCTTTTTCGTCAGGCGACGGCCTCCGCGTGCGTCACGCTCCGGAACATCTCGATGGGGACCGGCTGGCCGAAGAGATAGCCCTGCGCCTCCCGGCACCCTTCGGCATTGAGGAAGGCGAGTTCGCCGTTCGTCTCGACGCCTTCCGCGATTACCGGCAGACCGAGGCCGCGGCCCAGGCCGAGCACCGCGCGCACGATGGCGGCGGCCTGGTTGTTGACGTCGATGGCGCGCACGAAGGAACGGTCGATCTTGATCTTGTCGAACGGGAAGTTGCGCAGGTTCGACAGGGACGAATAGCCCGTGCCGAAATCGTCCATGGCGATGCTGACGCCGATGGCCTTGAGCTGCGTGAGCGTCTGGAGCGCGCGCTCGGGATCGCGGATCAGCACGCTCTCGGTGATCTCGAGCTCGAGACGCTCGGGAGCAAGTCCGCTCTCGTGCAGGATGGCCTGCACGAGCGCGACAAAGCTCGGATTGTTGACCTGAAGCGCGGACACGTTGACGGCGATCTTGAGCGGCCGGTCCCAGGACGACGCCTCGCGACAGGCTTCGCGCAGCACCCACTCGCCGATCCTGAGGATGATGCCGCTCTCCTCCGCTATCGGGATGAAGACCGTCGGCGACATGTCGCCCCGAGCCGGATGCTTCCAGCGCAGGAGCGCCTCGAACCCGGTGATCTCCTGGATGCCGATGCGGGTCTGCGGCTGGTAGGCGATCGACATCTCTCCCTTCTCGATCGCAAGGCGCAGGTCATGCTCGATCATGCGCCGCTCGCGCACCTCTTCGCTCATGGTGACTTCGAAGAACCGGTAGGTGCCTTTGCCTTCCTTCTTGGCCCGGTAGAGCGCCGCATCGGCGTTCGACAGCAGCACGGCGCGGCCGGACGCGTCGTCCGGATAGACCGCGATGCCGATGCTGACGGAGACGAGGTCGAAGGGGCTGCCGTCCTGCTGGCCTTCCAGCGCCTGCAGGAGGCGCTCCGCGAGGCGTCCGGCCTGAACCGGATCGCCGAGCCCCGGCATGATGACGGCGAACTCGTCCCCGCCCACGCGGGCGAGCATCTGACCTTCGTCGAGGGCGGCGTCGAGCTTCTCGGCCGCCTTGCGCAGCAGATGGTCGCCGGCCGAATGGCCGAAGATGTCGTTGACGTCCTTGAACCGGTCGAGGTCGAGACACAGGACCGCGAAGCGCTCCTGCGTCTTGCGGTGCGTCTCGATCTCGACGTCGAGGCGCTGATCGAAGCTCGTGCGGTTGGCGAGGCCGGTGAGCGCGTCGTGATGGGCCAGGAAGTGGATACGGGCCTCGGCCTGCTTGCGGTCGCGCAGATCGCGCACGGCGATCACGTTGTGCGGCTTGTCCGCATAGGTGACCGTGCGCATGATCAGTTCGACCGGGATGACGCCACCGCCGCTCTGGCGAAGGTCCGCCTCGATGGCCTGATCGGGACAGGCCAGCAGCCGCGCGATCACGTCGGGGAGCGGCAGAAGCGTGCTCAGGTCCGCGCCGACGATATCGCCCGGCGGGAAGCCCGTGAGCCCCGTGAAGCTGCTGTTGGCCGACACGATGGTTTCACCGTCGCAGACGAGAAGCCCCTCCACGGCCGCATTGGCGAGGCTGCGCATGCGCTCGACCTCGAGCCTCGCGCGTCGGCGGTCGCGCAGGTCGAGCGCGAGGCCCGCAAAGCTTAGGACCAGGATCGCGAAGCTCGCGAGCGCCACCGCGACGGCAAGCCATTCGCCCGACAGCGCCGCGGCCGAAACCTGCCGCGCGGGATCTGGCGCGATGGCGACCGCGCCCATGGCGGTGAAATGGTGGCCGGCGATCGCAAGCGTCAGAAGCACGGCTCCCGCCAGGGCGGACCGCATCCGCCCGTCACGAAGCCCGACGCGCATGGCCGCTGCCCCGAGCACGATGCCGGCCGCAACCGACGCCACGACGAGGGATCCGTCCCAGCTCAGGCGTCCCGGCACCTGGAAGGCCGCCATGCCGAGGTAGTGCATGGACGCGATGCCGCCCCCCATGACGGCGCCGCCGAGCCATGCCAACCACCGCGAGGCGCCGAGGAGCGCCACGGTCATGCCGAGCCCCATCACGCAGATCGCCGCAAGGAGCGAGAGCGCCGTCAGGCCGATGTCGTATCCGGTGTTCAGATCCGGCGAGAAGGCCAGCATGCCGATGAAATGCGTCGCCCAGGTGCCGAACCCGCCCGCGACGGCCGCCACGTAGATCCACACCTACCGGCTCTGCCCCTCGGAGCGGCGCACATGGTTGAGCAGGTTGAGAACCGTGAAGGACGCGAGCGCACAGACGACGGCCGCCAACGCGACGAGGCGCAGGTCGTGCTGAGTGACGAGGCAGTCATAGACGGTGAGCATCGAGGGTTCCGTTCGAACGCGTTCTTCCGGCCCGCAGCCATGAACGCCGGATGCCGCTCCCGGACGTGCGCCGGGAGAGCGCCTCTTATGGAGAAACTTCCGCCTGTGGCAAAGCGCGGCGCACCGCCACGCGGGAGCAAAGCGCGCGTATCGTTAAAAAGGGAGCACCTTTCCACGATACATCGTTCGTCGAGCCTTAACGCCGTGGGCGGGATGCAATATCTCTCTCGGCAGACCGACGTGTTTTCCTTCGGAGCGACCTCATGACCGGCGATTGGCGGCAGGCCAACCTGTCGAGCTGGAACAAGCGGGCGGCGATGCACATGCGCGACGCCACGGGCTTCTACGACATCGACGCATTCCTGGCCGGACGCGACACCCTCGGTCCCATCGAGGCTGCGGAGATCGGCGACGTGCGGGGCAGGACGCTCCTGCACCTGCAATGCCATTTCGGCCTCGACACCCTCTCGCTCGCCCGCCGCGGCGCCGTCGTGACGGGGCTCGACTTCTCGCCCGTCGCCATCGACGGCGCACGGGAGCTGGCGGGCAAGGCGGGTCTGCCCGCCGCCTTCGTGCAGGCGGACCTCTACGACACCCCGAAGGCAATCGAAGAGCGCTTCGATATGGTCTATTCGACTTGGGGCACGATCTGCTGGCTGCCGGACATCCGCGCCTGGGCCCGGGTCGTGGCCGACATGCTGAAGCCCGGCGGCACGCTCTACTTCGCCGATTCCCACCCCTTCGCCCTCGTGCTCGACGAGCACGACGGCGTCATCCGCCCGACCTACGGCTGGCGCACACCTAAAGACGCGCCCGACGCCTTCACGGACCAGAAGTCCTACACCGGCGACGCCTTCGCCGAGCCGGTCACCGACTACAACTGGATCCACCCGCTCTCGGACATCGTCACGGGTCTCATCGAGGCGGGCCTGACCCTGGACTTCCTGCACGAGCACGAGACCCTGCCGTCGCGGCTGTTCCCGTCGATGGTCCCGGCAGGCGAGCGCATGTTCCGCCTCCCCGACGGCGCGGTGCCGATGCCGTTGGCGTTTTCGCTCAGGGCGGTGAAGCGGGGATAGCTACGCAACTGCCGCTTGACTTGAAACTATGTAGCAAATAGGTGGTTGAGGATACGTAACAATGTATCTGCAACATGCCTCCTGCCGATCCTTCCCTCGCCGCCGTCGAGACCTTCATCAGCCGGTGGACAGGCCAAGAGGGCGGTGCCGAACGCGCAAACTATCAGATGTTCCTAACGGAACTCTGTACCGTGATCGGTGTGGATCACCCGGATCCCGCAGGAGCGAACCGAGAGTACAACGACTACGTCTTCGAGCGCGCCGTGCGGCCGCGCGACGGGGACTCCGCCGCGCCCAAGCGCATCGACCTCTATAAGAAGAATGCCTTCATCCTGGAGGCCAAGCAGTCGCGCCTGCCGGGCAAGCAGAAGGCCATTCCGGGCCAGCTCTCCATGCTGGCCGACGAGCCCGCCGTGCTGGGCAAGCGCAGCATCGCCCGCGGCTGGGACGTGATGATGAAGAACGCGCGCCAGCAGGCGGAGACCTACGTGTTCCTGCTCGATGCGAACCATCCCGCGCCGCCCTTCATCATCGTGTGCGACGTCGGCCACTGCCTGGAGCTCTATGCCGACTTCACCGGCACCGGCCGCGCCTACAGCCATTTCCCGGACCGCAACGGCTACCGCGTCTATCTCGACGACCTGCGCGAGGAGAAGACCCGCGCGCTTCTGAAGACGATCTGGGAGGAGCCGCATTCCCTCGATCCGTCGAAGGAGGCGGCGCGCGTCACCCGCGACATCGCCAAGCGCCTCGCCCAGGTGAGCCGCGCGCTTGAGGAGCGCGGCTGCAACGCGGAGGACGTGGCGCATTTCCTCATGCGCTGCCTCTTCACCATGTTCGCCGAGGACGTGGAGCTTCTGCCCAAAGGCGCGTTCACAGAGCTATTGAAGGATTGTATCGACAATCCCGGTGCGTTCGCGCCGTTGCTCGAAGAGCTTTGGGCTAAGATGGACGAGCCGCAGCACGAACGGCGGTTCTATTCCCTGTTCAAGAAGCACCTGCGCCATTTCAACGGCAACCTGTTCAAGCAGGCTCGCGCCTTCCCATTAGGTCGGGAGGATATCAGCGAGCTGTGGGAGGCGTCGAAAGCGGAATGGACCGAGGTCGATCCGGCCATCTTCGGCACGCTGCTGGAACAGGCCCTCGACAAGACGGAGCGCCGAAAACTCGGCGCGCATTACACGCCACGCGCCTATGTGCAGCGCCTCGTGGAGGCGACCGTGATGGAGCCGCTGCGCGAGGACTGGCAGGCGGCGTTGAAGAAGGCCGAGCAGGCCAAGGACGACGGCGACGAGAAGGCCGCCGTCGCGGCGATCCGCGCCTTCCACCGGCAGCTCTGCACGACGCGCGTGCTCGACCCCGCCTGCGGCACCGGCAACTTTCTCTACGTGGCGCTGGAGCTCATGAAGAAGCTCGAGGGCGAGGTGCTGGAAACTCTGGCGCAGCTCGGCGAGCCGGAGAGCATGGGCCTCGACCGCGAGACGGTCGACCCGCACCAGTTCCTCGGCCTCGAGCTGAACCCGCGCGCCGCGGCCATCGCCGAACTCGTGGTGTGGATCGGCTATCTCCAGCAGCACTACCGCACCCGCACGGGCCACCCCTCCGAACCGATCCTGCGCGCCTTCGAGAACATCAATTTCGGTCGGCGCGAAGGCTACGACGCGGTGCTGACCTGGGATGGCTATCCCGTGCCGCAGGTGGTGGAAAAAGATGGGAAGCGCATCGAGACCTATCCGAATGCGCGGCGGCCTGCGTGGCCGGAAGCGGAGTTCATCGTGGGCAATCCGCCGTTCATCGGCGGCAAGGACCTGCGCGCCCGCCTCGGCGACGGCTACACGGAAGCGCTCTGGTCTGCGCACAAGCACATGAACGACTCTGCCGATTTCGTCATGTACTGGTGGGACCGCGCGGCGGAATTCCTCACCAACAAAGGCTCGATCCTGCGCCGCTTCGGCTTCGTCACCACGAACTCGATTACGCAGGAATTCTCCCGCCGCGTGATGAAGAAGCGCATGGAGGCGAAGACGCCGGTCTCGCTCGTCATGGCGATCCCGGATCATCCGTGGACGAAAGCGGCGGCGGATTCGGCGGCGGTGCGGATCGCCATGACGGTGGCGGTGAAGAGCACCCAGGACGGCGTGCTGCGCGAGGTCGTGCGTGAACGCGGGCTCGATACAGATGAGCCTGTGGTAGAACTGATTGAGCGTGTGGGGAGGATCAATCCAGATTTGACGGTGGGCGTCGATGTCACCTCCGCGAAGCCTTTGCTTTCGAATGAAGGACTCTGCTCACCGGGTGTGAAGCTTCATGGCGCGGGCTTCATCGTAACACCAGAAGAAGCCGCCCATCTTGGTCTTGGGAAGAGATCAGGTCTTGAGAAACACATATGGCACTACCGAAACGGGAGGGACTTAGCTTCAACGCCGCGAGGCGTGATGGTCATTGACCTTTATCCTATGCAACAAGACGAGGTGCGCAGCCAGTTTCCAGAAGTATATAACCACATCCTGATCAATGTTAAACCTGAGCGAGACAAGAACAACATGCCGTTCAGGAAAAAATATTGGTGGTGGTTTGGCGCCACACATGAAATGTATCGTTCCTTCACGGAACGCCTAGATAGATTTATCTCGACGCCCGAGACATCAAAGCATCGATGGTTCACTTTTCTTGATGGTTCAATCCGAGCTGACAACATGCTTGTGAACATCGGAAGCAGTGATGCAGTCTTCCTCGGAGTTCTCTCTTCACGACTTCACGCAGCCTGGGCGCTAAGGACAGGGGGCTGGCTCGGAATAGGCAACGATCCACGCTACTCGAAGTCACGCTGTTTCGACCCCTTCCCCTTCCCCGATCCGCCCGAACCGCTCAAAGCCGAAATCCGCGCCGTCGCGGAGGAGCTCGATGCGTTCCGGAAAAGCCGGCAGGCGGAGCACCCGAAGCTCACGCTGACGCAGATGTACAACGTGCTGGAGAAGCTGAAGGCCATGGAGGCCGCGCGCTCATCCCCCTCCCCCCTGTGGGGAGGGGCCAGGGGTGGGGGTGCGAGCGCCGGACTGGACCAGGGTGGCGCCGGCACCCCCACCTCCAACTCCTCCCCACAAGGGGGAGGAGGGTTCCCTGCCCTCACGCCCGACGATGAGCGCATCAAGGAAGAGGGGCTGATCCTCATTCTCAAGGAGCTGCACGAGCGCCTCGACCGCCTCGTCTTCCAGGCCTATGGCTGGCCCGACACCCTCACGGACGAGGAGATCCTGGAGCGGCTCGTGGCGCTCAATGCGGAGCGGGCCCGAGAGGAGGCGGCGGGCCACGTGCGCTGGCTGCGCCCCGATTACCAGATCCCGCGCTTCGCCAAGACCACTGCGACCAAGACCGGCGAGATGGACCTGGGCGAGAAGGTCGTCGCCTTCGACCGCTCGCTCCCCGACTTCCCGAAAGACCGCTACGAGCAGCCGCTGGCCGTCGAGTTCCTGCTCCTCTCCGCCGGCCGCCCCATGGACGCCGCCGAACTGGCGCGCGGCTTCAAGCGCGGCGGCAAGCGGATCGAGGAGCGCATCGAACAAGTCCTCACCACGCTCGCCCGCTACGGCCGCATCACCGCCGCGGACGGCGGACGCTATGCGGCACGCCGGGCTGCTTGAGACATCAGTAATATTCCAAGAGAGCTTTATGCCGGACGCATTCACATTGAGGATCTATGTTCCTTCTGGAGACCCGGAAGGAGCGCGTATCGTCGACCGCATGAACTGGACGGGACGAGGGTACATCGTGCCGCGCGACCGGTGGTTGGAAATCAAGAACAGGCCGGAGCTGGCGCATCCCGGTGTCTATATTCTGATCGGCTACGAGACGGATGAAATCGGCGTCGAGCGGCCCGTCGCCTATATCGGCCAGACCGATAATGTGAAGGCCCGTATCGAGAGCCACGACATCAACAAGGATTTCTGGGACCAAGCAGTCCTCTTCATCTCCGCTAATCATGGGCTCAACCGTGCTCATACCACTTGGTTGGAATGGGAGTTGATCCAGCGAGCCATCGCGACGAAGCGGTGCCGCCTCGTGAATAAGGCAGAACCCGGAGAACCCAATCTCATCGAGAGCGAGAAAGCCGATACCCGCGCATTCCTCAATGAGATGCTGCGCCTTCTGCCAGTCATGGGGGTGCACATCTTCGAGCAGGCCAAGGCGGCCGCCCCTATCGAGCTGGCGGCGGCTGGGCTTGTACCTACGGCAGCAGAAACCAGGGACACGATCATCGTTCCAGCACAGAAGGAAGGCTTCGAACGGGCATTCCTGGGCCAAAATGCCTGGTGGGCTATTCGGATTGCCGAGAAGCACCGCGCAAACCTCAAGTGGATTGCGGCTTATCAAGTCTCACCGGTGGCCGCGATTACCCACACGGCCGAGATTGATCGTTTTGAACCCTATGGAGATACCGGAAAGTGGAAGGTCTTCTTCAAGAGGCCCGCTTCTCAACTCACCAAACCCATTCCTTTTGCGGACGCCATATCCGGGGCGATGCAGGGTCCTCGCTACACAACGTGGTCCGCACTCCAGAAAGCCAATTCGATCAAAGATCTTCTGAAATAACTTAAGCTTGGCTACTACAACCCGAACAGAGCCCCAATGAAACCCCTCCCCCTCCTGGGGCTTTGTCGCAGGCGGGAGGTTCCGTATAGGTGCTCCCTGAGGACGGCTTGAACAGGAGCACCCATGAGCATCGGGTTGATGGCCCTTCTGGACGACATCGCGGGGCTGGCGAAGGTCGCGGCGGCGTCGCTGGACGACGTGGCGGCGCAGGCCGGCAAGGCGGGCACGAAGGCGGCCGGGATCGTGATCGACGATGCGGCGGTGACGCCGCGCTACGTGGTGGGCTTCGCGGCGAGCCGGGAGCTGCCGATCATCGGCAAGATCACGGTGGGGTCGCTCAAGAACAAGCTGCTCTACCTGCTGCCGGCCGCCCTCATCCTGAGCCTCGTGGCCCCCTGGGCGATCACGCCGCTGCTGATGATCGGCGGCGCCTATCTCTGCTACGAGGGCTCGGAGAAGGTGTTCGAGGCCCTGCTGCCCCGTGAGGCGCACGACCACGAGGCCATGGTGGCCGAGGCGACTCACGCGCCCCGCAGCATCGAGGACGAGAAGGTCGCCAGCGCCATCAAGACGGACTTCATCCTCTCGGCCGAGATCATGGCGATCTCGCTGGCGACGATCCCCGAGCTCTCGTTCTGGAGCCAGGCCGTGGTGCTGGCCGTGGTGGGCATCGGCATCACGCTCCTGGTCTATGGCGGCGTGGCGCTGATCGTGAAGGCGGACGATGCCGGCATGGCGCTCGCGCGCAGCGCCCGGCCGGTCTCTGGCCTCCTGCGCGACGGCGAGCCCTCCGGCGCCGACCGGGCGCTCGCGCCGCTCACGAAGGCGCTGGGACGCGGCCTCGTGAAGGGCATGCCGGTTTTTCTCAAGGTGCTGGGCATCGTCGGCACCGCCGCCATGGTCTGGGTCGGCGGCGGCATCATCATCCACGGGCTCGAGGAGTTCGGCTTCGGCATGATCGGCCACGGGGTCCACGACCTCGCGGCCGCGGCGGGCCATGCGGTCCCGGCCATGGCCGGGTTCGTGGAATGGCTCGTCTCGGCAGCGGCCTCCGGCCTCTTCGGGCTCGTGGTCGGCGCCCTCCTGATCCCGCTGGTGCATTACGTCCTCGCGCCGGTCATGAGGCGGCTGCGGGGCTCAAGCCGGAAGGCGGCGCAGCACTCCTGAGGAGGTCACCGCAGGGGACATGGGGACGCGGCCCATGCCCTTCCCAATCCGGCATCTTTGTACCATATTCGTTCTATGGCCAAATCACCCAAGAAGCCCAAGCTTTCCACCGGGAAGGCGTCCAAACCTGAGCTTAAGCCGCTGGATCCCTATCTGGCCGATCTCCTCAACCCGGCGGTGAACCGGGAGCGGGAGGCCGCAGAAGGGTTCGCGGAGCGCGCGCAGGAGACCTTCATCCACGGCGACGTCACGGACGTCGATCCGGCGCTGGCGAAGAAGCTCGGCCTCAAAGGCCCCGACGACGGACCGGACGTGGCGGAGGAGCTGGGCGAGAACGGACCGCTGGGCGTCAGCGGCGTCTCGGCCACGGTCGATGCGCTGACCAGGCTGCTGACCGAGGGCGACCCGCGCTTCAAGGGCGGCAAGCCCTGGGTGCCGCACCGGCCGCCCCGGCCCGAGAAATCGGAAGGCGGCATTCCGTTCAGGATCAAGTCCGACTTCACGCCCTCGGGCGACCAGCCGCAGGCCATTGCGGAGCTGGTCGACGGGGTGCGCCGGGCCGAACGCGACCAGGTGCTGCTCGGCGTCACGGGCTCCGGAAAAACCTTCACCATGGCCAAGGTGATCGAGGAGACGCAGCGCCCTGCGCTCATCCTCGCGCCGAACAAGACACTGGCGGCGCAGCTCTACGGCGAGTTCAAGTCGTTCTTCCCCGACAACGCGGTGGAGTACTTCGTCTCGTACTACGACTACTACCAGCCGGAAGCCTACGTGCCGCGCTCGGACACCTTCATCGAGAAGGAAAGCTCCATCAACGAACAGATCGACCGCATGCGCCACTCCGCGACGCGCGCGCTTCTGGAGCGCGACGACGTGATCATCGTGGCGTCCGTGTCGTGCATATACGGTATCGGCTCGGTCGAGACCTACACGGCCATGACCTTCTCGGTGAAGGTGGGCGAGCGCATCGAGCAGCGCCAGCTCATCGCCGACCTCGTGGCCCTGCAGTACAAGCGCATCCAGAACGACTTCGCCCGCGGCACCTTCCGGGTGCGCGGCGACGTGATCGAGCTGTTTCCGGCCCACTTGGAGGACCGCGCCTGGCGCATCGGCCTCTTCGGCGACGAGATCGAGTCGATCGTCGAGTTCGATCCGCTCACGGGCAAGAAGACCAACGACCTCTCCTTCGTGAAGGTCTACGCCAACTCGCACTACGTGACGCCGCGCCCGACCCTGCAGCAGGCCGTGAAGGGCATCCAGGACGAGTTGCAGCACCGCCTGCAGGAACTCGTTCGCATGGGCCGGCTGCTCGAGGCGCAGCGGCTGGAGCAGCGCACGCAGTTCGACCTCGAGATGATCGAAGCGACCGGCGTGTGCAACGGCATCGAGAACTATTCGCGCTACCTCACCGGCCGCAAGCCGGGCGAGCCGCCACCGACCCTGTTCGAATACCTGCCCGACAACGCCCTCATTTTCACCGACGAGAGCCACGTGACCGTGCCGCAGATCGGCGGCATGTATCGTGGCGACTTCCGCCGCAAGGCGACGCTCGCCGAATACGGCTTCCGCCTGCCCTCCTGCCTCGACAACCGCCCCCTGCGCTTCGAGGAATGGGACGCCATGCGGCCGCAGACGGTCCACGTGTCGGCGACGCCCGGCAAGTGGGAGATGGAGCAGACCGGCGGCGTCTTCGTCGAGCAGGTCATCCGCCCGACCGGCCTCATCGACCCGGTGGTGGAGATCCGGCCCGCGCGCAGCCAGGTCGACGACCTGCTGCACGAGGTGAAGGAGCTCTCGGCAAAGGGCTTCCGCACGCTCGTCACCACGCTCACCAAGCGCATGGCCGAGGACCTCACCGAATATATGCACGAAAACGGCGTGCGCGTGCGCTACATGCACTCGGACATCGACACCCTGGAGCGCATCGAGATCATCCGCGACCTGCGGCTGGGCGCCTTCGACGTGCTCATCGGCATCAACCTGCTGCGCGAGGGCCTCGACATCCCGGAATGCGCGCTGGTCGCCATTCTCGACGCCGACAAGGAAGGCTTCCTGCGCTCCGAGACCTCCCTGGTGCAGACCATCGGCCGCGCGGCGCGAAACGTGGAAGGCAAGGCGATCCTCTACGCCGACAACATGACGGGCTCCATGGAGCGCGCCATCGCGGAGACCAGCCGCCGCCGCGAGAAGCAGCTCGCCTACAACGCCGAGCACGGCATCACGCCGCAGAGCGTGAAGCGCAACATCGCCGACATCCTGGAGAGCGTCTACGAGCGCGACCACGTCTCCGTCGATACGGGCCTCGCCAAGACGGGCGAGACTGTCGGCCACAATCTCAAGGCCGTCATCGCCGACATGGAGAAGCGCATGCGCGAGGCCGCCGCCAACCTCGAATTCGAGGAGGCCGCGCGCCTGCGCGACGAGCTCAAGCGCCTGCAGGCGACCGAGCTCACGCTCAGCGACGACCCCATGGCGCGCCAGGCCGATGTCGAGCGCGATGCGGGCAAGTACGGCGGATCGCGCAAATACGGCCGCAACGCCAACCTGCCGCCGAAGGGACTGCCGCCCTCCGGCGAAGGCGCCAGCGCCGGCGACGAGGACTCGAACGCCTACGGGCCGCTCGGCCAGGGCCGCTCCGACGAGGGCACCCGCATCCGCAAGCCCGGCCTCGACGAGATGGGCCCCGGCACGGACCGGGAGGTGCCCATGAACTTCCGCGAACGCCCGCTGCCCCGCTCGACGCAAGGACACGGCGGGCAGAAGCCGAAATACAAGGGCCGCAAGGGGCGCTGATCGGCGCCCTTTCCCTTAGAGCGGCAGGCTCAGCGAGCAGCGCAGGCCATCCGGCTGGAAGCGTATTTCCAACAGGCCGCCGAGCTCGTCGCGGATGCTGCGCTCGATGAGGCGCGAGCCGAAGCCGAGGCGCTTGGGCGGCTCCACCGCCGGGCCGCCCTGCTCCACCCAGTCGACCGAAAGGCGCGTCTGGCCCGTGGCGTCTGGAAAGGCGCGCCAGGAGATGTCGAGGCGCCCGTGCGGCACCGACAGCGCGCCGTATTTCGCAGCGTTGGTGGCGAGCTCGTGCAACGCGAGGCCGAAGCCCAGCGCCTGCTGGGGCTTGAGCCGGATCGGCTCGCCGGACACGCTCACGCGGCCGTTGTCGAGGCCCCCATAGGGGATCATCTCGGCGTTGAGGATGTCCTGGAGCGAGGCGCTCTCCCACAGCTCCCGGGTCAGGATGTTGTGGGTCGCGGAAAGCGCCAGGAGGCGCGCCTCGAAGGCCTCGTGGAACCCGTCGAGGTCATGGCTGCCGCGCTTGGTGTGCAGCGCCAGCGACTGCACCACCGAGAGCGTGTTCTTCACCCGGTGGTTCAGCTCCTGCACCAGAAGCGCCTGCCGCTCCTGGGCGCGCTTGCGCTCCGTGATGTCGAGACAGGCGCCGACCATCAGGGCCGGTCCGCCCTTGGCGTCGCGCAGCAGGCGGCTGCGGGTGTACATCCAGCGCTGGGAGCCGTCCGGCAGGGTGGCCCGGAACTCGTAATCGGCCGTGCCGCCGCTTTCGATGGCCTCCTCGATGGCGCGGTTGATGTGCTCCTGGTCGTCGGGATGCACATAGCGGCGGAAGTCCATCCGCTTGCGCGGCGCCTTGGCCGGATCGAGGCCGAACAGGCGCACCAGCGCCGGGTCCCAGTCGACCTCGTTGGCGCGGAAATCCCAGCGCCAGGTGCCTGCGCCCGAAGCCTCGAGGGTCGCCACCAACCGCTCCTGCGCCACCTCGAGCCGCGCTGCGGCCGCCCGCAGGGAGGCCGCCGCCGCCACCGAGAGCCCGCCGCCGAAGAGATAAAGGGCGAGCCCTGTGAAGGAGCCCGGGCTGAACGGCGCCGGGCCATGAGCCAGCGCCAGGAACCCGAAGGACGCTGCCGCCCCGAGCAGCAGAGCCCCCATCCCGGCCGCGCCGCCGGCCACGATGGCGGTGATCAGCACCGCCGGATAGAGCGTGATGTAGGGCAGCTCGTCCCCAAGCAGCGGATCGAGCACATAGCGCACGAGCATCGCCAGCCCCACGGTCGCGACGGCGACGAGGGACGCGATGGTCCGAGAAACGGGGGTGAGCGAGGTGAAGCGGGTCAGCAAGCGCGGCCTTTTCTATTTTCTTAGGCTATACCATTGCAATACGTGAGATTCCACCAATACGGCGAGATTCCCGGCCGATTTCGGCTCTTCGAATCCCTTATCGGGGTATCCTGACGGGAAGCCCGTTCGCCTTCCCCCGGTCAGCCGCCAGCGACCCGGGAAAGCGTAAAGGCGGCGAGGAACCCCGCGACGGTGATGAGGCCGGCGAAGTCGTGGGCGGTCTCGAAGGCCTCGGGGATCATGGTGTCGGTGAGCATGGCGAGGATCGCGCCGGCTGCCACGGCGGTGACGGCGGAGATCAGGGCCGGGCTCGTGCCCGCGAAGGCCATGTTGCCGATGAGCGCCGCGATCCCCGAGGCCAGCGCGATGCCGCCCCAGATGCCGAAGATGTAGGCCGGCGAGCGCCCGGCCTTGCGCATGCCGGCGGCGCTCGACAGGCCTTCGGGCAGGTTGGACAGGAAGACCGCCGCGACCGCCACGATGCCGACGCCCTGGCCGGTCAGCAGGCTGACCCCGATGACGATCGATTCCGGAATGCCGTCGAGGAGCGCGCCCAGCGCGATGGCGAGGCCGCTGCCCTCGTCCGAGGCCTGCCTGGCGTCGGGCGCATGGCCGGAGCGCTTGCGGTGCTTCGCGCCCCGGCGCGACACGATCATGTTCGCGCCCGTATAGACCGCAGCCCCCGCCAGGAAGCCGGCCGAGGTGGCGACGATGCCGCCTGTGCGATAGGCCTCGTCCATGAGGTCGAAGGACAGGGCCGAGATGAGGACACCGCTGCCGAAGGCCATTATGGCCGCGATAAGCCGCTGCGGCAGGTGCACGAAATAAGCGATCAGTGCCCCCAGCACGAGGGCCGAGCCGCTGAGCAGCCCCCACAGGCCCGCCTGAACCGCCATCGACATGAGGCACCTCCCGGTGGGAAGAACGTGGACCGGGTCGGCGGGTTCTTGCACGCCGCGACTCCCGGCGTTCGGACAAGAAAAAAGGTCGCGTCCGGTCTTTTTGCTGCTGACCGTATCCGCGACCTTTGGCTCACTCTGCCCCCGTGAGCAGGACTGTTTTATGCAAGGCTGTACCGCTGCGTAACTCCCGGATCAGGGAGGGTAACGATATTTTTTTGCCAGAGCGGAACATTATCGCCTCGAATGAATTTATGTCCCATGTCGGTCCTTCTGCCCCTTTGACCGAACACCTTCAAAAGCGCCCCTTCGCGGGCGCTTTCTTTTTGTCCCGCAGCGGCTGCGGACATGCGCCTTCAGGGGTGAGAAGGAAACGGCATTGCAGATGCGCCGATGGCCCCACCAAAAGAAAAGGGCCGCGTCCGGCCTTTGAAAACGACCGTGTCCGCGACCCTGCAGCCCATTTCTGCCCCATGGGATGGTTCATGCCTATACGATTTGGGAACCCACCCGCAAGTGATAGTGTTTCGTTAATAGAGAATTAAAAAAAATTTTTCGGCCTTGACCGGAACCAAGTCCCAAAACAGGCGTTGATAAACAACTTCGGCCTTTCTGCCCCCATGGCCGAACACCTTTAAAAGCGCCCTCGGGGGCGCTTTCTTTTTGAGTCGAGCTGAATGGAAATGTTTTGGGAGCCCGCCACCCGCGAGGGACCAGCGGGTGGCGGGTGTCTCGCCCTGCACACGCTCTCAGGACAAGCGCCCCTGCCGTGTTGGCCGTCCAGCAGGGACCTGGAGAGGCTAGGAGCGTTTCCGAGCCCGGGATGTGCGACGCAGCACGCCCTGCCGGATGAGGGCTGCATCTGCCCGGAATCGGAAATGGCCGGGGGTTGCCCGGCCATTCGGTTTAGGACGCCTTTCGACGACGCGTCAGATCCGCCCCATCAGCAGAAGAACGATGAGGATAAGCAGGATCACGCCGAGCACGCCGCTCGGCCCGTAGCCCCAGCCGCGGCTGTAGGGCCAGGCCGGAACGGCGCCCAGGAGCAGCAGGATGACGATGATGAGAAGAATGGTACTCATGGCCTTAGATCGCCCTTGTTGTCTTGCGCGGGGTTGCCCTCCCGCCGGCTCGTCCATCACTCCGGCCGCCCGCCTGGGCGGCAAGAGAGGCGCCCTGGCCCGGAAAGATTAGGTGCCTTCGAAGAGTGCGAAGCACTCGGCCGGTGGCCCATTCTCAAGGGCAAGGTTGTCTCTTCGGGAGAAACTTGGCGGTAAGGATTAAGTTCCCCCGCTACTCCGCCTGGGAGCCTGCGGCAAACGGGAACATCGGTCCCAGGATCGCGTTGATCCCTCGGCGATCGGGCGCCGCCGTCAGCGCGACCCTGATGACAGGTCGTCAGCCCGCATGGACCCGGATGACCCGATGGCAAGTAAGAGTCCCAAGAATATGTCTCATCCCGATCCAGATCCGGTCCCGGGTCTCGAGAAGTCTCCCGCGCTCACCAGAACCGTCCAGGCCCAGCTCGGCCAGCGGCTGCGCCAGTTCTACGAGTCCCTGTCGCTCGGAGAGCAGCCGGTGCCGGATCGCTTCATCGAGATCATCAACCGCCTCGACGAGGGGCGGCCGGAGAAGCAGCAGTCATGAGTATCGACGTCACCCTCCGGGATTCCATCCTTAAGGCGACGCCCAACCTCCGAGCTTTCGCGATCTCCCTCACGAACAACGTCGACCGTGCCGACGATCTCGTGCAGGAGACCCTCGTGCGGGCGATCTCCAACATCCATCGCTTCCAGCCGGGCACGAACATGCAGGCGTGGCTCTTCACCATCCTGCGCAACCTGTTCCATTCCGAGTATCGCAAGCGCCGCCGGGAGGTGGAGGATGCGGACGGCAAGTACGCCGCCACCCTCTCGGTCGAGCCCGACCAGATGCCCCATCTCGATTTCGAGGACCTGCAGAAGGCGCTGACCCGGCTGCCGCACGACCAGCGCGAGGCGCTGCTCCTGGTGGGGGCCTCAGGCTTCTCCTACGAGCAGGCCGCGGAGATCTGCGGCTGCGCCGTGGGGACCATCAAGAGTCGCGTCAACCGTGCCCGCAACCGGCTGGCCGAGCTGATGCATTTCACCGATCTGGACGAGGATCTCGGCGCGGACCGCCTCACGCGTTCCGTGATGAAGGCGGTCGCCTGAGGGAAAACCGGGCGGCGCTCGGCGCATCGTGCGACCAAGCGGATTCCGGTTTTCTGCGTTCAACGATGCTCGCGCCCAAAGAGAGCATCGGATCGATCCCAAAAGTGCAGGCCCACTTTCGGGTCCGATGCCTTTAACGCCGCCGGAACTGCTGGCCGCCGCGCTGCGGGGGACGCGGGCCGGTGGGGGCGTTCGAATCCTTATGGCGGAAAATGAGACGGCCCTTCTCGAGGTCGTAGGGCGACATTTCCACGGTCACACGGTCGCCGGCCAGGGTCTTGATGCGGTTCTTCTTCATCTTGCCGGCCGTATAGGCGATGACCTCATGCCCGTTGTCGAGCTGCACGCGATAGCGCGCATCAGGCAGAATTTCGGTCACAAGTCCTTCGAACGTGATGAGCTCTTCCTTTGCCATGCAAAGCCTTCCGTATCCTAATAAAAAAGCCGTCCCTCGACCGGAACGGCTGATCAACGAGAGGGCGCGCCGGGCACGCCCTCAAGCATCAAACCTTACGCGTTCTGCAGGTTGACTGCAGAGGTGCGGCCGGTGCGCTGGTCGGTCTGAAGCTCGTAGGAGAGCTTCTGTCCTTCCCGAAGGCCACGCATGCCAGCCCGCTCCAACGCGGTCGCGTGCACGAACACGTCCTTACCGCCGTTGTCGGGCTGAATGAAACCATAGCCTTTGGTTTCGTTGTACCACTTCACGGTTCCCGTTTCCATGGGAAATCCTTTCACTGTCGTTTGCACGTGGGCGGAGCAAGGCGCCCGTCAGTCGATATTGGTAGAGAGAAGCAACGTGCGCTCGGCAGTGCCAAAGCGGAGTAGACTAGTCGTCCGGCCAAATGTCGATCCAAATTAAGTAAGGGACCCCTGCCGAAAAGGCAAGGTTTCGGCCTTACGCCTCATTGAGTACCTCCCGCTCTGATTGCATCGGTCAGCCGGACTTCAGGCGTTCGATCGCGCTGCGCAGGGCATCTTCGCCCTGGCTCGTGAAGCGGATTTCATCGTCGTCGGCCTCGATCAGCCCGCACTCCCGAAGTTCCGCGACGGCCGCATCGCTCGCCTTGTGGCCGACGCCGTCACGGCGGGCGACGCTGCGCACGCTCTGGCCGCTCGACAGCTGGTGGTAGGCCGCAAACGCGAAGACGGCGAGCGCATCGTCGCTCAGGCTGGACAGGTTCTGCGTCATGGGATCTGGGCTTTCGGTTGCGCTGGATCGCGGAAGCGGGAGGTCAATGCGGCCCGCGCGCTCCCGTTCAAGCGCAGCCGTTGAAAAAGCGCGGCCTCCCGCCCCGCCGCATCAGGAACCGGCCTCGTCGTCCTCACGTTGGTCCGGACGACCGCACGGAGACAGGCGGCTTTCCTTCACCACCATCGAGGAGCGATGCCATGGCCAATGATCGTTATCGGTATGAGCAGGAGCGCTATCGCGGTCGCGAGAGCGGCTGGCGCGACCGGGACGAGGATCGTTTCGATCGCGACCGCCGGGGATCGGGCTACGATCGCGGCGACGACGGCTACATCGCGCGGCGTGGATTCGGCAACCAGTCCGCCGGCTATGATCGCGGCCGCGGCTACGACGAGCCGCGCGAGCGCGATTTCGGCGATTCCGCCGGTTACGGCACCGGCGGCTCCGCCCTCGACTGGCGCGACGTCGTGGGCGAGGACCGCCGCTGGGGTGGATCGTCCTCCGGCGTGGACTACGGGCGGGACCGCTCGCGGGGCCGCTACGGCTCATCCTACGGCCGCGAGAGCGACCGCTACGACACTGGCACCTTCGGCCGCGGATCGCGCGACTACAACGAGGATCGCGGCTTCTTCGAGCGAGCGGGCGACGAGGTCAGGTCCTGGTTCGGCGACGAGGACGCGGACCGCCGCCGCGACATGGACATGCGCCGCGCGGAGCAGCAGCATCGCGGGCGCGGGCCCAAGGGCTACCAGCGGTCCGACGAGCGCATCCGCGAGGACGTGAACGATCGCCTCACGGACGATCCGCACATCGACGCCTCGGAGATCGAGGTCTCGGTGTCGAGCCGGGAGGTCACCCTGTCGGGAACCGTCAACAGCCGGTTCGAGAAGCGCCATGCCGAGGATCTCGCGGAATCGGTTTCCGGCGTCGCCCACGTCCAGAACAACCTGCGGGTCCAGCAGCAGGCCGATGCCGGCATGGGCGGCAGCATGCTGTCGGGCCAGGGTTCGCAGTCGGCGCAAGGTACGATGGGCGAGACCGGCTCCGCCCGCCGCCGCTCGACCAGTTCGTCCACCACCTGAGGCAAGTCGCGCGGGGGGCTCCTGCCGGGCGCCTCCCCGCCCATTCCTGGACAAGTGGACAGATCGGGCGCCCGCTCCGAAAGCTCTTGCCTTTCCGTCGCAGGCTTGCAACCCCATATCTGGCGAGGAGGTTGAGCACGACAATGGCAGGAATTTCCGTCACGCTCGAGGGCGACAACATTCAACTCGCGTTCCAGAAGGGCGAGCAATCCACCGCCGTGGTCATGGACCCGCAGGCGGCGCGCTCCCTCGTTAAGGCCGTGAGCCAGCTTCTGATGGCGATCGGCGAAGGCAGCGAAGACCTGGGCGAGAACCCGGAGGAGATGGTCGACGTGACCTCTCCGACCATCGATATCGGCATGGACGAGAACGGAATGGCGGTCGTCGCGCTTCAGGCCGGCCTGCTGCCGCCCTTCATGCTGCGCCTGAAGGACGATGAGGCAAGGCATATCGCCAACAGCCTCACCGAGATCCTGAACAGCCCACGGGACGTCCGCCAGTCCCTGGGCGGGCATTGATCCTTTCCACCGCCATTGCTCGAAACAGATCGTCTCGGAGCTTGAGAATTCGCAGGTTGGTGAAGTCGCCTCAAGGAACTTCGTAATCGCCATGCGGTTGTCGAACGCGGGCCAAGACGGTCGCGCTTCGGACAAGGCTGATGACGATTCATAATCCAGACTTCGCCCCCACAGAGCAACCGGGCGTCCCGATCTTCGACGCGAAGGCGGAGCCGACCCTGACTCATCCGGAATCTGAAGCCTTCTATGCCGAGGCCCTGCGAGAGCTCAATCAGCTCGGCTTGCCCTACCTGCTGGCCGGCACCTATGCCCTATCGGCCTACACAGGGATCACGCGTCCGACGAAGGATCTCGATATCTTCTGCAAGGCCGGCGACTACACCCGCGTGCTCTCGCATTTCAAGAATCTCGGCTACGCGGTCGAGATCGAGGACGACCGCTGGCTCGGCAAGGTCTACAAGGGCCAGTACTTCTTCGACGTGATCTTCGCCTCCTCGAACGGCACGATGCCGATCGGCGACCCCTGGTTCGAGAATGCGCGCCAGATCGAGGTGTTCGGCACCCCCGTGAAAATCGTGGGGCCGACGGAGCTCGTCTGGTCGAAATGCTTCATCCAGCTGCGCCACCGCTACGACGGCGCGGACGTGGCCCACACGATCCTCAAGGCCCATCACGAAATCGACTGGCATAGGCTGCTGGCCTACATGGAAGTGCACTGGGAAGTGCTGCTGATGCACCTCCTGAACTTCCGCTGGATCTATCCCACGGAGCGGGACAACGTCCCCCGCTGGGTCATGGACGAGCTGCTCGACCGGCTGGCCAAGCAGCTCGACCTGCCGCCGCCGCAGATGAAGGTCTGCCGCGGGCGCATGTTCTCCCGTGTGGATTACGAGATCGATGTGAAGGAGTGGGGCTTCGCCGACGTGGGCGGCGAAGGTGAATGGCGGAATGACTGAAGCGCATGCACCCTTGAAGGTCGCCGCGATGGGCGACCTTCACGTCCGCGAGGACAACGCGGAAACCTACCGCGAGCTGTTCGGGGAGATTTCCAGGGAGGCAGACGTCCTCGTCCTGACCGGCGACCTCACGGATCTCGGCAAGCCAAAAGAGGCCGAGCTTCTCGCGCAGGACCTCAAGGCCTGCTCGATCCCCGTGGTCGGCGTGCTCGGCAACCACGACTACGAATGCGGTGCGCACGAGGAGGTGTCCCGCATCCTGCGCGACGCCGGCATGAAGCTTCTCGACGGCCAGTCCTGCGAGATCGACGGTGTGGGCTTCGTCGGCGTGAAGGGCTTCGCAGGAGGCTTCGGCCGACGCATGCTCGGCTCCTTCGGCGAGCCTGCCATCAAACAGTTCGTCAGCGAGGCCATGAACGAGACGCTGCGTCTCGAAAACGCCATGCGGCAGGTCCGGGCCAAGCGCACGATGGTCATCCTGCACTACGCGCCCGTGACCGACACGATCGAGAGCGAGCCCCTCGAAATCTACCCGTTCTTGGGATCGTCGCGCCTGGCCGAAACCATCGACCGCTTCAAGGTCAGCGCCATCGTGCACGGCCATGCCCATCGCGGGCGCTTCGAAGGACGCACGCCGGGCGGACAGCCGGTCTACAACGTGGCCCGCCACATCGAGAAGCCGAACGGAAAACCCTACGCGATCCTCGAGATCTGACGTACTCGGCCGTCACTCGCGGCCCCGTCCCGCCAGGTCGCCTGATACCTCACAAGAATGACGCTCTCGCACAGGATTGATCCCACAGCGCCTGGCGCGGGGTGTATCATCTCTTCGTCTGCAAGGCAGGCACGGTTCGGCCTATCGGCGACGGCGGCCCCCAACCAGGAGGATTGCGGTCATGATCCGGATCTTCCCACTGACGATCGCCTGCATCCTCGCGCTGGCGTCGGGCGCGGAAGGCGCTCCGCGCAGCAAGCGTCCCTTGCAGGAACGCGCGCAATCCAGCCAACCCGCCCAGGAACAGGATGAATTTCGGTCCTGCGACGTGTCGGTGCGCGATTTCGTCCAGGGACGGAAGGAAGCGACCGCGCTCCCGGTGAAGGACATCGAAGTGGACGGGCTGAGGATGACGCTGAACTTCGTCCATCCCTATGGTCAGAGCGGAGACACGCCGCCCAACCTCGCCTTCACGCGAGGTGAATCGATCGAGGAACGCCGCAGAAACCTGAACGAGACGAAGCAGCGCATCCGGACGCTCGTCGAGGCGGCGAAGTCAGGAAATGTCTGGTATGTCATCGCCCTGAACAAGGACAATCCCGATGGGGGCGACATGAGGCGCAGCCCCGTCAACGCTCAGCCCGTCGAGGATCGTCCGTCAGCCTCCGCGGTGGTCATGGCGAGCATCGAAGGCAAATGCATCACCGTGGCCGACTACAAGGCAGTTCCTCTCACCAGCTTGGGCGATGAGTTGCGCCGGATCCTGGGTGATCGAAGCATCGGGCCGCCCGTCGCCGATTCAACGCCTCCGCCTTGACGGCTTCCAGGCTTTCATCTGTTCCGTGGCGCGTCGTTAGTACCGGGTCCCCGGATCGGTCGGGTTGCCCGGAAGGTAATCGGGCTCGGAGCCGGGTCCCTTCGGATCCGTGATCCCGGGATCGTTGACCGGATATGGGGACCGCGGACCGGTCGGACCGGTGTCGGGCGCCTCGTCCGGGGGGCGAGGCGGCGGCACATCGCTCGGGATGTTGCCGCCGGGGATCGGCTCGTTCGTCGGGTTGCCGGGGTTGACCATTCTCCACTCCTCGTTCGCTCAACCATTTTCAGGTCAACAGAACGCGAGTGCGGCGGTTCCGGGGGCCGCAGGCCGGAACTGTCGGGCTTTCCGCCCGTTCCCAGGGCATTCCCTCGAACAATGGAGAGCATCATGCCTGACATCAAACAGGCCAGGATCCTGATCATGGCAACGGACGGCTTCGAACAATCGGAGCTGATGGTCCCTCAGGAGAAGCTTTCGGATGCGGGTGCAACGGTCGAGGTCGCCGCGCCGAAGTCGCGCATGAAGTCCGGCAAGATCTACGGCTGGGACGAGAAGGACTGGGGCAAGACCGTCTCGGTCGACAAGGACATCGAGGACGTGAATCCGGCCGACTACGACGCGCTCGTGCTGCCAGGAGGCCAGATCAATCCCGACAAGCTGCGCGTGGAGCCGAAGGCGATCGAGATCATCCGGGCCTTCTACTCGTCCGGCAAGACGGTGGCGGCCATCTGCCACGCGCCCTGGCTCCTCATCGAGGCGGGAATCATCAAGGGCCGGAAGTGCACCTCCTACCACTCCATCAAGACCGACGTGATCAATGCCGGCGGCGAGTGGCGCGACGAGACGGTCGTCACCGACAAGGGCCTCATCACGAGCCGCAATCCCGGCGACCTCGACGCCTTCGTGGCCAAGATCATCGAGGAGGTGCGTGAGGGCACCCATTCCGGGCGGCGGCAGGCAGCCGAGTAGCTCCTGCGGGTGCAGGAAACAAAAAGCGGCCGGATGTCCGGCCGCTTCCTCGTTTCCAAAACTAGCCCTCGCGTCAGCTCTGCTGGATCGCCGAGAGCTTCCAAGGACCGCCCTGGTCCCTGCGGAAGGTCCAGGTCTCGGTCGCCTCGGTCGGCGTCGTCGGATCGCCCTCGACCACCTTACCGGTGGCCTTGTCGACCATGACGTCGGTCAGCGCGTAACGCATGGCGACCGTCGCATAATCCGTGCCGCCCTCGCGCCACGCCTCCGCGAGATCGCCCTGGAGCAGGCGCACGTTCGAGACCGTGTTCCTCACGCCGCGCGACGCGTTGTCGTTCAGCTCCTCCTGGATGTATCCGGCCATCTCAGGCGTCGCCAGGGACCAGAGCTTGGCGACGTCGTTGCGGGAATACGCGTCCTGCACCTCGATCAGCGACCGCTCGAAAGCCGCATAGTCGCTCTCTCCGATGCCGATCTCGTCCCGCACGCCCGGCCGTGCCTGCTGCGTCTGCGTGCCCTGTCGGCCAAGCCCGCCGAGGGCGCCGCCGATACCGCCGATGCCTGCGCCCGTGCGGCTGCCGCCATTGAGCGGACCGTCGCCCGGCATGGAGCGAGCGTAGCCCTGCCCTGCGGCGCCGTAGGCCGGCTGCTGCCGGCGGCGGAACCAGCTCATGGCGAAACGCACCAGCAGGACGATCAGGCCGATCTGGAGCAGGAGCCCCAGGAACGAGCCCAAGCCTGCGAGGCCGCCGAAGAAGCCGTTGCCCATCAGCAGGCCGAACAGGCCCGCGCCGAAGAGGCCGGCCATCAGGCCCGTGCCGAAGCCGAAGCGGCGCGGCTGGGCGACGTTCGGAGCCGGCGTGCCCGGACGGTTATAGGCAGGCCCCTGATTTGGAATCTGCGAGCGCTGGATCGGCGCGGCCGTGCCGGGCGCCGTGTTCGTGCTCGGCGGAGCGCTCCAGGTCCGCGCGCCGCGCGAGCCGAAGCTGCCCCCTCCCCGGCCGACGCGAGCCTCAGCCGCACTTCCGGCGAAGACCAAGGCGGCCGCCAGGGCGATCATGACGCGGCTTCGGCGAGAAGCAATTTTCATCATCTGTTCGTTCATCCCTCGGAGCCTTATGCTCCCGCTCCTTCATATGGTGACGGCTTCGTCCGTGCAAAAGGGATTGCTGGGCGAACCCGCCCATCCAAGGTAAAAAATTCGGGAGATCCCGACATCGTTCCTGACCCGGCGGCGGATTCACTGCCGGATGCCGCTGAATCTCTCTTGTTAGGTAAGGTCTCATATTGTTCGCGGGTTGTTCCCTACAGGAACAACGAGGCTCTAGTGCCGGTCCTGCATAAAGAAAATTGTCTGGCGCGGATTCAGCCATCCCCGTTATCCACAGGTACGCGCCTCGACTCGCTGCCAAGCTCATGTTCTTGTTTTGTTCAGTAAGCAAGAAGGTGTTTGAGCGATGCGCAAACCGGGCGGTCTGGAACGTCTCTACGTCGATTTCGACTCGTTCTTTGCGAGCGCGGAGCAGCATCTCCAGCCACGGCTTCGGGGCAGGCCCGTGGGCGTCATCCCTGTCGATTCGGAGCATACGGGCGTGATCGCCGTCAGCCGGGAAGCCAAGGCCATCGGAATCAAGCGCGGCGACTTCGTGCGCGATGTGCGGCGGCTGTGCCCGGACATCGTGCTGGTGACGGCACGGCACGAGCGATACGTGGACCTGCATCGGGATATCGTCGAGGCCATCGGGACCGTGCTCCCGGTCAAGGCCGTCTGCTCCATCGACGAGATGGTCTGCGCTCTGACCCCGTCCGAGCAACGTGACGCCCTGGCGCTCGGTCGTCGGGTCAAGGCGGTCATCGCCGCGGAGATCGGCCCTTCCCTCACCTGTTCCGTGGGTCTGGGGCCGAACGACCTCCTGGCCAAGATTGCCGCCGAGATGGAGAAGCCCGACGGCCTCGTGGCCCTCCACCCGAAGGACCTTCCCGGCCGCCTTCTCTCCCTTCCCTTGGCCGACATTCCCGGGATCGCCAAGGGCAACGCCGCACGCCTCACCCGGGCGGGCATCGGCGACATGGCGGCCCTCTGGCGGCTCCAGCCCAAGGAGATGCGCCGCCTATGGGGCAGCGTCGAGGGGGAACGGCTCTGGATGGGTCTTCACGGCTATGCGGTCGAGCGGCCGGAGACCCGACGCCGGATGTTCGGCCACGGGCGGGTTCTTCCGGCGGACTGGCGCCATCTCGGCGGCGCCTATGCCTGCGCCCGGGTCCTCCTCGCGAAGGCTGCGAACCGCATGCGCCGCGCCGGGTTCGCCGCGCGGGCGCTGGCCCTGTGGCTGACCGATCGGAAAAGCGCGGGCTGGTATGCGGAGGAACGCCTTCAGCCGACCTGGGACGACCCATCCCTGCTCGCCTGCCTGGCCCGCCTCTTCAATCATGCGGCGCGCGAATTGCCGCCGCGGACGCCCCACCGCAGCGTCCATGTCACGCTGCATGATCTCGTTCCCCTGAAGGATATCGAAGGGGATCTGTTCGGGCATACGGCCGAGGCGCAACTCAAGCGCCGGCTCGAATATCTCTCGCTTCTGGCGGATCGGATGAACGCCGGATACCGACGCACGCTCCTGCATTGGGGGCCCTGGACCACCATCCCGGGCGGCTACGCGGGCGCGAAGATCGCCTTCAACAGGATTCCCGACGCGGAGGACTTCTGAGGTCCCTCCGCGTCGGGGATAGTCGGTGGAGGTCAGGCCGCCACGGCCTTCCGGGGCTGGACCTCGGCCTCGTAGTCTTCCATGAGGGTCCTGGTCATGTTGCCCGGCTTGTAGACATGGGTGCCGACCTCGGACACCGGGGTCACCTCGGCGGCCGTGCCGGTGATGAAGCACTCGTTGAAGCTCGGCAGCTCCTCCGGCATGATCCGCCGCTCCTGCACCTCGAAGCCGCGGCGATTGGCGAGGTCGATCACCGTGCGTCGGGTGATGCCGTCGAGGAAGCAATCGGCGATCGGCGTGTGAACGGCGCCGTCCCGGATGAAGAAGATGTTGGCGCCGGTGCACTCCGCCACGCGGCCCTGCCAGTCGAGCATGAGGGCGTCGGCATAGCCGCGCCGCTCGGCCCGATGCTTCGAGATGGTGCAGATCATGTAGAGGCCTGCGGCCTTCGCGGCCGAGGGCGCCGTCGCCGGATCGGGACGGCGGTACTCGGCCATGTCGATCCGGATGCCCTTCATCTTCTCGGCCGGGTCGAAGTAGCTCGGCCAGTCCCAGCTCGCGATGGCGAGATGGATCTGGTTGGCCTGAGCGGCCACGCCCATCATGTCCGATCCGCGCCAGGCGACCGGGCGCAGATAGGCATTGGTCTGGCCGTTCCGCTCGATCACGAGCCGCTTGGCCGCGTCGATCTCGTCCACCGAATACGGGATTTCGAAATCGAGGATCTCGGCCGATTTCCTCAGGCGCTCCGAGTGCTCCGTGGACTTGAAGATCTCGCCGCCGTAAGCCCGCTCGCCCTCGAACACGCTGGACGCATAATGCAGGCCGTGGGAGAGAACATGGAGCTTGGCGTCCTTCCAGGGTACAAGCTGTCCGTCGTACCAGATCCATCCGTCACGTTGATCGAAGGGGGTCGCGGACATCGTTCTTCTCCTCAAGGGCAGCCATAGCGAACATCGGGGCTGCGTAATTTCCGATGCGCTTCCGACCGGTTTGAGGTTCATTCATTTCGCGGAAGCGCCTTGACGAGTAACAATCGTCCTGAGATATGTCAACAAGGCTGACTTAAAATGGATGAGCACGGTGCCTGACGCAATCCCGGCTATGAGACCTTCGCAGATCGGCAGCGACATCCTGCCCGAGACTCCGGCCTACGACCTGATCGAGCTCCTTTTCTTCGCCTACCGGGACTTCGTCAGCGACCCGGACAGGATTCTCGACGAGTACGGTTTCGGCCGGGCGCACCACCGGGTCCTGCACTTCGTCGACCGCCAGCCCGGCCTGACGATCGCGGAGCTCCTCGACATCCTGCGGATCACCAAGCAGAGCCTGAACCGGGTCCTCAAGGAGCTGATCGAGAAGGACTTCATCGAGAGCCGCACCGGCACCTCGGATCGCCGCCAGCGGCTGCTGTTCGCGACCGAGCAGGGCCACGATCTGGCCGTGAAGCTCGCCAACCTGCAGACCCGCCGGATCATGCGGGCGCTGGCGGACCTCGACCCGGCCACGAAGGACCATGTCAGCCGCTATCTGCTGCGCCTGATCGACCCGGACGACCGCGCCCATGTGGAGCGTCTCGTTTTCGGGGCGAAGAAAAGCTGATAAGGCGGGATCGGCGACCTCAGAACCTCGGACCCGATGGAACCCACACGCGTCGACATTCCCGATCATGCGCCCCACGTCCTCGTGGTGGACGACGACCGCCGGCTGCGCGATCTGCTGGCGCGGTTCCTGACCGGGTCCGGCTACAGGGTGACGACGGCCGCCAGCGCCGCCGAGGCGCGGGCCAAGACCGAGAACCTGGTGTTCGACGCCCTGGTGCTCGACGTGATGATGCCCGGCGAAAGCGGCTTCGACTATGCCCGCAGCATCCGCGAGACCTCCCAGGTCCCGATCCTGATGCTGACCGCCCGCGCGGACGCGGCCGACCGGGTGACGGGTCTCGAGATCGGCGCGGACGACTACCTGTCGAAGCCCTTCGAGCCCCGCGAGCTGCTGCTGCGCCTCGGCAACATCCTGAAGCGGAACGCCGCTCCGGCCGGCAACGGCGATGCAAGTAGCGACTTGCCGGAAGTCATCCGTTTCGGACCCTTCTCGTTCCGCTTCGACCGGGGCGAGCTGCGGCGCGATGACGACCTCATCCGCATCACCGAGCGGGAGCGGGAGATCCTGACCATCCTGGGCGCCCGGGCCGGAGACCACGTGGCCCGCGAGGAGCTGGCCGGGATCGGCGCCGCAGCCAACGAGCGCACCGTCGACGTGCAGATCAACCGCCTGCGCCGCAAGATCGAGACGGATCCGGCCAATCCCCTCTTCCTCCAGACCGTGCGCGGCATCGGCTACCGCCTCGTCATCGATCGATGAAGCTCAGCGCGGCCCTGAAGCGTTCTCCCGTCGACTGGGCCGCGCGCTGGCTCAGCCGATACCTGCCGAAGGGCCTCTATGCCCGGTCGCTGATCATCATCATCGCGCCGGTGGTGCTGCTCCAGTCCATCGTGGCCTATGCCTTCATGGAGCGGCACTGGCAGCTCGTCACCCGCCGCCTCTCGTCGGCCGTCACGGCAGACATCTCGGCGCTCATCGACATCTACGAGAGCTATCCCCAGGACAAGGACGCCTCGACCCTCGTGCGGATCGCCTCCGAGCGCCTCCAGCTCGACGTGGACATCCTCCACGACGCGGACCTGCCGCCGCCGGGTCCAAAGCCGTTCTTCTCCATTCTCGACGAGACGCTGGCGGAAGAGTTGCGCCGCCAGATCGACCGCCCCTACTGGTTCGACACGGTCGGACGCTCGAACTACGTGGAGATCCGCGTCAAGCTCGACCAGAACAGCGTCATGCGCGTCCTGGCCCGCCGCAGCCAGGCCTATGCGTCGAACTCGCACATCTTCCTGGTCTGGATGGGCGGCTCGTCCTTCGTGCTGCTCGGCATCGCCATCCTGTTCCTGCGCAACCAGATCCGCCCGATCCTGCGCCTGTCGGAAGCGGCGGAGGCGCTCGGCAAGGGCCGTGAGATCGAGTTCCGTCCGCGTGGCGCGCGCGAGGTCCGGCAGGCGGGCCACGCCTTCCTGGAGATGAAGCGCCGCATCGAGCGCAGCATGGAGCAGCGCACCACCATGCTGAACGGCGTGAGCCACGACCTGCGCACGATCCTCACCCGCTTCAAGCTCTCGCTCGTCTTCCTCGACCAGACGCCGGAGGTAGAGGACCTCAAGCGCGACGTGGACGAGATGAGCCGCATGCTCGAAGGCTATCTCGCCTTCGCCCGCGGCGATGCGGGCGAGCAGGCGGTCGAGACCGATCTGCGCCTGCTGCTGCAGGAACTGCAGTCGGATGCGGAAAGGCAGGGCTACGGGCTGGCCCTCGACATCATCGGCGACCCCATCGTCACCGTTCGCCCCGACGCGTTCCGCCGGCTCCTGTTCAACCTCGTGGCCAACGCGGCGCGGCACGGAGACCGGGTCGAGATCTCCGCCAACCACGAGACGCGCTGGCTGGTGCTGCATGTGGACGACGACGGGCCGGGCATCGCGCCGGAGCTGCGCGAGGAGGTGTTCAAGCCCTTCGTTCGCCTCGACGAGGCGCGCAACCAGGACGAAGGCGGCTCCGGTCTCGGCCTAGCAATCGCCCGCGACATCGCGCGCTCACACGGCGGCGACATCACGCTGAGCGAAAGCCCGCTCGGAGGCCTGCGCGCGACGGTGCGGCTGCCGGCCTAGAGCATTTTTCGGCGAAGTGGATCCGGTTCGCCGTCAAAAAATGCGGCATGGGCAAGGAGAGAGCTGTTCCCACACACATGGGAACAGCTCTGGATCAGTAGAGACGGCCGCCGACGGGCACGTCGCGGTCCGGGCGGATGAGCATGACCTCGCCCTTGTCGTCCGGCACCCCGAGGGTGAGGACCTCCGACATGAAGGGTCCGATCTGGCGAGGCGGGAAGTTCACCACGGCCAGGACCTGCTGGCCCACGAGATCCTCGAGCGTGTGGTTGACGGTGATCTGGGCCGACGAGCGCTTGATCCCGATCTCCGGCCCGAAATCGATCGTCAGCTTGAAGGCAGGCTTGCGCGCTTGCGGAAAGGGTTCGACCGCAACGATCCGGCCGACCCGGATATCCACCTTCAGGAAATCGCCGAACGCGATCTGGCCTGCCGCAGAACTCGTCTGATCCATCGTGCCCCCTTGATTGTCGTATCAGATCGCGGCGGCGGGATTGTCCGCCTCGCCTTCTTCCTGCGGCCGCCGGCGCTCCCGGCGGGACGGCCGACGTCCTTCGAGCAGCGCGCGCCCGATGGCCCGGAACGGCGCCGTGAAGCGGCGCACATCCTCGGCCTGTTCGAGGATCCGCTCGCCGCGGCGCAGCTCGCGGTCGAGGCGCGCCATGGTGCGTGCGAGCGTCGGATCGTCGTCGTCGAACCATGTCCGCATGGTGTTGGCCCAGACGAGAACCGCGCCCTGGAGTTTCAGGGCTCCGAGCGGACCTTCCGTCGAGATGCCGGCCGCCGCCAGCATGAAGCGCTGCGAGTTGAGCGCGACCTGGTTGAGGGCCGCGAGCGAGGCCGGATCGTAACGCAGGTCCTGCGAGATCCGGCGCAGCGCCTCCCTGTAGGGTGCAAGCGCATCGAAGCGGCGCATGAACACGTCGAAGATGCGCTCGCGTGCCGGTTCGCCGGCGAGATCATCCGTGGTGCCTTCGAGGACCTGCTTGTCGATCTTGCGGGAGAGAGCCCCGAGCACCGCGCCCTTGGACGGGAAGAGGTCGCGGAACTCGGCGAGCGACACGTTCGCCGCCTGGGCGATGTCCTTGATCTCGATGCTGTTCCACGAGCGCCGGGATGCGAGATCCATGAGAGCGTCGACGATCGCTTGGCGTTTGTCGGTTGAAGCTTCCGCCGGCATGGCATTCTCCTGACTGTGACTCCAGGCCTTATCTAGGAGCCCCCGGCCCCAGGAACACCGTCCTTCAGCCGGACAGCTCCCCGGCACGCCGCTTTGCCGCAGCGACCGCCTCGCGCATCAGCGCCTTCAAGCCATTCTCCTCGGCCATGAGCACCTCGAGCGCCGCAGCCGTAGTGCCTCCCGGCGACGTGACGTTCTGCCGGAGCGTTGCTGGCGAAAGGTCGCTCTGGAACAGGAGCTCGCCCGCTCCCGTCACCGTTGCGCGTGCCAGCCGCTCGGCGAGCTCGGCCGGGAGGCCCGCCGCGGCCCCGGCCTCGGCCAGGCACTCGACCAGATGGAACACATAGGCCGGGCCCGAGCCTGACAGGGCGGTCACGGCGTCGATCAGGTCCTCGGTGTCGAGCCATTCGACGATGCCGTTGCTGCGCAGGAGCGCATCCGCCATCCGGCGCTGCGCGTCGGTCACCTCGGGACTGGCGGCGGCGCCCGTCGCGCCCCGCCCGATGCTGGCCGGAAGGTTCGGCATCGCGCGAACGATCGCCGTCGCGCCCGGGAGGCGGCTGCGCAGATCGCCCATGGTCTTGCCGGCGAGAATGGACACGATGAGCGTCTGCGGCCCCACGAGCCCGTTCAGGCCGGGGGCGGCCTGGTCAAGCATCTGCGGCTTGATCGCGAGCACCAGCACCTCGGGCGCGGACGGATGCGCGGGATTGAGAGCGACGCCCCGCCCCTCGCAGAAGCGCACCATCTGGTCGGACGGACGCGGATCGATCACCGTCACGCCCTCGGGCTTCATGCCGACCGCAAGCCACCCTTCCAGCATGGAGCCGCCCATCTTTCCGGCTCCGACGAGAACGAGGGATGAAGGAAGAGAACGGGCGTCAATGGACATGGGGAACCTGGACCGGGCTGATGAAGGAGGCCGCACTCTAGGCGGCCCGCTCCGGTCCTGTCGAGGCCGGTTTTTAGGCCTCGCCTTCGGTTTCGAACAGCACGCTATCGAGCGCCTCGCGCGCCGACTTGCCGGCCCAGATCACGAACTGGAAGGCCTGGAAGTAGCGTTCGCAGGCCTCGACCGCGACGCGCAGCATGGTCTCGCACTGGCCGTGGGTCGGATCGGCGCCGCCCGCGAGCAGGAGCGCGTGGCGGAACATCACCACGTTCTCCGAGCTCCACAGGTCGAAATGCCCGACCCAGAGCTGCTCGTTGATGCGCGAGATGAGCTGGAGGACTTCCTGCCGGCGCCGCTCGGGCACCTTGAGGTCGAACGCGCAGGCCACATGCAGCGCCTCCACGTCCTCGATCCACGTGAACGCGATGTGGTAGTCCGCCCATTGTCCGGAGACGGACACGGACATCTCGTCCGTCGCCGCGCGATCGAAGATCCATTGACGCAAGGACGCGAGCCGCTCGACGACATCGAGCGGATGTTCCATGCGATCAATTTCGAAGTGAAGTTGCGACATATCGATCCAAAGGGCTTGGACGCTGAATATTGGAACATATTCAGGCAATAGCGTTACGTAGATTCAGGGATAAGCCAGATCGAACGCTGCTGAATACGTTGCATATTCAGCAGCCTTTCCGCCCCAACCACGAATCAGCTCATGAATCGACAGTCTTAGATTTTGGCCTGAGTCACAATGCGTCCGGTTGACCTGTCCACAACAGGCGGCCGAGCCTGAGGGAGTAAAGCGTGCGGGCTGCTTCAGGCGGAGGCGGCCGGGGTGGACGCGCCGCCCTGATCCAGCTTCGCCTCGAGGGCCTTGATGCGGGCCTCAAGGCGCTCGTTCTCCTCGCGGGCGGCGACCACCATGTCGCGCAGGACCTCGACCTCCTCGCGGGTGGCGATGTCCATCTCCTTCACGAGACGCTCGATCTGGGTCCGGACCACGGTCTCGACCTCGCGGCGGACCCCTTGGGCGGCGCCGGCCGCATCGGTGGCGAGGCGGGCGAGTTCGTCGAAGATCCGGTTGGAAGATTGAGTCATGATGCAGTCCAAAGGTCCGTCAGGGAAGGCTTTCGCCCGGGCACCCACATGTGGTCGTATTCGGGCGAAACTGCAACAGGGTTGACGGCCCGCGCCCTGCGGGTCCAATGGCAATCGTTCCGAACAAGGCGTGTCGATGGCCCTTCCTGCCCTCTCCTTCCCTCTCATCGATCCGGTCGCGATCAGCATCGGTCCCTTCGCGATCCGATGGTATGCGCTCGCCTATGTGGCGGGGCTCCTGGGAGGCTGGTTCTATGCCAAGCGCCTCGCCGCCCGCACGGAGGCCTGGCCGCCCTCGCCCCAGCCGAAGCCTGTGGACATCGATGATCTGATCGTCTGGGTCGCGCTCGGGGTCGTGCTCGGCGGCCGTCTCGGCTACGTCCTGTTCTACAATCTCGGCTCCTATCTGGCCCATCCGCTGGAGATCTTCGCGGTCTGGCGCGGCGGCATGTCGTTCCACGGCGGCTTCGCCGGTGCGGTGCTGGCCATCGTGCTGTTCTCGCGCTCGCGCGGCCTCAATCCGCTGGCGATGCTCGACATGGCGGCCGTCGTGACGCCGATCGGGCTGTTCTTCGGGCGCATCGCCAACTTCATCAACGGCGAGCTCTGGGGCCGACCGGCGCCGGACTTCCCCTATGCGGTCGTCTTCCCCCATGCCGGACCGGTGCCGCGGCACCCGAGCCAGCTCTACGAAGCCTTCGCGGAGGGCCTCGTGCTGTTCGTCATCATGGCCTTCGCGGCCCGCCGCTTCGGCTTCCGGCGTCCCGGCCTCCTCGGCGGCATCTTCGTCCTCGGCTACGCGATCGCCCGCATCGTCTGCGAATTCTTCCGCGAGCCGGACGAGCAGCTCGGCTTCCTGTTCGGCTCCTCGGTCCAGGCGCTCGGCGGAGGCATCACCATGGGGATGCTGCTGTCGCTGCCGATGGCGGTGGTCGGCGCCGTCTTCATCTGGATGGCGGCGCGCGGCTACACGCGCCCGGCTCCGCGGCCCGAGCCCGCGTGAGCTCCCTCGCCGACCAGCTGCGCGGTCTGATCGCCCTTGAGGGGCCGATCACGGTCGAACGCTACATGGACCTGTGCCTGAGGCATTACTACGCCACTCGCGACCCGCTCGGCCAGGCGGGCGACTTCACCACGTCGCCCGAGATCAGCCAGATGTTCGGGGAGCTGATCGGCCTGTGGATGCTGGAGGTCTGGCACGCCATGGGCCGGCCGAGCCCGTGCCGCTTGGTCGAGCTGGGTCCCGGACGGGGTACGCTGATGGCGGACCTCCTGCGGGCGACGCGGCTCCTGCCCGGCTTCCGCGAGGCCGCTTCGGTCCACCTCGTCGAGACGAGCCCGGCCCTGCGGGAGCGGCAGCGGATGACGCTTGCCGCATCCGGTTACGGGATCGAGTGGCACGACAGCCTCGCGGAGGTACCCTCCGGCCCGATGCTCCTCGTCGCCAACGAGTTCTTCGACGCCCTGCCGGTCCGCCAGTTCATCGCCACGGAGCGCGGCTGGTGCGAACGCCTCGTCGGGCTCGACGGAGACCGCCTGGTCTTCGGCCTGCGCGGTGAGCCTCAACCCGGCCTGCCGAACCCGCTGCGCCCCGGCGACGTGCTGGAGCTCCCGGTCGTCTCGCTGGGGATCGCGCGGGAGCTTGCGGCGCGTCTCGCGGCCACCGGCGGCGCGGCTCTCGTCATCGACTATGGCTATTGGGGCCCGGCCTTCAGCGACACCCTGCAGGCTCTCAAGGCGCATGCCTTCGTCGATCCGCTGGCGGAGCCCGGCGAGGCCGACCTGACGACTCATGTGGATTTCCATCAGCTCGCGCAGGCCGGACACGCCAGCGGGGCGCGGATCCACGGGCCGAGCCCCCAGGGCGACTTCCTCTTGGCTCTCGGGATCGAGACCCGGGCCGCGGGTCTCAGGCAGCGGGCGACGCCTGCCCAGGCCGCCGATCTCGACCGGGCCCTCGCGCGCCTGACGGAACGGGACGACAAAGGCATGGGTGAGCTCTTTAAAGTTTTGGCGCTAACCCATAATGACCTCGAGGCGGTCCCCGGACTGCCAGCCTCCTCTCCCCTCCCGGCGAACCCTGGAAGCCATGTTCATCGAAGCCCCTGAACTCGCCTCGTATCCCAACCTGCATCATGCCTTCTTCACCCGCCGGGGCGGCGTGTCGGAGGGCATCTATGCGTCACTGAACGGCGGCCTTGGCTCGTCCGACGATCCGTCGAGGGTCGCGGAAAACCGGCGCCGCATGACGGAGGAGCTGGGCCTCGCGCCCGAGGCGCTGATCAGCGTGTATCAGGTCCACTCGGCAGACGCCGTGATCGTCGAAGGTCCATGGATCGGCGAGCGTCCGCGAGCGGACGGCATGGCCACTTCCGTCCCTGGCATCGCCTTGGCGATCACCACGGCCGATTGCGGACCGGTGCTCTTCGCCGACCCTCATGTGGGCGTGATCGGCGCGGCGCATGCCGGCTGGCGCGGCGCCGCCAACGGCGTTCTCGAGTCCACCATCGAGGCGATGGAGAGGCTCGGCGCCCGCCGCCACAAGATCGTGGCCGTCCTCGGCCCCACCATCAGCCAGGCGGCCTATGAGGTCGGTCCCGAATTCGTCGCGAACCTGACGTCACTGGATGTGGAGAACGAACGCTTCTTCCAGCCCGGCGAGCGGGAGGGGCACGCCATGTTCGACCTGCCGGGATATATCGGGATGCGGCTGGAAGCCGCCGGCATCGGCGAGTTCGCCAATCTCGGCCTCTGCACCTATTCCGACGAGGAACGCTTCTTCAGCTACCGCCGCACGACCCATCGCGGCGAGCCCGATTACGGGCGCCTGATCTCCGCCATCGCGTTCACTCCTTGATCCCGACCACGTCGGGCGTCTCCCAGGCCAAGTGTTGGCCGCCGTCCACGGCGATCATCTGGCCCGTGACGCTGCGCGCCTGCGCGAGGTAGAGGACCGCCTCGGCGATCTCGTCGAGCGTCCCGCCATGGCCGAGCGGCACGGCCCTGCTCTGCCGGTCGAAGTCCTCCTCCGCCTGCCGCTCGTTGGCGAGCGTCGGGCCTGGTCCGACCGCATTGACGCGGATCCGGGGCGCGAGCGCCTGCGCCATGGTCCGGGTCGCGGCGAACAGGGCTGCCTTGGTCAGCGTATAGGAGAAGAATTGCGGCGTCGGCTTCCAGACTCGTTGATCGACGATGTTGACGATGCATCCCTCGGCACCGTCGGGAAGCTGACAGGCGAAGTCCCGCGCCAGGAAGGCGGGAGCCCGCAGGTTGATCGAAAAATGGCGCTCCCATCCATCATGGGAGAGCGAGGTCAGTTCGTCGGCCTCGAAGATCGAGGCATTGTTGACCAGCAGGGTCAGAGGGCCGAGGGCCGCCGCAGCGGCATCCATGATCCCCTCGACGGCAGCATGATCCGCAAGATCGGCCCGGACCACGACGGCCTGTCCGCCCTCGGATCGGATGCGTGCCGCGACCTCCTCCCCCTCCTTGGTCGAGCGGTTGCAGTGAATGGCGACCGCATAACCTTCCCGGGCCAGCCGCTCCACGATGTGGCGGCCGATCCGACGGGCGCCTCCGGTGACGAGTGCCGCCTGCCTCATTGCTCATCCCTCCGGGTCATATCGTTTCGTTTACCTTGGGCACCGCCTAGAAAAAAACATTTTTTGGCCGCCGGTCGAACCATTGCTTAGCTTGTGCGTTGTGAGTCCCAGCGATGCCAAAGGGGAACAGCACGCAAAGCAACCGCCACAATGCTGCCACAGTAGCTCACGCGCGCTGTGGTTGCCATGTCACAGCCCTCGTGAGGCCGTCGCTCTATAAAGGACGTGTTGTCTGATTTGGCCTGGGAGCCTCCCGGGTCAGGTAGGCCAGGATACTGATAGGAAAGAAACCATGAAGAAAATTCTTCTCGCCAGTGTTGCACTGTTCGGCTTCGCCGGCGCTGCCTCGGCTGCTGACCTTCCGGTTCGCGCGGCTCCTCCGGCGCCGATCGTGGCGGCGGTTCCGATCTTCACCTGGACCGGCTTCTATGTGGGCGTGAACGCCGGCTACGGCTGGCAGGACAGCAACA
>JAFAAP010000082.1 GCA_023426505.1 Pseudomonadota bacterium
ACTTGCGCGGTGCCTTCGCATCGGTACCGGCGGCCGCCCCCGCGGCCGCTCCGGCCCAGATGCGCGCGCCCTCGGCGCCTGTCGACGCCGAGCGCGAAGAGCGCGTGAAGATGACGAAGCTGCGGCAGACCATCGCTCGCCGCCTGAAGGACGCGCAGAACACCGCCGCCATGCTCACCACGTTCAACGACGTGGACATGAGCGCGGTGATGAACCTGCGCAGCCAGTACAAGGACGTGTTCGAGAAGAAGCACGGCACGAAGCTCGGCTTCATGGGCTTCTTCACCAAGGCCGTGATCCAGGCCCTCAAGGACGTCCCGGCGGTGAATGCCGAGATCGACGGCCAGGACATCGTCTTCAAGAACTACTACCACATTGGCATCGCGGTCGGCACCGAGAAGGGCCTCGTGGTCCCGGTGGTGCGCGACGCGGACGATCTCTCGGTCGCCGGCATCGAGAAGAAGATCGCCGATTTCGGCCGCCGCGCCCGCGACGGAAAGCTCTCCATCGACGAGATGCAGGGCGGCACCTTCACGATCACCAACGGCGGCATCTATGGCTCGCTGCTCTCGACCCCGATCCTCAACGCGCCGCAATCGGGCATCCTCGGCATGCACCGCATCGAGGAGCGCCCGGTGGTCCGCAACGGCCAGATCGTCGTGCGCCCGATGATGTACCTCGCGCTCTCCTATGATCACCGGATCGTCGACGGCAAGGAGGCCGTGACCTTCCTGGTGCGCGTCAAGGAGGCCCTTGAGGATCCGGCGCGTCTCGTCCTCGACCTCTAAGCCAAACATCGATTCAGCGTCTTGGCCGGGTCTGTCCGGCCATCCACGACCTCAATCCTAGAGCCAAAGACGTGGATGCCCGGATCAAGTCCGGGCATGACGTTAGGTGGAGACAAGAAATGTCCTACGATCTCGTCGTTATCGGCACCGGGCCCGGCGGCTATGTCTGCGCCATCCGGGCCGCGCAGCTCGGTCTCAAGACCGCCGTCGTCGAAAAGCGCAAGACTCATGGCGGCACCTGCCTCAACGTGGGCTGCATCCCGTCCAAGGCTCTGCTGCACGCCTCGCACATGTTCGAGGACGCGCGCGACCACTTCGCCGATCTCGGGATCGGCGTCAGCGCGCCTGCGCTCGACCTCAAGAAGATGCAGGCCTTCAAGCAGGAAGGCGTCGACGGCAACACCAAGGGCGTCGAGTTCCTGCTCAAGAAGAACAAGATCGACGCGTTCTTCGGCACCGCGCGCATCGCGGCCGCCGGCCAGGTCGAGGTGAAGGGCGAGGACGGCTCGAACCAGATCCTCGAGACGAAGAGCATCGTGATCGCGACGGGTTCCGACGTCACCCGTCTGCCGGGCATCGAGATCGACGAGAAAGTGGTGGTCTCCTCCACCGGCGCGCTCGAGCTCGAGAGCGTGCCGAAGCGCCTCGTGGTGATCGGCGCCGGCGTGATTGGCCTGGAGCTCGGGTCGGTCTGGCGCCGCCTCGGCGCCGAGGTGACGGTGGTCGAGTATCTCGACCGCATCCTGCCCGGCATGGACGGCGAGGTCGCCAAGCAGTTCCAACGCATCCTGTCCAAGCAGGGCTTCCAGTTCAAGCTCGGCGCCAAGGTCACCAAGGTCGAGAAGACCGGCAAGGGCGCGACGCTCACCTTCGAGCCCGCCGCCGGCGGCAACCCTGAGACCACCGAGGCCGACGTGGTGCTCGTGGCCATCGGCCGCGTGCCCTACACCCAGGGCCTCGGCCTCGATCACGTGGGCGTCCAGCTCGACAACCGCGGCCGAATCCTCACCGACGCGCATTTCGCCACCAACGTCACCGGCATCTACGCCATCGGCGACGTGATCGCCGGCCCGATGCTGGCCCACAAGGCCGAGGACGAGGGCGTCGCGGTGGCCGAGATCCTGGCCGGCAAGGCCGGTCACGTGAACTACGACGTGATCCCGAGCGTGGTCTACACGTTTCCGGAGGTCGCTTCCGTCGGAAAGACCGAGGAGGAGCTCAAGAGCGCGGGCGTCGCCTACAATGCCGGCAAGTTCCCCTTCACGGCCAACGGCCGCGCCAAGGTGAACCGCACCACGGACGGCTTCGTGAAGATCCTGGCGGATGCGACGACCGACAAGGTGCTGGGCGTCCACATCATCGGCCCCGAGGCCGGCAACCTCATCCACGAGGCGGCGATCGCCATGGAGTTCGGCGCCTCGTCCGAGGACATGGCCCGCACGTGCCATGCCCACCCGACCCTCGCGGAAGCTGTGAAGGAAGCGGCGCTCGCGGTGGAGAAGCGCGCGATCCACATGTAGGATCGGCGCGATGGCAAAGCTCCACTTCCTCTACTCGGTGATGAATGCAGGAAAGACCACGCATCTCCTGCAGGTTCGCCACAACTACATCGAGAATGGCGGCCACGTGCTGCTGTTCACGAGCCTGATCGACGACCGGTTCGGCGTCGGCAAGGTGCGGTCGCGCCTCGGCCTCGAGGCCGAGGCCATTCCGCTGAGGAAGGAAGACGCTATCGGGACCATCGTGGCGGACGAGCACGCGAAACGGCCGGTGACGGCCGTTCTCATCGATGAGGTCCAGTTCATGACGGCCGAGCAGGTCCGCCAGCTCGCCTGGATCGTGGACGAGCTGCGCGTGCCCGTCATGGCCTATGGTCTGAAGAACAACGTCTTCGGGACGCTGTTCAGCGATGCGATTTCCACCATGATGGCGCTCGCGGACGACTTCCAGGAGATCAAGCAGCTCTGCCATTGCGGCCGCAAGGCCACGATGATTCTCAAATACGACCGCAACGGCGAGCCGGTGCGCTCGGGCGAGGTGATCGAGATCGGCGGCGAGGGCCGCTACGTCTCCGTCTGCCGCCCGCACTGGACAAAGGGCGACATCGGTCCGGCGGCCCGGCAGCTGCTGGCCCAGCCGGTTGCGGCGGAGTAGGGCCCTTCAGCCCTTCGCCCGCGCCCGGGGATGGGCGGAGTCGAAGGCGTCCATGAGCCGTGCCGCATCCACCTTCGTGTAGAGCTGGGTCGTCGAGAGCGAGGCGTGTCCTAGCAGCTCCTGGATGCCGCGCAGATCGCCGCCGCGGGCGAGCAGGTGCGTGGCGAAGGAGTGGCGCAGGGCGTGCGGCGTCGCGCTGTCCGGCAGCCCCAGAGCGCCCCTCAGTTCCTCGACCGCAAGCTGGATGATGCGGGGCGACAGGGGGCCGCCCCGGGCGCCGACGAAGAGCGGTCCCTCGGGAGGCAGCCCATAGGGGCACAGGTGCAGGTATTCCTCGACCGCCTCCTGGATTGCCGGGATCACCGGCACGCTGCGCATCTTGCCGCCTTTGCCCGTGACGGTGATCGAATCGGTCCCGTGGATCGGCGCATCCCGACGCTGAAGCCCGAGCGCTTCCGAGATGCGCAGGCCCGCCCCATAGAGAAGAGCCAGCACCGCCGCGTCGCGGGCGAGCACCCAGGGCTTGCGGTTTTCGCCTGCCCGCAGCTCCGTGTCCGTGACAGCCACGGCCGAGGCGGCGGAGAGCGGGCGCGGCAGGTTCTTGTCCACCTTCGGGGTGCGAATCGCAGCGAAAGCCGATGCGGTGCCATGCCCTTCCCGCTCCAGGTGACGCGCGAAGGAGCGGAGCGCGGCAAGCTGGCGCATGAGCGACCGGCTCCCGACCGTCTCCATGCGCCGGGCGGCCAGGAAGGAGCGGATGTCGAGCGGCTTGAGCCCCAGGATCGCCCTGACGCTGGGCGCCTCGCCGAGATGTCCCGTCAGGAAGGTCAGGAACTGCCTCAGGTCGCGGGCATAAGCCTCCACGGTCTTCGGCGAGAGCCGCCGCTCCTTGGCGAGCGAAGCCAGCCAGGCCATCGCCTCCTCGCGGGTATCGGACGCCCCGGGAAGGACCAGATCGAGGGCGTTTTTCGATTCGTCGCTTGACATGTTCCTGCTTTGTGCAAGGTCAGGCAGTCTAACGAGAACAGGTTAACCGCCTCCGAATGACAAGCCACGTCGCCGATGTCCTCATCCCGCTCGCGCTGGACACGGCCTATAGCTACGCGGTGCCGGACGGCCTCGCCCTCAAGGAAGGCGACGTGGTGCAGGTGCCGCTCGCCACCCGGGAGGTGGTCGGCGTGGTCTGGGGCCTGCGGGAAGGTCCGGGCGGCAACTTCAAGAAGGTGACGGGGGTCATCGACAGCCCGAGCCTGCCGCCGAAGATGCGCAAGTTCCTCGACTGGATCGCCTGGTACACCCTGGCGTCCAAGGGCTCCGCCCTCGCCATGGGGCTGAAGCTGGTCGATGGCGACCGGCCGGAGGTGATGCGCATCGGGGTCAAGCTCGCCGGCCGGCTGCCGAAGCGGATGACGCCGGCGCGCCAGCGGGTCGTGGAAGCGGCCCAGGACGGCATCGTGCGCCTCAAGAGCGAGCTCGCGCATCTGGCGGGTGTGAGCGCCGGTGTGATCGACGGCCTGATCGACGAGGGAACGCTGGAGACCGTGGCCCTGCTGCAGGAGCCCATCGCTGGCATCCCGGATCCCGATTTCCGCAAGGCCGGCCTGTCGGACGGGCAGCAGGCCGCCGCCGATGCGCTCGTCGCCTCCATGCACGAGGAGCACCCGCCCGTGACCCTGCTCGAAGGCGTCACGGGCTCCGGCAAGACGGAGGTCTATTTCGAGGCGGTGGCCGAGACCGTGCGCCAAGGCCGGCAGGCTCTCATCCTCATGCCGGAGATCGCCCTCACGGCCCAGTTCCTCGATCGGTTCGCCGCCCGATTCGGCGTGAAGCCCGCCTGCTGGCATTCGGGCGTTACGGGCCGCAAGCGCGAGCGGCTTTATGCGGGAATCGCGTCCGGCGAGGTCAAGGTGACGGCCGGGGCCCGCTCGGCCCTGTTCCTGCCCTACAAGGACCTTGGGCTCATCGTGGTCGACGAGGAGCACGAGACCGCCTACAAGCAGGACGATGGCGTCCATTACCACGCCCGCGACATGGCGGTCGTGCGCGGGCGGATCGAGAACGCTCCGGTGGTGCTCGCCTCCGCGACGCCCTCCATCGAGAGCCGGGTCAACGTGCAGCGCGGTCGGTACCGCCACGTCCAGCTCCCCGAACGATTCGGCGGCCGGCAGATGCCGCAGATCCGGGCCGTGGACCTCAGGCACGAGACCATCGCGAAAGGACGCTGGCTGTCGCCGGCCCTCAACCTCGCCATCGGCGAGACCCTGGAGCGGGGCGAGCAGGTGCTGCTCTTCCTTAACCGCCGGGGCTATGCGCCGCTCACCCTCTGCCGGGCCTGCGCCCACCGCTACGAGTGTCCGAACTGTTCGGCCTGGCTGGTGGAGCACCGCTTCCGTCGCTCCCTCGTGTGCCACCATTGCGGCCACGTGGAGCGCACACCGCACGCCTGCGTGTCCTGCGGTAGCGTCGATTCGCTCGTCCCCTGCGGGCCGGGCGTGGAGCGGATCGCCGAGGAGGTGGCCGAGACCTATCCCGACAAGCGCTCGATCGTCCTCTCGAGCGACATGCCCGGCGGCACCGAGCGGCTGCGCCAGGAACTCGCCGCCATCGCGGCCGGCGAGGTCGACATCGTGATCGGCACCCAGCTCGTCGCGAAGGGCCACAACTTCCCGCTCATGACCCTGGTCGGGGTGCTGGACGCGGATATCGGCCTGACCTCGGGCGACCCCCGGGCGGCCGAGCGGACCTTCCAGCTGCTCCAGCAGGTCACCGGCCGCGCCGGGCGTGGCGAGAAGCCGGGCCGGGCTCTGGTCCAGACCTGGCAGCCCGACCACCCGGTCATTGCCGCTCTCGTGTCGGGGAATGCCGAGCGCTTCTACGAGGAGGAGACGCGGGTCCGGGAGATGGCGGGCCTGCCGCCTTTCGGCCGGCTCGCCTCCCTCATCGTCTCGGCCGAAGAACGCGAAGCGGCCGAGGCGCATGCTCGCGCCATGGCCTTGGTGGCCCAGCCGCCGCCCGGCGTCACCGTTCTTGGCCCCGCCGAGGCCCCGCTCGCCCTTATTCGCGGCCGGTATCGCTACCGTCTCCTCGTCAAGACGGAGCGCGAGGTAGACCTCCAGGCCTATCTCCGCGACTGGCTCGCCCGCTGTCCCAAGATCCGCGGCAACACCCGCGTCTCCATCGATGTCGACCCCCAGAGCTTCCTGTGATCAACAAAGCGTGACCTTCAGACCCATGACCAAGATCATCCACTGCATCCGGCACGGCCAATCCACCTTCAACGCCCACTATGCCGAAACCGGGCTCGACCCGATGCATCCCGACGCGCCGCTGACGGAACTCGGGCACCGGCAGGTGGCCGAGCGGGCGCCGGAGCTGCGGCCCTACGCCTACGAACTCGTCGTGACCTCGCCCCTGACGCGGGCGATCCAGACCACCCTCGGCCTCTTCGGCGACCATCCGGCGGCCCCGCCGATCCATGTGGAATGCCTGCACCGGGAGTTCCTGGAGAGCAGCTGCGACGTGGGACGGGCGCCGACCCTCCTGGCGCAGGACTTCCCGAACCTCGCCTTCGGGCATCTGGACGAGGTGTGGTGGCACAACGACGGCGAGCCCGACGAGCGCGGATTCGCCAACGAGCCGGCCGCGATCCTGACCGAGCGTGTGAGCGGCTTCCGCGACTGGCTTGCGGCCCGGCCGGAGCGGCTGATCGCGGTCGTCGGCCACGGAACTTTCTTCTATCACCTCACCGGGCAGCAGCTGCGAAACTGCGAGGTGGCGGTCCTGGAACTCTGAGCCGGCTGCGCTTGCTCGGGCCGGCCGAGGCGTGGATCGCGGACTCTTGCCAGCCTTCGCCTTGCGCCTGCGAAAAACCCATGCTAGTGCACCCCCGCCTGACGGGCGGAGAGACGTCCCGCTTTGGCTCAATTCCACCGACCTGACGGGTTTCCCGACAGCCTTCGTAGAGGCCGCCGGTCCGAGGCCCTTAAGATTTGAGAGAGACGAATAACGTGGCGCAAAGCGGTTCCAATGAAGGACCTCTCCTGTCGGGCGTAGCCTTACGCTACGCCACGGCCCTGTTCGACCTCGCTCGGGAGGCCAACGCCGTGGACGCCGTCGCCGGCGATCTCGGCCGCTTCAATGAGCTGATCCAGGGCAGCGAAGACCTGCAGCGCCTGATCCGGAACCCGATCTTCACGGCAGAGGACCAGATCGCCGCCGTCGCGGCCATTCTCGACCGGGCCGGCATCTCGGGCCTCGCCGGCAACTTCATCCGCCTCGTCGCCTCCAAGCGCCGCCTCTTTGCCCTCCCGGACATGATCCGCGCCTACCAGGATCTGGTGTCGGACGCGAAGGGCATCGTCCGGGCCCAGGTGATCCTAGCGGAAGCGCCGTCCGACGCGGTGCTCAACGAAATCAAGGCGGCGCTGCGCGACGTCGCCAAGGCTGACGTCTCCGTCGACGTCAAAATCGACCCGAGCCTCATCGGCGGTCTCATCGTGAAGATGGGGTCCCGCATGGTGGATGCCTCGGTGCGCACCAAACTCAATTCCATTCGTCTAGCGATGAAAGAGGTCCGCTGAT
>JAFAAP010000153.1 GCA_023426505.1 Pseudomonadota bacterium
CCTCTACGACGTGGTGCTCGACATCGCCTGGAACCGCGGTCCCATCGTGCGGGGCCGCGGCAGCGCCATCTTCCTCCATCTCGCCCGCTCGGGGTTCACGCCGACGGAAGGCTGCGTCGCCGTCGACCGGCGCATGATCCGCCGCCTGCTCGAGCGGATCGGCCCGAAGACCCGGATCGAGATCGTGGGGTGACGGCTTTTTCCGGCATTTCTTCAGTGCAGTAGCGCCGCTCAACCGACCACGGTCCCGTAAAACACCTCCGGTCCGTCGATCTCCCGGATCCGGCCCCTGTCGATGAGCAGGAAGCGGGTCCCGATGCTCTTCACGAAGCTCCTGTCGTGCGAGACCACGACGCAGGTGGCGTCCGAGTCGAGGATCTCCGCTTCGAGCTGCTCGCGGCCGGGGATGTCCACGTGGTTCGTGGGCTCGTCCAGGAGATAGACGTTCGGGTTCGACAGCCGCAGGGCCAAGAGGCCGAGGCGGGCTTTCTGCCCCGGCGAGAGCTTGCCGATGGGAAGTCCCTGCCGCTCGATGGAAAAGCCCGCCTCCGCCAGAACCGCCCGGCTGCGCTGATCGCCGAGGCGAAAGCGCGACAAGATGAAGTCCTGTGCGGTGGCCCGGTCGGGCAGCTGCGACATGTCCTGGTCCACGTAGCCCGGCGCTAGGCTCGGGCTGACGCGGATGCCGGGGACGCTGTCCGGCTCCGTCGCGGCCCGGTGCAGCAGGCGCACCAGCTGGGACTTGCCGGCGCCGTTCTGTCCGAGCACCACGATCCTGTCCTGCTGCGCCACCTCGAGCCTAGGGATCGTGAAAAGACCGCGCCCGTCAGGCGTCGCCACGGTGACGTTCTCGATCCGCACCAGCACCCGCGCGTGCGTGCCGCGATTGGCGAGCCTGATCTCGCCCGGCCTCTCCCGGTGAAGCGCGCGCACGCCCTGCTCCAAGGCCTCGGCGCGCCGCTTCATCTGGGCGGACTTCACCTGGGCGGCGTCGCTGCCGCTGTTGATCCCGACGTTGCGCAGCTCCTGCGCGCTCTGGCGCAGGCGCTTCACCTCCTTCAGGGTCTTCTCCTGCTGGGCCTGGGCGGCCGCGTCATGGGCGTCCAGCAGCGCGCGGGCGCGCCGGTAGGGATGCGCGAAGGACACGGATTCCCCCATCCGCAGGAACAGGGTCCTGGTGGTGCAGGCGTCGAGGAAGTCTCGGTCGTGGCTGGCGACCACGACGGGTGCTCGGTAACCGGCATTCCCGATCCATGTCTCCAGCCAGAACAGCTTGGCGAGGTCGAGGTGGTTGGTGGGCTCGTCGAGCAGCAGCAGGTCCGGCTCGGTGATCCAGGCGCGGGCGATGAGCGCGAGCCGCTGCCACCCGCCGCTGAGCGCCCGCACAGGACGCTCGCGCAGGTCGGCGGGCGTCTCGAACTCGTCGAGCACCATGTCGACGTGCCAGCCTTGCCCGTCGCGGTCCTCGGGGTCGAGGGCGCGGTACAGGACCTCGCGAAGGGAGAGGTCGAGGAGGTGAGCCGGCACCTCCTGCTCGACGAGACCGATGCGCAAGCCGCGCGAGCGGACGATCTCGCCGGAGGTCGGCTCGGCGAGGCCAGCGAGGCATTTGAGCAGCGTGGACTTGCCGGCGCCGTTGGCGGCCACGAGGCCGATGCGGTCGCCCTCGCCGATGACGAGGTCGAGGTTCTGGAACAGGGGAGTGGCGGCGAGCACGCCGACGTTGCGGAGGCTGATGGAGCCCATGGTCATCTCATTGGTCTTGCGCGGAAATACCGTCGCGCGAAAGCGGAAACGTCCGTCTTTCCGCCGACCGCTTCGGGCGAAGCGCGGCGGACGAGCCGTTCAGAGCTGACCAGAATGGGATGAGGACCGGGGGAGCCTTTTCAGCACCGGCGAAAGGCCGGTTGTGCGGCTGAAAATGCTGGAAGGAAACCCGTCGTCAGATCCGTTCGATGGCCGGCCCTGCAACAAGCTGCTGCAGGGCGTGCCAGGGGCCGAACATGCGTAGATGCATCGCTTCACACATGCAGCCCTCCTGTGGTTCGAACGTGGATCGATGGGCTAAGCTTAGCGGCGGTCGACGCGGGAGGCAACTCCTGACCCCGTCAGCTTCTTTCGCCCCTGGCCTTGATGAAGTCGACAAAGGCCCGCAGGGGCGCCGGCATGTGGCGGCGGCTCGGGTAGTAGAGGAACGGGCCGGAGAACTCCTGCGACCACTCCTCCAGCACCGGCCGCAACTTTCCGCTGGCGATGGCGGGCGCGAGAAAACCCTCGAAGGTGGCGAGAACGCCGAGCCCCTGGATCGCGGCGGCGATCTCCAGCTCGATGGAGTTGGCCACGAGCGGCCCCGTGGGGCTGATCTTCACGACCTCGCCGGCGCGCTCGAACTCCCAGGGCAGCATGACGCCGCTCGTGAAGCGGTGCCGGATGCAAGGGTGGTCGAGGAGATCGCGCGGATGGGCCGGTGTGCCGTGCGCCGCCAGATAGGCGGGCGAGGCGGCGGCCGCGAAGCGCTGCACGCGTGGGCCGATCGGCACCGCGATCATGTCCCGCTCCAGCCGCTCGTCGTAGCGGATGCCGGCGTCGAAGCCCGCCGCCAGCACGTCGATGAAGCTGTCGTCCGTGACAATCTCCAGGCTGATGCCCAGATGGGCGGTCAGGAACGGCCCGATGATGGGCGGCAGCACGAGGCGCGCGACGGCTCCTGGAACGTTGAGGCGCAGCACCCCGATCGGGCTGTCCCGGAAGCTGTTGACCGCGTCGAGCGCCGCCGCGACCTCGGAAAGCGCGGGCGAGAGCCGTTCGAGCAGCTTCTGGCCCGCCTCGGTCGGCGTGACGCTCCTGGTGGTCCGGTTGAGGAGCCGAACGCCCAGCCGGGCCTCGAGCCGGCGCAGGGCCTCGCTCAGGGACGAGGCGGAGACGCCGCGGGTCCGGGCGGCGTTCCGGAAGCTGCGGGCGCGGGCGACCGCCGCGAAAGCCGAGAGATCGGCGAGATCCACGTCCTGCATTGTTCGAAATTCCAAACAGCCCGTTTCGGTTATGCCGGATTATCGCACGGCCGCGAAGGCATCATCATGCCTGCATTCCGCTGCACGATCCCCGCAGCGTCAGGAGACACCACCATGAGACAACGTCAGTTGGGCAAGAGCGGCCCGCGCGTTTCCGCCTTCGGGCTCGGCTGCATGGGCATGTCGGGCATGTACGGCCCGGCCGACCGCGCCGAGAGCATCGCCACCATCCATGCGGCGCTGGACGCCGGCATCACCCTTCTGGACACCGGCGACTTCTACGGCATGGGCCACAACGAGATGCTGATCGCCGAGGCCCTGAAGGGCCGGCGCGAGCAGGCGCTCGTCAGCGTCAAGTTCGGGGCCATGCGCGACCCGTCCGGCACCTGGATGGGCTACGACGCCCGTCCGAGCGCCGTGAAGAATTTTCTCGCCTATTCGCTCAAGCGCCTCGGGGTCGAGACCATCGACATCTACCGCCCGGCCCGCCTCGACCCGCAGGTGCCGATCGAGGACACGATCGGGGCCATCGCCGATATGGTGAAGGCGGGCTACGTGCGCCATATCGGCCTCTCCGAGGTCGGGGCCGAGACGATCCGCCGGGCCGCCGCCGTGCACCCGATCTGCGACCTGCAGATCGAGTATTCCCTGATCTCCCGCGGGATCGAGGACGAGATCCTGCCCGCCTGCCGGGAGCTCGGCATCGGCATCACGGCCTATGGCGTGCTCTCCCGCGGGCTGATCAGCGGGCACTGGCCGGACGGGAAGCCCGGAGCCGGGGACTTCCGGGCCCACAGCCCCCGCTTCCAGGAAGGAAACGTCGAGCGGAACCTGGCGCTCGTGGAGGCGCTGCGCCGGGTGGCCGAGGCGAAGGGCGTGACCGTGGCGCAGATCGCCATCGCCTGGGTGGCGACCCGCGGCGACGACATCGTCCCGCTGATCGGCGCACGCCGCCGCGACCGGCTGGAGGAGGCCCTCGCGGCTGCGGATGTGACCCTGACGCCGGAGGACGTCGCGGCGATCGAGCGGGCCGTGCCGAAGGGCGCCGCCGCCGGAGACCGCTACCCGGCGGCCCAGATGGGGCAGCTCGACAGCGAGAGGCAGGCGACCGCCTAAGCGCCCCCTACTCCGCGGCGGCCGTCGCGATGACGGACTTCATCCAGCGGAGCGCAGGCTCCTGCTGGCCCGCCTGCGACCAGAGCAGGGTGAGGTCCGAGCGCCGCACGGGAGTCATCCGCAGGAGCCTCAAGCTCGGATGGCTCCGCACCAGCACGGCCGCGGTGTGGTCGGGCAGCGACGCGATCAGGTCGGTCCCGGCCAGCACCTCGCCCAGACCCGCATAGCTCGACAGGAGCAGGGAGAAGTTCCGGCGCTTGCCGCTGCGGGCCAGGACCACGTCGAGATAATTCTGCATTACCGGCCAGGGGAGCGGATAGACCTGGGCCTGCGCGAGATACGCGGCCGTGTCGATGGTGGCGGGACCGTCGTAGAGCTTCGATTTCGGGCCGACCAGCACCACGAGCTCGTCCTCGCGCACCACCGCCGCCCCCACATTGTCGCTGGCGAGCGTGTGCCCGCCGACCGAGAGCACGAAATCGACGCGACCGCCCGCGAGGTCGTTCTCGTAGCTGCGCCGCTCGAAGGGCTCGACCGCGAGCGTCATGCCGGGCGCCGCCTCGCGCATGGCCGCGACGATTCGCGGGACGAGGCTGAGGTCGAGGGCGCCGGGCGCCACGAGCCGGATGTTGCGGGTCGAGCGGGCGGGGTCGAAGGCCTCGTCGCCCGCCCGCGACGGGTCGAGTTGGAGGTCGAGGCTCGCGGTGAAGACCGCCAGAGAGCGTTCAAGCGCCGCCGCGCGGGGCGTCGGCACCATGAGGGCGCCGGTGCGCACGAAGAGCGGGTCCCCGAAGGCGCGTCGCAGGCGGGCGAGCGCATGGCTTACGGCGGAGGGCGTGATGAAGAGCCGCTCGGCCGTGCGGGCGACGCTGCGCTCTTCGAGCATGCATCCCAGAACCTTCAGCAGGTTCAGGTCGAGCCGTCGCCAATCCATGCAAATCCCCCTGAATGCCGTTCAGCCGGAGCTGAAGACATGTCACTTCATTCAGCATTCCGGCCCGGCTATAGCCGAGTTGCCTCCGTAACGACAGGGCTCTTCATCATGGCGACAGACAAGACGTTCCAGATCACCCGCCGGACGGCGCTCGCCGGCTCCCTGGTGGCGTTTACGGCCCTTGCCGGCCGGGCCGCCGCGCAGGATGTCAGGGCGCGCCTCGTGGACCTGGAGCGCCGGCACGGCGGCCGTCTCGGGGTCGCCATCCTCGACACGCAGACGGGCCGGCGGATCGAGCACCGGGCCGGGGAGCGCTTTGCGATGTGCAGCACGTTCAAGGCCCTCGCGGTCGCCCTCGTGCTCGCCCGGGTCGATCGCGGCGAGGAGCGCCTCGACCGCCGCGTGACCTTCGCGAAGGCCGATCTCGTGCGCTGGTCGCCCGTCACGGAAAAGCACGTCGGCACCGGCATGACCATGGCTCAGATCTGCGAGGCGGCGATCACCTTGAGCGACAACACCGCCGGCAACCTCATGCTCGAGAGCTTCGGCGGGCCTGCGGCCTTGACGGCTTATGCGCGCTCGCTCGGGGATTCCATGACGCGCCTCGACCGGATCGAGACCGCCCTGAACGAGGCGACGCCCGGCGATCCGCGCGACACCACCACGCCGGGCGCCATGCTCGGGACGATGCGCACGTTGCTTCTCGGCGAGGCGCTGTCGGGCCCATCGCGCGAGCAGCTCATCGCCTGGCTGGTCGCCAACAAGACCGGCGACAGGCGCATCCGCGCCGCGCTCCCCAGGGACTGGCGCGTCGGCGACAAGACCGGCACCGGCGACAACGGCGCCGCCAACGACATCGCGATCCTCTGGCCGCCCGGCCGCGGCCCGATCCTGGTCGCCGCCTACTATGCCGAGGCCAAGGCGACGGACGAGCAGCGCAACGCGGTGTTGGCGGAGGTCGGGCGGATCGCCGCGACCCTGTAGGACGGCTGGGTCGGGATCAAGCCTTCCGCGGCCGGGTCCCGAAGATCGCGCTCCCCACCCGCACATGAGTGGCACCGAGCTGGATCGCCTCGTCGAAATCGGCGCTCATGCCCATGGAGAGGGTCTTGAGGCCGTGGCGCTTAGCGATCTGGTTGAGCAGGGCGAAATGCGGCGAGGGCGGGTCCTCGGCCGGCGGGATGCACATCAGGCCCTCGATCTCGAGCCCGTAAGTCGTGCGGCAGGCTTCCAGGAAGGCGTCGACTTGCGCAGGCGCCACGCCGCCCTTCTGCGGCTCCTCGCCGGTGTTCACCTGGACCAGCAGGCGGGGCTTCCTGCCGGATTTCGCGATCTCCTTCGCCAGCGCCTCGGCGAGCGAGGGCCGGTCGAGGGTGTGGATCACGTCGAAGAGGGACACCGCCTCCTTGGCCTTGTTCGATTGCAGCGGCCCGATCAGGTGGAGCTCGACATCCGCGTAGCGCTCGCGCAGCGGCGGCCACTTGGTCTTGGCCTCCTGCACGTAATTTTCGCCGAAGACCCGCTGGCCCGCCGCCAGCACGGGCTCGATGTCGTCCGCCGGAAAGGTCTTGGACACCGCCACCAGGGTAACGGAGGCGGGGTCGCGGTCGTAGTCGGACGCGGCGCGCCGGATGGCGGCGCGCACCTCGTTCAGGCCTTGGACCGGGTCGTGATCGCTCATATGCATCCTCTTGGGGGCCCTCACGCGCGCGAAGCCGTTGACCGCGCGGGAGAGCTGTGTCCTAGTCCGCCGCAACCCGGCGGCGCAAGCCGCTTCGACTTTTAGCTGACGGATAGTGACGAAAAATGAGGCCTGAGCGCTACAACGCCAAGGAAGCCGAGCCGAAATGGCGGAAGGTCTGGAACGAGCGCGACCTGTTCAAGACCCCCAACAATGACCCGCGGCCGAAATACTACGTGCTTGAGATGTTCCCGTATCCGTCCGGGCGCATCCACATGGGCCACGTCCGCAACTACACCATGGGCGACGTGGTGGCGCGCTACAAGCGCGCGAAGGGCTTCAACGTGCTGCACCCGATGGGCTGGGACGCCTTCGGCATGCCGGCCGAGAACGCCGCCATGCAGAACAAGGTCCACCCGAAGGAATGGACCTACGCCAACATCGCCACCATGCGGGCGCAGCTGCAGTCCATGGGCCTGGCCATCGACTGGAGCCGTGAGATCGCCACCTGCGATCCGTCGTACTACAAGCACCAGCAGCGCATGTTCCTAGACTTCCTGGAGGCCGGGCTCGTCGACCGCAAGACCGCCAAGGTGAACTGGGACCCGGTGGACCAGACCGTGCTGGCGAACGAGCAGGTGATCGACGGGCGCGGCTGGCGCTCCGGCGCCCTGGTGGAGAGCCGCGAGCTGACCCAGTGGTTCTTCAAGATCACCGACTATGCTGAGGACCTGAACGCCAAGCTCGAGGAGCTGGACCGCTGGCCCGAGAAGGTGCGCCTGATGCAGCGCAACTGGATCGGCCGCTCCGAGGGCCTGCTGGTGCGCTTCGCCCTTGAGACCGGCACGACCCCGAACGGCGAGAGCGAGCTGGAGATCTACACGACGCGCCCCGACACCCTGTTCGGCGCGAAGTTCATGGCGGTCGCGCCCGACCATCCGCTCGCCCGCGCGGCCGCCGAGAAGAACCCGGAGCTCGCCGCCTTCATCGAGGAGTGCAAGCGCATCGGCACCGCCCAAGAGGCCATCGAGAAGGCGGAAAAACTCGGCTTCGACACCGGCATCCGGGCACAGCACCCGTTCGACCCGAACTGGACGCTGCCTGTCTACGTCGCGAACTTCATCCTGATGGAATACGGCACCGGCGCCATCTTCGGCTGCCCGGCCCACGACCAGCGCGACCTGGACTTCGTCAACAAGTACGGCCTGGGCAACACCCCCGTGGTGTGCCCGCCGGACCAGGACCCGGCTGCCTTCGTGATCACCGACGAGGCCTATGACGGCGAGGGCCGGATGATCAATTCCCGCTTCCTGGACGGCATGACGATCCAGGAGGCCAAGGAGGAGGTCGCCCGCCGCCTGGAATCCGAGACCCGCGCCAACCGGCCGGTGGGCGAGCGCAAAGTGAACTTCCGCCTGCGCGACTGGGGCATCTCGCGCCAGCGTTACTGGGGCTGCCCGATCCCGATCATCCACTGCGACGCCTGCGGCGTCGTGCCGGTGCCGAAGGACCAGCTGCCCGTGGTGCTGCCCGAGGACGTGTCCTTCGACGTGCCCGGCAACCCGCTCGACCGGCACCCGACCTGGAAGCACGTGGACTGCCCGCATTGCGGCGGGAAGGCCCGGCGCGAGACCGACACCATGGACACCTTCGTGGACTCGTCCTGGTACTTCGCGCGCTTCACCGACCCGAACCTCGCGGACCTGCCCGTGGAGCGCTCGGTGGTCGATTCCTGGCTGCCGGTGGACCAGTATATCGGCGGCATCGAGCACGCGATCCTGCACCTGCTCTATTCGCGCTTCTTCACCCGCGCGATGAAGAAGGCCGGTCACGTGAGCCTGGACGAGCCCTTCGCGGGCCTGTTCACGCAAGGCATGGTGGTGCACGAGACCTACAAGGACCAGAGCGGCGCCTGGGTGCTGCCCGGCGACGTGCGCATCGAGTCCGACGGCACGGCTCGCAAGGCCGTCCATGTGACGACCGGCGCGCCGATCGAGATCGGCTCGATCGAGAAGATGTCGAAGTCCAAGAAGAACACGGTCGATCCGGACGAGATCATTGCGTCCTATGGGGCCGACACGGCCCGCTGGTTCATGCTGTCCGACTCGCCGCCGGAGCGCGACGTGATCTGGACGGAGGAGGGCGTGCAGGGCGCGGGCCGCTTCGTGCAGCGCGTGTGGCGCCTCGTCGGCGAGATCGCCGACCGCAGCGCCGGCGACGGGCGCGCGGCCGAGGGACCGATCGGCACCGCCGTGCGCAAGGCCGCCCACAAGGCGCTGGCCGCCGTCGAGGAGGACGTGGAGCGCCTGCGCTTCAACCGCTGCGTGGCGCAGATCTACGAGCTCGCCAACAGCCTGCAGGACCTGCTGGCCCGCTCCAAGACCGCCGACGAGCCGGGCCTGGCCGAAGCCTTCCGGGAGGCCGGACGCATCTTCGTGCAGCTCCTCGCTCCGATGATGCCGCATCTGGCCGAGGAGTCCTGGCAGGTGATGGGCCAGCCGGGCCTCGCAGCCGAGGCCCCCTGGCCGGCGGTGGAGCGCGCCCTCCTGGTGGAGGACACCATCACCCTGCCCGTGCAGGTCAACGGCAAGAAGCGCGCCGACGTCACGGTCGCCCGCAACGCGGATCAGGCCGCCATCGAGGCGGCCGTGCTCTCGCTTGATGCCGTGCAAAAGGCTATGGAAGGCAAGCCTGCCCGCAAGATCATCGTCGTTCCCCAGAGGATCGTGAATGTCGTCGCTTAATTTCAGGGGCCTTGCCCGCGTCGCTCTCGTCGCGGGCCTCTCTCTCGGCCTGTCCGCCTGCTTCCGTCCCCTCCACGGGCCGACGGCCTCCGGCCAGTCGCTGCAAACCATGCTGGCCTCGATCGAGGTGCCCGAAGTCCAGTGGCCGGACACCTATGCCCGCTTCGGCCACTACCTGCGCAGCGAGCTGATCTATGCCCTCAACGGATCGGGCTCCGACCTGCCGAAGCGCTACGTGCTGAACCTGTCCTACACACAGTCGCTCAGCACGCCGGTCGTCGACAGCGTGTCCGGGCGCGCGCTTTCGGCGACGCTCACCGGCAACCTCACCTACACCCTGAAGGAAGGTCCGACGGTGATCACCACCGGCGTCGCAACGCAGTCGGCCTCCTACGACCGCTTCGAGCAGCGCTTCGCCACGGTGCGCGCCGGCCGCGACGCGGAGATCCGCCTCGCCAAGGAACTGGCCGAGCAGGTCAAGACCCGCCTTCAGGCGGAACTCTTGCGCCGATAAGCCGCCATGGTGGCCGTGAAAGCCGGTGACGTGGAAGGGGCGCTGCGGCGCCCCGATCCGCGCATCGGCGTCTTCCTGTTCTACGGACCAGATATCGGCCTCATCAACGAGCGGGCGAAGGCCCTGGCCGAGCGCTCGGTGACCGATCCGGCCGATCCGTTTCAGCTGATCCGCATCGACGGCGACGATATCGCGGCCGATCCCGGCCGGCTCGCGGACGAGGCCGGCACCATGGGGCTGTTCGGCGGCAAGCGGGCCCTCTGGATCAAGTCGACCTCGCGCAACATCGCGCCCGCCGTCGATACCGTCCTCAAGGGCGAGCTGCAGGATACGGTCATCGTGATCGAGGGCGGCGACCTCCAGAAATCCTCGCCGCTGCGCACCCTGTGCGAGAAGTCTCAGAAGGCCCTTGCCCTTCCCTGCTACGCGGATTCCGGCAAGGATCTCGGGATGGTGGTCGACGAGACCCTGAAGCAGAACGGCTTCTCCATCGGCCGCGAGGCCCGCACCGCCCTTTTGGCGAGCCTCGGCGGCGACCGCCTCGCCACCCGCGGAGAGCTCGCCAAGCTGATGCTCTACGCCCGCGGCCAGTCCGAGATTACCCTGGCGGACGTGGATGCGATCATGAGCGACGTGTCGAGCCTCGCCATGGATTCGGTGGTCGACGCCGCCTTCGGGGGCGACGGCACCGGGCTCGAGACCGGCTCCCGCCGGCTCGCGGCGGAAGGCGTGAACGCCTCGACCGTGCTCGGCGCAGCCCTGCGCCACGCCCTGATGCTGCTGCCGGCGCGCCTTGCGGTCGAGGAGGGCCGGCCGGTCGGCGCCGTGGTCGAGGGCATGCGCGCCCTGCATTTCCGCCGCAAGCCCCTGATCGAGCGCCATCTCCAGCGCTGGACCTCCGACAGCCTCCGGCATGCGATCCAGCTCCTGCAGGCGAGCCTTCTGGAAACCCGCCGCCTGTCCGACCTCGACGACACGATCGCAGCCAAGACCCTGCTCGACCTCGCGCGGGCGGCACGGCGGTAGGACAATCGCCCGGCAAGGCGGATGCTGCCTTCCCCGGACGCGACCAATCCCCTCGGGCATGGGACCGGCGGACGGCTCTGCGCGTTGATGAGGCATGACGAACGCCCTCAAGCTTGGTCCGCTTCCGACCCACGGCCCCGGCGTGGTCGCCTCCGCGGTCTATGCGGCCGGGCGGCGCATCGCCGACATCCCGATCGCAGAGGCCGGTGAGTGGGCGCGCAAGCCCCGGCACGTGGTCTGGATCGGCCTGCACGAACCGGACCTGGACCTCCTGCGCCAGGTGCAGAAGGAGTTCGGCCTGCATGAGCTCGCGATCGAGGATGCGCTCAAGGCGCATCAGCGGCCCAAGATCGAGCAATATGGCGAGGCCCTCTTCGTGGTCGCTCGCACCGCCCAGATGGTCGGCGGGCGCATCGCCTTCGGCGAGACCCATCTCTTCGTCGGACGCGGCTACGTGGTGTCCGTCCGCCATGGGGCCTCGACCACCTATACCCCCGTGCGCGAGCGCTGCGAGGCGGCCCCGAAGGCGTTCTCGGAAGGCGAGGATTTCATCCTCTATGCCATTCTCGACTTCATCGTCGACAACTACATGCCGGTGATCGAGACCATCCAGGCGGAGGTCGAGGAGATCGAGGACAGCGTGCTCGCTGACAACGCGTCCCGCGATCAGATGACCCGGATCTACCAGCTGCGCCGGGATCTCCTGCGGCTGCGCAATGCCGCAGTCCCGCTGGTGGAGGTCTGCCGACGACTTGAGCAGCCCGGCCTTCCGGGGATCGATTCGGCCATGCAGCCGCTCTTCCGCGACGTCTCCGACCATATCCGCCGGGTGCAGGAGGAAATCGAGTCCTTACGCGAGGTGCTGGCCTTCGCGTTCGAGACCAGCCTGATGACGGGTCAGGCCCAGCAGACCGAAATCACCCGCAAGCTCGCGGCCTGGGCGGCCATCCTGGCGGTCCCGACGGCGGTCGCGGGCCTCTACGGCATGAACTTCGACGTCATGCCCGAGCTGCACTGGAAATACGGCTACGCCCTCGTGCTCGCCGTGATCGCTCTGGTCTGCGGCTGGCTGTACTGGCGCTTTCGCCGCAATCACTGGCTCTAACGTCGACCGGCAGCGGATCCTGCCGTCACCCCAGCTCGAAGGTCGTGATGCCGTAGATCCGCGCCAGCGGCAGCTCGGGCGCGGGTCCGCGGTACATGCGGGCCGTCTCGAAGACCGGCGCGAGCCCATGGCGGGTCGCGAGCCGGACGGCCGCCTCGTTCGGCTCCGGCAGGTCGAGGAAGACCGGGGCGCCATCCGCCTTCGCCGCGAGGGCCTGGAGCAGGAGGGAGGCCGCCTCCTCATGATCGGCGAAGAGCGGCCCGATCTTGAAGCCGCTCCCGCATTCGCGCAGGACGCCGTAGCCCTTGAGGGCCCCGTCGTCCACGAAGGCCAGGGCGGCGCGGCTTTCCGGCCAGAGCCAGCAGCGCAGGAAGGCCTCCCGCGACGCCGGGAACAACGAGCGGTCGTAGGTGAGAACCGCCTCCGTGAGCCTCGGCCCGATCGCCTGCAGGCGGATGTCGGACGGGGCCTGAAGTCCTGGCGTCCCGCCGTAGCGCACGTTGCGATGCGCCAGGACGAAGCCGGACCTGGCGTAGTTGGGCTGCTGGGCCACGACGCCGTCGAGACCGACGGTGCAGCCGTCGAGATACGCCATGCCCTCCTGCCACAGCCGATGCCCGAAGCCGCGCCCGCGCCGGTCCGGCCGGACGATGTAGAGGCCCAGGAACCCGAAGCCCGCGGAGTAGCGCACGACGGAGATCGACGCCACCGGCTCGTCGCCGAGACAGCCGACCAGGAATCCGTCCGGGTCGGCGGCCTGGAAGCACTCGGCATCACCGAGGCCCGGATTCCAGCCTTCGGCCGCCGCCCAAAGGAGCGCGCGGTCGAGATCCGTCCGATCCATGACCCGGATGGTCAGCCCGTCAGGCTCCATCGCGCCGCTCCCGTCCGGGCCGGCACCCCGAGGTCAATCGACCTTGGCGCCGGAGGCCTTCACCACCTTGGCCCATTTCTCGTGCTCCGCCTTCACATAGGCCGCGAGTTCGTCGGGACTCATCGGCTTGATCTCGCCGCCGAGATCCGCGAACCGCTTCTGGAGTTCCGGGGTTTCCAGCGCCTTGCGGACCTCCTGGTTCAGCTTGGCGACGATCTCGGGCGACGTGCCCTTCGGGGCGAAGAGCGCGAACCAGCTCGAGGCCTCGAAGCCGGGCAGGCCCGCTTCCGCCAGGGTCGGCTTGTCGGGAACGGCCGGCGAGCGCTGGGCCGAGGTGACGGCGAGCGCCCGGAGGTTGCCGGCGCGGACCTGCTCGATGGAGGACGGCAGGTTGTCGAACATCACGTCCACCTGGCCGCCGATGAGGTCGTTCACGGCCGGTCCGCTGCCGCGATAGGGCACGTGGGGCATCTCGATTCCGGTCATCTGCTTGAAGAGCTCGCCCGAGAGATGGATCGAGGTGCCGTTGCCCGAGGACGCCATGGTGAATTTGCCGGGCGCAGCCTTGGCCTCGGCGATGAACTCCTGCACGCTCGTCGCCTTCACCTTCTTGGGGCTCACCACCATCAGGTTCGGCACGCCCGCCACGTAGGCGACCGGTGCGAAGTCGGTGAGCGCGTCGTAGGGCATCTTGGCGTAGAGACTCGGATTGATCGCGTGGGTGCCGACCGTGCCCATGACCAGCGTGTAGCCGTCGGGCTCCGCCTTCGCGACCGCATCGGTGCCGATGTTGCCCCCTGCCCCGCCCCGGTTGTCGATGATGAACTGCTGCCCGAGCGATGCCGACAGCTTCTCGCCCACGAGCCGCGCGAAGATGTCGGTGGTGCCGCCTGCCGTAAAGGGCACGATGAGGCGGACCGGCCGCTGCGGATAGGCTGCCTGCGCCAAGGCGGCGCCCGAAGCCAGCGAGGCCGTGAAGCCGAGGGCGAGGCCGAGGACGCGGCGGCGGGTGGGGCTTGAGGCGAAAGGCATGGCGTCTCCCTGAGAATTCGTATCATTGGGATGATGACGTCAGGTCACCACTCTTGCCATGAGAGCGCAGTCGCCGGAGGAGGGCAAGCCGGAAGGCTCCGTGTTACGCTGCGTTCAGGAAGCCGCGGTATGGTTGTGCCGGATCGTCTCGGAGTGGGAGGATGTGCCTTGGTGTTTCGCTTGTTCGCCGGACAGGTCGCGGTGTTGCTTCTCGCTTGTAGCCCGTTCGGCCCGGCCGCGGCGCAGGACGTCAGCGACAAGCTGGAATTGTGCATGTCCTGCCACGGGGAGACCGGCAAGCCGCAGGTGCAGGGAGTGCCCGCGCTGGCCGGGCGACCGGTTCACGACCTCTCGACCCAGCTGCGCCTCTTCCGCAGCGGCGAGCGGCAGAACCCTCAGATGGTGATGGCGAAGCGTCTCTCCGACGAGGAGATCGAGGCCCTGGCGGCCTATTTCGCCAAGCAGGACCCGAAATCGGGGTCCTAGTCCGGTCACAACCCGGACGCAGACGATACAACGCCCGTCAGGTGGAACCGGACGGGCGTCTTGCTGTGGGCCTTTACGGATTGAGCCGGCGGCATAACCCGTCGAGCTGCTCCAGGGTCTTGTAGCGGATGCGCAGCTCGCCGCCCTGCCCCTTGTGGTCGATGGAGACCGTGAGGCCGAGCACGTCCTGGAGGGCCTTTTCGAGGGCGCGGGTGTCCGGGTCCTTCACGGGCTTCACGGCCGACTTGGTCTCCAGCTTCGGCGGCTTGCCCTGGTCTCCTTGCGCGATCTCCTCGACCTGGCGGACGCTGAGGCCCTGGTCGAGGATCCGCTTGGCGGTGCCGACCGGATCGCTCACGGCCAGGAGCGCGCGGCCGTGGCCGGCACTGATCTGGCGGTCGATGAGCAGCTTCTTCACCGGCTGCGGCAGGTCCGTCAGGCGCATCATGTTGGCGATGTGGCTGCGGCTCTTGCCGATGATTTTGGAGAGGTTCTCCTGGGTGTAGGAGAACTCCGCCATGAGGCGCGAATAGCCTTCCGCCTCCTCGATCGGGTTGAGGTCGGCGCGCTGGACGTTCTCCAGAATCGCGTATTCGAGGGAGGTCTTGTCGTCGATCTCGACGATCACCACCGGCACCTCGTGCAGGCCCGCGGCTTGGGCGGCGCGCCAGCGGCGCTCGCCGGCGACGATTTCGTAGGCGTCGGGCGTGTTCGGCATCGGCCGGACCACGATCGGCTGGATGATGCCGCGGTCGCGGATCGACTGGGTGAGCTCCTTGAGCTCTCCATCCTCGAAAACTTTTCGCGGGTTGCGCGGGTTCGGGCGCAGAAACTCGACCGGGACCTTGCGCTGGCCGCGGCCGCGCTCGACCACGGTCATCTCGTCCCCGACCTCGCCGATGAGCGCCGCCAGTCCCCGGCCCAAACGCGACTTGCCTTCGTCTGCCATACCTGTCTCTCGATTGTGTTGGGAACTCACGCGGCGCGCAGGGCGCGCTCGCGCTGGATGATTTCGGATGCGAGCCGCAGATAGGCCTGCGACCCGGCGCATTTCAGATCGTAGAGCAGGACCGGCTTGCCGTGCGACGGCGCCTCGGACACGCGCACGTTCCGGGGGATCATGGTTTCGTAGACCTTGCTGCCCATGAACTGGCGCACGTCGGCCACCACCTGGCCGGAGAGGTTGTTGCGCGGGTCGAACATGGTCAGCACGACCCCGTGGATGGTCAGCTTGGGATTGAGGGCCGATCGGACCTGCTCGACCGTCTTGAGCAGCTGGCTGAGGCCTTCCAGCGCGAAGAATTCGCATTGGAGAGGCACCAGAACGGCGTCAGCAGCCGTCAACGCATTGATGGTCAAAAGATTCAGCGAAGGCGGGCAGTCGATCAAAATATAGGTAAAGGGATTAGTTACATCCTGGGCCATCAGACCCTTGATCGCGTTGCGCAGACGGTGAGCGCGGTCGCGCTGGCTCGCGATCTCGAGTTCGACCCCGAGGAGGTCGAGAGTCGACGGCGCGACGAAGAGGCCCGGCACCACCGTCTCAGTGATGGCGCTCTCAAGCGACGATTCTCCGGTGAGCACGTGATAAGTCGAGACCCGGCGGCTCTTGCGATCGATGCCGAGGCCGGTCGAGGCGTTGCCCTGCGGGTCGAGGTCGAGGATCAGAACCTTCTCGCCGATGGCCGCGAGCGCCGTGCCCAGGTTGATGGCCGTGGTGGTCTTTCCGACGCCACCCTTCTGGTTGGCGAGAACCAGAATGCGGGGCTGTGCCGGCGCTCCTGCGTCGGGTCCGGTGCGGTCGGTGGTCATGAACGACTCTCAATGGAAGTGATGCGGAGAATCCTGGCTTCGGAATCGGTCCGGCTTGGCAGGATCTTGACGTCGAATGTCCACGATTTGCGGGCCTCGGTCAATTCAATCTCGGCATCGCGGCCCTTGGGGAAGAGGCCCATAGTCCCCGCTTTCAACAGCGGCGCGGTCCAGTCGAGGAGCTGCGACAGGGAGGCCAGGGCCCGGGCGGAAACGACATCGGACTTGCCGACGAAGCCCGGAATGACGGTTTCGAGCCGCGCTTCGTGCACGGTGGCGTGCACGCCGGTGAGACGGGCAATCTGGCGCAGGAAGGCACATTTACGCGAATTGCTCTCGACCAGGTCGACCTTCAGGCCCCGCTCGAACCCGGCGATGGCGAGAACGAGTCCGGGAAATCCGGCGCCCGAGCCGAGGTCGAGCCAGGTTTTGGCGTCGGGTGCAAGGTCGAGGATTTGGAGCGAATCGATGATGTGGCGATCCCAGATGTGATCGAGGGTGCCCGGTCCGACGAGGTTCTTGATCGCCTGCCAGCGGCGAAGCTCGCGCTCAAGCAGGGCGAGCCTCTCCTTTGTTTCACGTGAAACATCGAAGGCATCGAGATGACCGAGACCGGCTGCGGAGGAAGAGTTGCTCATGCGGCGGTCTCGCTCGGCACCTCGGCCGAGAGCTTCCGGGCATGCGCCGCTAGCAATGTGAGAGCCGCTGGCGTGATGCCCTCGATGCGAGCGGCCTGACCCAGGGTCGCCGGGCGTACGAGGTCCAGCTTGGCCTTGATCTCATTCGACAGCCCCGGAAGGCTGCGGAAGTCGAGCCCCTCCTCCAGCACGATGCCCTCGTCGCGGCGGTAGGCCGCGATATCGGCCTGCTGCCGGTCCATGTAGACCGCGTAGGTGGCGTCCGTCTCGAGACGCTCGCGCACGAGGCTGGACACGGAGCCCAGCTCCGGCCAGAGCCGAGCCAAGTCGTCCCAGCCGATATGCGGATAGGAGAGAAGCTGGTAAGCGCTGCGGCGGATACCGTCCTGGTTCAGCTCGAGTCCCTGACGCGCCGCCTCCTTAGGAGTGGCCGTGAGACTGCGAAGCTGCTCGGCCACGCGCCGAATCTCCTCCTGTGACCGGCCGAAATGCTCCGCCCGCTCCCGCCCGACGCAGCCGAGTTCGAGACCCTTCGGGGTCAGCCGCTCGTCCGCATTATCGATGCGCAGGCTCAGCCGGTATTCGGAGCGCGAGGTGAACATGCGGTACGGCTCGCTGACGCCCCGGGTAATCAGGTCGTCGATGAGAACGCCGATGTAGGACTCGGCCCGGTCGAAGACAGTGCCGTCCTGTCCGGCTGCACGCCGGGCCGCATTGAGGCCAGCGACCAGCCCCTGGGCGGCGGCTTCCTCGTAGCCTGTCGTGCCGTTGATCTGGCCGGCCAGGAAGAGACCCTTCACCGCCTTGGTCTCCAAGCTTGCGGTCAGGTTGCGCGGATCGACATAGTCGTACTCGATCGCATAGCCCGGCTGGATCATCCTGACCTTCTCAAGGCCCGGGATCTGCGGCAGCAGGGCGAGTTGCACGTCCTCCGGGAGGGAGGTCGAGATCCCGTTCGGGTAGACTGTGATGTCGTCGAGGCCCTCCGGCTCCAGGAAGATCTGGTGCGTCTCCCGGTCGGCGAAGCGCACCCCCTTGTCCTCGATCGACGGGCAATAGCGCGGCCCTCTGCCCTGGATATCGCCCGCATACATCGGCGCCCGGTGGAGGTTCGCGCGGATCAGCTCGTGGATTCCGGAGGTCGTGCGGGTGATACCGCACTCGATCTGAGGCGTGGCGATCTTGCCGGTCAGATGGGAGAACGGCACCGGCTCGTCGTCGGCCGCCTGCTTCTCGATCCCGGCCCAGTCAATGGTGCGGCCATCGAGGCGCGGCGGGGTCCCGGTCTTCAAACGGCCGAGGGTGAAGCCAAGCCGAGCGAACGTCTTCGGCAGGCCAAGCGAAGGGCGCTCGCCCATGCGGCCTGCCGGGATCTTGCGCTCGCCGATATGGATCAGCCCCGACAGGAAGGTCCCGGTGGTGATGACGACGGCGCCGCAGGCGAGGGTGCGCCCATCGGTCAAAAGCAGTCCGGTCACCCGGTCATCCGTCGTGATCAGGTCGTCGGCCTCGCCTTCGACGATGGCGAGGTTAGGCGTGCGGGACAGTTCGGCCTGCATGGCGCGGGCATATAGTTTGCGGTCGGCTTGGGTCCGGGGGCCGCGGACGGCCGGCCCCTTGCGTCGGTTGAGCAAGCGGAACTGGATGCCGGCCCGGTCGGCGATGCGGCCCATGACACCGTCGAGCGCGTCGATCTCACGGACGAGATGTCCCTTTCCGAGCCCACCGATGGCCGGGTTACAGGACATGGTGCCGATGGTCACGGCCATATGAGTGACGAGGGCGGTGCGCGCACCCATGCGCGCTGAGGCAGCCGCAGCCTCGGCGCCGGCATGTCCACCGCCGACAACGATCACGTCGAAATGTTGGGTCATTCGTATCTCCAGGACAGGCGTCTACGGCCTGTTCGGATCCGGGTCAAAGGACAAAATGTTTCACGTGAAACATCCACTCCAACGACGCGGTCGTCCACAGTCTATGCACCGATTCTCAGACGCTTGTCAGGCCCCGATCCACACACCATTCCCCTGCTTAGGCCACAGCATCGCGGCCTCATCATGGCTCACTTTCCGATGCAGAAGCTGGAGAAGAGCCGGTCGAGCACATGCTCCACATCGACCCGGCCCGTGATCTCCCCAACCGCGCGGGCTGCAAGGCGGACCTCCTCGGCGATGAGTTCCAGAGGCCCGCTCACTGTCATCATCGCAAGCCCTCTCGCGATGGACTCTCCCGCCCGCTCCAGGGCTCTGCGATGGCGCTCGCGGGTGAGCACCGCGTCGCCTTGTCCGAGCACGGCCTGAGCCTCCGCCTCCAAGGTCCGGATCAGCTCCGGCATCCCCTCTCCGCTAGCGGCCGACAGGGCAAGGCCGTCGCCATGACGGCCCCGGTTCAGATCCGCCTTCGTGGCGACCCTGATCAAGCGCCGCGCCTGCGGCGGCTCCCCCTCCCCTCCCTCGGGCGGAACGAGCCAGAGCACCACATCGGCGTCGCGGGCGCGGGCGCGAGCGCGAGCCACACCCTCCTGCTCGATGAGGTCCTCGCTCTCGCGCAGTCCCGCCGTATCGACGATCACCACCGGCAGGCCACCAAGGTCGCAATGAACCTCGATCACGTCGCGGGTGGTCCCGGCGATCGGCGACACGATGGCGACGTCCCGCCGCGCCAGGGCATTGAGCAGGGTCGACTTGCCGGCATTCGGCGGACCAGCGAGCACCACGGTCAGGCCTTCGCGAACCCGCTCGCCGCTGCGGTTCGCCAGCACCCGGTGGAAATCGTCCCGCAGACGGGCGAGGCGGCCGGTGATCTCCGTCTCCAGATCAGGCGGGACATCCCCCTCGTCCGAGAAGTCGAGGCAGGCCTCCAGCAGGGTCAGAACCCCGAGGATCTCCTCCCGCCAGGTTTCGGCCGCATGGCCGAGCCGGCCTCCGAGCTGAACCAGGGCCTGACGCCTTTGCGCCTCGGTCTCGGCGTCGATGAGGTCAGCCAGACCCTCGACCCGGCTCAGATCCATCCGGCCGTTGAGGAAGGCCCGGCGGGTGAACTCCCCGGCCTCCGCCGGCCGGCATCCGTCGAGCGAGCCCAGCGCCCGCAGCACCGCCGTCCGGGTGGCGAGGCCGCCATGGATGTGAAGCTCGGCTTGGTCCTCTCCGGTGAAGCTCTGCGGCCCCGGCATCCACAGCACGAGCGCCTGGTCGAGCGGCTCGCCGGAGGCAGGATCCCTCAGAATCCGCACGACGGCCCGGCGCGGGGCGGGCACGCCGCCCGCCATCATTTCGAGGATGAATCGACTGTTCCGGCCGCTGATCCGGATCAGGCAGACGGCCGAACGACCGTGGCCGGATGCCGTAGCGAAGATGGTGTCGTCCGAGCGCATGGGCGTGAACCTTGAGGGCCGAAAGGGTTTACACTGAAGAAGAAGGTGTCGGTTCCGAACGGGCGGCACCCCGCCACGACATCAATGCCAGCAGGAGCAGGGCCGATGAACCGCCTGAAGGACGCCTCCTCCCCTTACCTCCTGCAGCATCGGGACAATCCCGTCCACTGGTGGGAATGGGGCCCGGAGGCCTTTGCCGAGGCGCGGGCCAGGAACAAGCCGGTCCTGATCTCCATCGGCTACGCCGCCTGCCACTGGTGCCATGTCATGGCCCACGAGAGTTTCGAGGACGAAGCCGTGGCGGCGGTGATGAACGACCTCTTCGTCAATATCAAGGTCGACCGCGAGGAGCGGCCTGACGTCGACCATGTCTATATGAGCGCGCTTCAGGCCCTGGGCGAGCAGGGCGGCTGGCCGCTCACCATGTTCCTGACCAGCGATGGCGAGCCGTTCTGGGGCGGCACCTATTTTCCGAAGGAGTCGAAATTTGGCCGTCCGGGCTTCGTCCAGATCCTGCACGAGATCTCCCGCATCTACCGGAGCGAACCGGAGCGCATCCGGCACAACGCCACGGCCCTGAAGGATCACCTCGCCAAGGCGACGGAGACCGACGGGGGGGCTTTCTCCCGGGCCGATCTCGACCAGCTCGGGTCCCGGCTCGCCGGAATCATGGATGCGGAGAACGGCGGCCTCCCCGGTGCGCCCAAATTCCCCAACCCGCCGATCCTGGAGTTCGTCTTGCGCCACGCCCGCCGCACGGGCGACGGCGCCGCCCGCAGCCGGTTCCTCCTTACGCTCGAGCGCATGGCCCTCGGCGGCATCCACGATCATCTCGGCGGCGGCTTCGCCCGCTATTCCGTCGACGCGCAATGGCTCGTGCCGCATTTCGAAAAGATGCTCTACGACAACGCGCAGCTCTTAGAACTCTACGCCGTGGCCTACGCGGAGACGAAGCGCCCCCTCTTCCGGGATGCCGCCGAGGGCATCGTCGCGTGGCTAGCACGGGAGATGACCCTGCCGGGCGGAGCCTTCGCGTCGAGCCTCGATGCGGATTCGGAGGGTGAGGAGGGCCGCTTCTACGTCTGGTCCGAACAGGAGGTGCGCGAAGTCCTGGGCCGGGACGCGGACCTGTTCTGCAGAGTCTATGACATGACCGAGTCGGGCAATTGGGAGGGCACGAACATCCCAAACCGGCTGATCGCCGGAGAGGCGCCGCCTGCCGTCGAAGAGCGGCTGAGGGACATGCGGGCGAGGTTGCTCGAAAGGCGCGCCGCCCGAATCCGCCCCGGCCTCGACGACAAGGTGTTGGCCGACTGGAACGGCCTCATGATCGCCGCGCTCGTGCGCGCCACCCCCCTGCTCGACCACCCGGAATGGGTAGATCTCGCCCGAAAGGCGTATCGTTTCATCCGCGAATCGATGAGCCGCGATCAGCAGCTCGGCCATTCCTGGCGGAACGGATCGCTCATCTTTCCCGGTTTCGCCCTTGATCATACGGCCATGATGCGCGCGGCCCTCGCCCTCCACGAGGCCACCGACGACGACGCCTATCTCCAGGACGCGCAGACCTGGCGCGACGTCCTGCTGGCCGACTACGTGGTTCCCGAAACCGGCGTTCTGGCGATGACGGGCGCAGGCGCCGACCCTCTCGTGGTCCGGCCGCAACCCACCCATGACGATGCGGTGCCGAACGCCAACGGCGTGTTCGCGGAGGCGCTGGTGCGGCTGGCCCAGATCACCGGCTCGCAGGCCGATCACGACCGGGCCGAGGCGGTGCTGACCTGTCTCCTCGGGGTGGCGCGCTCCGCTCCTCTCGGTCATACCTCGATCCTCAACGCGCTCGACCTGCACCTGCGGGGCGTCGGGATCCTGGTCACGGGGAACGGCGCGCAGGACCTGCGCGCGGCGGCCCTCCGGCTGCCCTATCTCGACCGCAGCGTCCGGTTCGCGGCCGAACCCGAGACGCTCGATGCGGAGCACCCGGCCCGGGCCCTCGCAGCCTCGACCACAGGACCCCAGGCTCTGGTCTGCGCCGGGATGCGCTGCTCGCTTCCGGTGACCGACCCAGAGGCCTTGCGGGAACGGGTCAGGGAAATGCTCTCCGGCTGACCCGGAACCGGCTGTCGCCCGCGGGCTTTGCCCGACCGACCGTCCTCCCTCCGGAGCCCCGATGTTCTTTTTCTTCTCCAACCGGCTCGGCTGCGCCGGGTCGCTGCTGATCTCCGCCGTCGTGACTGTGGTCGTCCTGGCGCTCATAGGGGTGTTCTGAAGCGGAGACGCTTCAGTGTCATCCCCGGCGGCTCAGGTCTTGACGCCTCGGCCGCAGCGGACCATGAGCGGACATGACTCTTGTCCTACGCCCTGCCACCCCTGCCGACGTCCCGACACTGTTCGCGATCCGGACCGCCGTCCGCGAGAACCACATGTCCCTCGACGAGCTTGCTGTAGCAGGCATGACGCCGGAGACTGTCGCCGGTCTGGTGCAAAGCCCCAAGGCCGGAACCTGGCTCGCCCTGTGGGACGGACATCCGGCCGGTTTCGCCATGGCGCGGCAGGATCCCGGCGACGTGTTCGCGCTCTTCGTGCTGCCGGACATGGAGGGGCGGGGCGTCGGAGGGGCGTTCCTGGCGCAGGCGGAGGCTTGGCTCGCCTCCCGCGGCCTCGCATCCACATGGCTCCTCACCGGCGGCGCACCGGGCCTCAGGGCCGCGACCTTCTACGCGGCACGCGGCTGGATCGCCGCGGGCCGTGAAGCAGACGGGCAAATCCGATTCACCAAGGGGCTCGGCATGGCCCTCATCTCTCCCTGAGGGAGAGGTCGGACCGCAGGTCCGGGTGAGGGGTTGCGCCCTTTCAGAATGAGGCGCGTGTTCCCTCCCCCTTGCGGGGAGGGAACAAGGGCGGGGGTCGCAAAGCCGGAGCGCTGCGCTTGAAAGTCAGAGGCTCGCCAGAGTGACAGTGCTTCTCTGGACGAAGGTTGCACCCGGTCGCACCACCCCCACCTCCAACTCCTCCCCGCAAGGGGGAGGAGAGTTCGCGCGACGCCGCCGGTGTAAGTTCTCGAACCGTCCAGCCCCTCACCCGCGCTGCGCGCGACCTCTCGTCGAAGGAGAGGTGAGATGGCCGCAGCCTTGCACCTCATCGAAAGACGCCGCGTTCAGGCCTCGCGCCTCCTGCCTTTACGTCACGGCAAACGGGCGGAAGGGCACCCAACGAAAAACCCCACCCTCGCGGCCGAGGATGGGGTCTGGTCGTCTTGTAAGTGACTGAGCGTCAGGTGTTCATCGAATCGAAGAATTCCTGGTTCGACTTGGTCTGCCGCAGCTTGTCGAGCAGGAACTCGATCGCGTCCACGGTGCCCATCGGGTTGAGGATGCGGCGCAGCACGTACATCTTCTTGAGCGTGTCGCTCGGCACCAGCAGCTCCTCCTTGCGGGTTCCGGAGCGGGTGATGTCGATGGCCGGGAAGGTGCGCTTGTCGGCAACCTTGCGGTCCAGGATGATCTCGGAGTTGCCGGTGCCCTTGAACTCCTCGAAGATCACCTCGTCCATGCGCGAGCCGGTGTCGATCAGCGCGGTGGCGATGATGGTGAGCGAACCGCCCTCCTCGATGTTGCGCGCCGCGCCGAAGAAGCGCTTCGGGCGCTGCAGAGCGTTGGCGTCGACGCCGCCGGTGAGCACCTTGCCGGAGGACGGCACCACCGTGTTGTAGGCGCGGCCCAGGCGCGTGATCGAGTCGAGCAGGATGACCACGTCGCGGCCGTGCTCCACGAGGCGCTTGGCCTTCTCGATCACC